>NZ_JBHTLS010000132.1:0-179141 GCF_042678845.1 Sphingobium olei | reverse complement strand
GCCTCTTCAACAAACTCAAGAACTGGCGGCGTATCGCAACTCGATACGACAAAACCAAAGAGTCCTACCTCGGCTTCGTCAATCTCGTCTCAGCCCTGCAATGGATACCCTTTGTCCACGAAACCTAATGCAGAAGCTCTCGGTAATTTTATCGATCGGCGAGTAAGGTTTGACCTCCGCAAGAATTTTTCGCGGTTCGGCATTGATGCGGCGGGAAAAGGTCCAGTGCGCGTTAATCGTCGAGAAAATAATAGTTCGGCCGGTGAGACAAGCTTCCGTCTTCCCGATGCAAGAGTCGGAGACATCGCGTACGATGTCACATTGACGCAGAAAACCTTGAAAACTGGACAAATAAGAGGCTTTTTTGAGGCGGACTTTAGACCTACCCATGTCATCATAATCCGGCCTCGTCAGGTCGGATCAGACAGCACTTATCTAATAGTTCGGCCGGAGACGAAATAATGAGTGATGCTGGACATCCCTATCGTAACCCAAACCCCTATATCCCTGCCACTCTGAGTGAAATTTACGACCTGTTGGGATCAATGATCCTGGGAGCGCCGACCTTCATCGACAAGACAGGGTACTTCGTCAGGCAAAATATCGACACAGAATTCTTTTCGCTCACCGAAGGGTTCGGCAAGGTCCGCAAGAAGCTGGGCGAGGAGCGCTATGCACAGCTTATGGACCTAGCGGCGCGAGCCAAGGCCTTGTTCGCCGACGATCCCGATGACACCAATGGCAAGACGGACCAAGGCCGGAACTTGCTGTTCGAGATCGAGAATCTGATCCAGGCGGCGCGGTCGCGGCGCGTCAAGGCCAGGCTGAAGGACGATGAAGGCAAGGTTTCGGGCGATTGAGCCCTATTCCGCCGCCGGCCGCTGCGCCATCGCCTCGCGCGCCGCCTGCGCCAGCTGGCTGACGGAGAAGGGCTTGGGCAGGAAGGCGACGTTGGCGATGTCGATCGACTTGCGCAGCTGTTCCTCGGCATAGCCCGACATGAACAGCACCGGCAGGTCGGGATGGGTGTCGCGGGCGCGGGCGACCATCGCCGGGCCGTCCATATTGGGCATCACCACGTCGGAGATCAGCAGGTCGATCTCCTCCCCGCCCGCAAGCACTTCCAGCCCCTGTTCGCCGTCATTGGCCGTCAACACCTTGTAGCCCTGGCGCGTGAGTGCGCGTTCGGCGACGGCGCGGACCATGTCCTCGTCCTCCACCAGCAGGATCGTGCCGGTTCCCCATGTGTCCGCCCGCGCGGACAGGGCGGCCGGAGCCGCCGGCTGCTCCGCCTCTCCGCTGTGCACCGGCAGGTAGATGACGAAGCTGGCGCCGCGCCCCAGTTCGGATTCGGCGAAGATATAGCCGCCCGACTGCTTGACGATGCCATAGACGGTCGACAGACCAAGGCCCGTGCCCTTGCCCAGTTCCTTGGTGGTGAAGAAGGGCTCGAAGATCTTCGCCAATATGTCGGGCGGGATGCCAAGCCCGGTATCGGACACGCGCAGCGCGCTATAGTCGGCGACGGGCAGGATCTGCTGACGCATGTCCCGCACCTTGGCGGCGGGCACGGCATAGGTCTGGATGTGCAGCGTGCCGCCTTCGGGCATGGCGTCGCGGGCGTTGACGGCCAGGTTCACGATCACCTGCTCCATCTGGCCGGGGTCGGCGCGCACCGCGCCCAGATTGCGGCCATGGGTGACGTCCAGCTTCACATTCTCGCCCAGCAGGCGCTTGAGCAACGTGGACACGTCGGCGACGATGTCGGGCAGCTGCAATATCTGGGGCCGCAAGGTTTGCTGGCGCGAAAAGGCGAGCAGCTGGCGGGTGAGCGCGGCGGCGCGGTTGCTGTTCGACTTCACCTGCTGGATGTCGTCATAATCGCTGTCGCCGGGCGTATGGCGCATCATCATCAGGTCGCAATGGCCGATGATGGCGGTCAGGATGTTGTTGAAATCATGCGCCACGCCGCCGGCGAGCTGGCCGATCGCCTGCATCTTCGTTGCCTGCGCCACCTGGCGCTTCAGCATCGATTCCTCGCTATTGTCCTTGAGGCTGAGCAGCACCGCCGCTTCGCCCAGGCCCCGCACGCCCGCCAGGCTGAGCGCGACCGGATCGTCAGGATTGTCGCGCATCCGCACGGCGATGTCGCCCGACATCTGCGGCCCGACCGCGAAGCGGCGCACGGCGTCGGCCACGGCCGCCTGGTCCTCCCGCACGACGAGGTCGCCGGGATAGCTCGGCTTGTCTCCCTTGATCCCGGCGGCGCGGGCGAAGGCATGGTTGGCGAAGAGCATCCGCCCGTCGCGGTCCGCCATGGCGAGGCCGAAGGGCAGCAGCGACAACAAAGTTTCGATATAGGATAGCGCCGACGTGCCGCCGCCGCCCGAAGGCTCATCGATCAGCAGCAGCAGCATCGGCCCGTCCTGCGCCGACGTCTGGACGCCGTGCGGCTGGGCCGCGCGCTTCAGCGGCACTTGGAGCAGATGGAGCGGCAGCCCGCCCTGCTCCTCCCGCGCCAGGAACAGCCGACCCTTGTCGTCCACGCGCATATGGGCGGCGAAGTCCCGGCCGGTGATATTGGCGTCGATGCGCCCCGCGGCGCGCAGCAGGAAGGCGCCGTTGGCGGCGCGGATGCGCCCTTCCCCGCCGATCATCACCGCCATGATGCCTGCTTCGCCCAGCTGCCGCCCCGCCTCCCCGGTGAGGAAGCGGTGCACGTCGTCCAGCGCGCTGGGCAGGCGCACGGGCGTGAAGCGCCAGAGCAGATATTCCTCCGTCCGACCGGTGCGCGTCACATCGACATCCAGCCGCAACGCGCCCTGCACCATGCCCTCGTGCCGCGCCTCGCCGTCGCGCCACGCCGCGCGGGCGACCGAGGCCAGGCTGGCGGAAAGCGCTTCGTCGGCGGTGATGGCGGGGGGCGTCGGATAGCCGGGGAACCATTCGCCGAACAGGTC
Organism: Sphingobium olei; assembly: GCF_042678845.1. Taxonomy (NCBI): domain Bacteria; kingdom Pseudomonadati; phylum Pseudomonadota; class Alphaproteobacteria; order Sphingomonadales; family Sphingobiaceae; genus Sphingobium; species Sphingobium olei. The sequence continues at coordinate 176,181 of NZ_JBHTLS010000132.1, read as the reverse complement.
GCTGGCGCAGACCAGCTTTCCCGCCCGGTCGGTGACGGCGATCGCCATGGTGGAGGCGTCGGCGGCGGCGCGCGCCACGGTCCAGTCGGGCGTGGCGTCACGGTTGACCACGTCGGGCGGATAGAGGCGCTGATACCAGACCATCAGCGCGGCGGCGGTCAGCACGGCAGCGGCGAAGCCGGCGGCCAGCGGCAGGCTGCCGGCGGCGTAGAGGACCAGCAGGGCGGACGCCAGCGCCGCGACGATCAGCAGCGGCATCGCCAAGCGCGAGCGCGGCTGGTTCAGCCAGGCATCTTCACCCCTTTTCAACCCCATATCCCTGCAATCACCCGGAACCGGCGCGCCGCGATGTCAGACGCGCGCCTTCTCCAATGCGCTGCTTTGGTGGACCTTGCCAATCCTCAATTTGCGGGCCTGCCATTTGCGGCCCATGCGGTGGCGCCAGAACCAGTCCGCGAGGACATAGCCGACGACCGCGCAGGCGAGCGAGATGAGGAAGAGGCCGAGCAGCATGGCCGGCGCGGCTTCGGAAAAGAGCCAGGCGGTCCATTCGCGGATCGAGGCGTGGCGATCAACCAGCGCCATGAAGCCCGACGCGTCGGCGCTGCGGCCCAATATCCAGTTGCCGAGCCACACCGATGCCATGAGGATCAGCGGCGTGGTCGCAGGGTTGGACAGGAATGTCATCGCGGCGGCGACGGGGATGTTGGCGCGGAAGGGCAGCGCCAGCAGCGCCGCGCCGGCGATCTGCACGCCAGGGATCAGCAGGAAGATGCCGACGAACAGGCCCAGCGCCACCCCGCGCGGCACCGACCGGCGCGTGAAGCGCCAGAGCGAGGGTTCCAGCACGCGATGGGCGACGGGGGCAAGAACGCGGCTCTGCTCCAGCGACTCGCGGGTCGGGCAATTGGCGTGCCACCAGCGGGTCAGACGGCTCATCAACCGTGCGCCTTCATGATGCGCTGCTGATCCCGCTTCCAGTCGCGCTCCTTGATCGTCTCGCGCTTGTCATGGTTCTGCTTGCCCTTGGCCAGCGCCAGTTCGACCTTCACCTTGCCGCGGCTGTTGAAATAGAGCGACAGCGGCACCAGCGTCATGCCCTTGCGCTCGACAGCGCCGTGCATCCGGGCGATCTCGCGCTCGTGCAGCAACAGCTTGCGGGGCCGTTTGGATTCATGGTTGAAGCGGTTGCCATGGCTGAATTCGGGGATGTTGCTGTTGACCAGCCACACTTGGCTGCCCTTCACCTCGGCATAGCTTTCGGCGATATTGCCTTCGCCAAAGCGCAGCGATTTCACTTCGGTGCCCTGCAAGGCGATCCCGGCTTCGAACACGTCCTCCAGGAAATATTCGAACTTCGCCCGCCGGTTCTCGGCGACGATCTTCTTCTTGTCGAAGGTTTCGGGACGGGGGCGGGCCATGTATCGGTTCTAACTCACTTCACCATATAGGTGCTGGGGCGCGTCACACCAGCCCCGCAATCTCCAGCGCCCGGTCCACCGCCGCCCGGCTCGATTCCGAAGGCCAGGTGATCGGCAGGCGAACGTCGCCCGGCATGTCGGGCCGGACCCGCGTGAGCGCATATTTAACCGGGCCGGGTGAAGAATCGCTGAACAGCGCGTCATGCAGGGGATAGAGACGATCCTGTAGCGCCAACGCGCCATCCCAATCGTTCGCGGCGCAGGCCGCCTGGAACTCGGCACAAAGCCGCGGCGCGACATTGGCGGTGACGCTGATGCACCCCTTGCCGCCCATCGCGTTGAAGCCGAGTGCCGTTTCGTCATTGCCGGAAAGCTGGCAGAAGTCGGCGCGGCAGGCCAGGCGCTGCGCGGTGACCCGCCCGAGATTCCCGGTGGCGTCCTTGATCCCCACCACGCTCTGATATTCCTCCGACAGGCGGTGGATGACGGGCACGCCGATGTCGGTGATGGTGCGGCTTGGCACATTGTAGAGGATGATGGGCAGGTCGCACCGCTCCGCCAGATAGGCGAAATGGCGATACACCCCCTCCTGATTCGGCTTGTTGTAATAGGGCGCGACCACCAGCGCGGCGTCCGCGCCAGCAGCTTGCGCCGCGTACATATGTTCAAGCGCGATCCGGGTGTCGTTGGACCCGCATCCGGCGATCACCGGCACCCGCCCCGCCGCCTGATCGACGCAGATGGCGATGACGCGGTTATGCTCCTCCACGGTCATGGTGGCGCTTTCCCCGGTCGTGCCGCAGGGCACCAGCGCGCTCGATCCTTCCGCGATCTGCCAGTCGACGAAGGCGCGAAACGCCGCCTCGTCCACCCGCCCGTCGCGAAACGGGGTCACCAGAGCCGGAATCGAGCCCGAAAACATGATTTTACTCCTTCATTTCTCCGGGCGGCCGGGGCATGATCGGTCAAGCGGGGCGCTATAGCGCGTCATTCAGGGCCTGATAAGGATGCAATGGGGATAATGTCCAGCATGCGCGCCTCATCCCATGTCGAAAGTTACCTTATACGCATGCCGATCATTGCCTTGCTGCTCATGACCGCCGGTGCCGGCGCCCAAACCGAGACGGTCCAGCCGGTGCCGCCCGAATATGGATCTTCGACGGGAGCGATGGTCCAGCCCCTGCCCGCACAGGACAGCCAGCCTTCGCCATGGCAGCAGGCGCAAAGCCGCATCGGCATGGCGCAGGACAGCGGCATCGTCGGCACGATCAGCCAATGGCGTGCGCTCCAGCAGAGCGACGGCCTGGGCTTTTCGACCTATGCGAGCTTCCTGATCGCCAATCCCGGCTGGCCCGGCGAGGACCGGATGCGCCGGCTGGCGGAGACGGGCATCAATCCCGACAGCTTCGATCCGGCTCAGGTCGCCGCCTTCTTCGCCCGCTACCCCGCGCGCACCGCGACCGGCCACGCCCGCAACGCGCTCGCGCTGATGCAGCTCGGCCGGATGGCGGAGGCGAAGGTCGCTGCGCGCAACGCGTGGGTCGGCGGTTCGCTGAGCCCGACGGACGAAGCGCGCTTGCTGTCCCTGTTCGGCTCCGGCCTTACCCCTGCGGATCATGACCAGCGTGCCGACGCGCTCCTGTGGGCGAACGACCTGGCCGGCGCGGCGCGGATGATCGCCTATGTCAGTCCGGCGCGCCGCCCCGCTTTCCAAACGCGGATCGCCTTCCGCCGCAAGTCGCCCGACGCCGCCATGCTGATGCAGGCCGCAGACGCAGCGGGCGCAAGCGACGCAGGCTATGTCGCGGACAAGGCACTGTGGATGCGCGACAGCGGCAATTGGGTGGGCGCGCGCCAATATCTCGCGAATCGCCCGGCCGCTACCTACCGTCCAGCCAATGCGGAGAAATTCTACGAAGTGCTGCTGGGCCAGGCGCGCGCCGCTGCCAACGACAGCCAGTGGAGCTTCGCCTATGGCATCGCCAGCAAGATAGACGATGCCGTGGCACCCGGCACCGACCTGTCGGACCAGCCGATCGGCGTGCGGGACGATTATACCAGCCTGGCCTGGCTGGCGGGCAGCACCGCCTTCTACAATCTCAACCGCCCTGCGGACGCGATGGCGATGTTCCGCGCCTACGCCAACGCCGCCAAGTCGCCACAGACCCGGTCCAAGGGCTTCTACTGGGCCGGTCGCGCCGCGCTGTTGTCCGGGGACTCCGCGACAGCCACCAGCTATTTCACGCAGGCCGCCGCCTATCCCGACCAGTTTTACGGCCAATTGGCGCTGGAGCGGCTGGGCCGCCCGGTGCCTCCTCCCGCCATCGTGGAGCGGCCGGTGCCCATCTCCGCCGCCGAACGGGCCGCGTTCGACAACCGATCGGTCGTGCGCGCGGTCAAGGCGCTGGGTCAGATGGGCTATTGGGAGGATCAGAGCAAATTCGCCCGCGCCATCGCCAACAATGCCGACAGCGACGCCGACCATTTTCTCGCCGCCGAACTGGCGCAGACGCTGGGCCGGCCCGACATGGGCGTGATGGTAGGCCGCCGCGCCGTCTCCAGCGGCCTTACCGGCTACGGCACCAGCGCCTTTCCCCGCGTCCCGGTGCCGAGCGAGGCGCAATATAACTGGACCATGGTCCATGCGATCGCGCGGCAGGAAAGCCAGTTCGACCGCCAGATCGTCAGCCATGCCGGGGCGCGAGGCCTGATGCAGCTGATGCCCGGCACCGCGCGCGAGCAGGCGGGGAAGCTCGGCATGAGCTACAGTCCTTCATCGCTGAACGAGCCGAGCTACAACATCATGCTGGGGTCCGCCTATTTCCAGCGGATGCTCGATTATTATGGCGGCAGCTACCCGCTGGCGGTCGCCGCCTATAATGCCGGGCCGGGCAATGTGAACAAGTGGATCGCCGCCAATGGCGACCCGCGCATCGGCGGCGCGGACATGCTGCGCTGGATCGAACAGATCCCGATCTTCGAAACGCGCAACTATGTGCAGCGCGTGCTTGAAAACGCCGTCGTCTACGAAGCGATGAACCCCGAACGCGCGAAGTTCCGGGGCACCACCGCCGTCCTCAGCCGCTATCTGGGCAAGCAGACGCCGGGTTGATCCGATCTATTTGGTCGTCATCCCGGACTTGACTCGCGGTTCCGCTCCTTCCTTCAGCGGCCCTCGTCAAGAAAGCGGGATCCCGGGTCCAAGCCCGGGATGACGACAACGCGATTAGCTTATAGGGCATCGGCATGACCGCCCCCTACCCCAACTACATCACGCCCGAAGGCTTCGCGAAGCTGCGCGCCGAATATGATCACCTGCTGGGCGTCGAGCGACCGCGCATTGTGGAGGTGGTGAGCTGGGCGGCCGGCAATGGCGACCGCAGCGAGAATGGCGACTATCTCTATGGTCGCAAGCGGATGCGCGAAATCGACGGGCAATTGAAGCGCCTGTCGAAGAAGATGAAGGACGCCAAGGTCGTGGATCCCCGCCAGCAGCCCGACAAAGGCCGGGTTTATTTCGGCGCGACCGTCACGATTGCGGACGAGGATGACAACCAGCGCACTGTCACCATCGTCGGCAATGACGAGACGGACGTGGACGCCGGGCGCATAGGCTGGGGATCGCCCATCGCCCGCGCGCTGCGCGGGGCGGCTGTCGGCGATCTGCGCCGCGTCCGCCTTCCCGCCGGAGAAAAGGAATATGAGGTGATGGCGATCCGCTACCCCGACTGATCGGGGCGGCGTCTATTCGTGCGGGCGCAGCGCGCGGTTGAGGCTGTCCAGCACGGCGTCGATCGGCTCGGTCACGGTAACGCTGCGCCCTTCGCCGAAGCGGATGCGGGTGCCGTCGCTGACCTGCGTGACGAAGGTGACCTGAGCGGGATTGATCGCGGTCTGGGTCCGGTCGGTGCCGACGAACATCACGAGCATGGCGTCCTCTCCTTTGTCTTTCCTTGGGCAGCCAGCCTAGCGGCTTTCGAAGCGCGCGCCAGCGTTGATTTGTGCCTCAGGCGGCGCTGATCGCCGCGATGAACCCGCCCGCGCGCCGTTCCAGCCGATGGGCCTCCGCCGCCAGCCGGTCCGCCACCTGGCCCATGCCCCGCGCGGCTTCGACGCTGGCCTGCGCATTGTCGCCGATCTGGCGCGCGCCGGCGCGGATATGGTCGCTCGACGCGCCCGCTTCGGCGACGCTCTGCGCCATCGCCCGGCTGAACGCGCCCTGTCGGCTTACGGCGTCGAACACCGCACTGGAGAGGCGATCGGCCCGCGACATGGTGGCATCCATATGGGCGTGGCTCGCGGCAGCCTCGGCGATCGCCCCGCGAATATGGTCGATCCGGCCCGCAATACCGGCAGCGGCGGCGCGTGTCTGTTGCGCCAGCAGCTTGACCTCGCGCGCAACCACCGCGAACCCATGGCCCGCTTCCCCCGCGCGTGCGGCCTCTATCCCGGCATTGAGCGCCAGCATCGCGGTGGCGGCGGCGATGTCGTCGATCAGGGCGATCACTTCACCAATCCCGTCCGCCTCCTCGCGCAGGGCCGCGCTGCGTTTGAGGCCCGCGCGGCTGTGCGCCGCAGCTTGCCGGATCGCCTGGCCCGCATTCTGCGCCTCTTCCTCCATCGTCTGGAACAGTGCGCCAAGTTCCGCGCCGCCTGACGACAGCTGCGTCAGCCGCTCCGCAGTCTGTGCCGCGGCGGCGGCCATCGCCACAGAATCCGCCCCATCTCCGGCCGCGCGGTCCACCGCCTTGGCGGCAAGATCGGACAAGCGGTGGGCCATGGCGGTAAGATCAGCGATCATCACCGCGACGTCATGGCGGAAGGCGGCGCTTTCGCGCGTCACATGCTCGACCTGCGCTGTCCGCGCCAGCGATGCCCGGGCGTCGCGCTCCGCCGTCAGCCGCAACAGCGCCGGCCCGCCCAGCACGCCGGCATAGAGGCCGCTCTCGGTAACGATCAGCCCCTCGCAGCCTGCCCCCTGCGCCGCGAACAGGTCGACCAGCGCCTCGACGCTCGCGGTGCGCTCCACGGTCGCGCAGCGATGGACATGATCGTCCAGCCGCCCGCCGAAGCTGGGATTGCGCAGCAGCGCATGGCCGAAGGGGTTGAACAGGATGCGCCGCATGTCCCGCTCGTAGATGGCGCCGACAGGCCGGCCGGCCCCGTTTAGCACTGGCAGCAGCCGCAGCCCCGGATCCGACTGAAAGAAATCGACCGCATCGCTCAGCTTTTGCCCCAGCCGCACGACCGGCGCGGCCTCTGCTAAGGCCACACAAGGCACGGGGGCGAACGCGTCAGGCGCGATGCGGTCGGCGGAAATCATGGCCGGGGACTAGCGCCCCAATGGTAAATGCCGGGTTAGGATTTGGTGACACTTTGATGACAAAGGGCGATTTTCCGCCATTTTTTCAGCTTTTGCCGGGCTGATAGCCAAAGGCGTCCCGCGCCAGCTTCACCACGGCCGGGTCCGCGTCGGGAAAGTCCATCGGCACCAATTGCTCCAGCCGGTCGGCGACCTGCGTCAGCGCCGCGATCCGGCCCGCCTTGCGATTATTATTGTCGATCACCGTCCATGGCGCGTGCTTGCTGTCCGTCTTCTTGAACATGGCATGCATGGCGTCGAGATAGTCCGCCCGATGCGCCCGGTTGCGATAATCGTCCGCGCCGGTCTTCCACCGCTTCCACGGCGTATCGAGCCGCTGCGCCAGCTGTTCGTCCTGCGTTTCCTGCGTGATGTGGACGAACAGCTTGATGAGGTTGGTGCCCGCCTCGACCTGCTGCTTCTCGAAGGCGTTGATCTCGTCATAGGCGCGCTTCCACTCCTTCTTCGAACAGAAGCCCTCGACCCGTTCCACCAGCACCCGCCCATACCAGCTGCGGTCGAAGATCGCGATATTGCGCCCTGCGGGCAGGCGCGTCCAGAAGCGCCAGAGGAAATGATGGTCGCGCTCGATCTCGCTGGGCGCGGCGATGGGGTGGACCTGATAATAGCGCGGGTCCCAGTCGGCGGTCATCCGCTTGATGATCCCACCCTTGCCCGCCGCATCCCACCCTTCCAGCAGGATGACGCTGCGCCGGTCGTGCAGGATATGCGCGACCTGTATCTTAGCCAGCCGATGCTGGAGAGCGGCAAGATCGGCGTCATAGTCGCCCTTGTACTTCGCCCCGGTTTCGTAATCGGCAAGGTCGATGGTCATGGGCGCGTCCTTTTCCTTTGCGCCATGCTGGACCCGGCGGGCGCACGGCGCAAAGGGAAAAACTCACGCCTTCGCCTGCGGCTCCACGACACGGATGTGCAGTTCGCGCAGCTGCTTGAGTTCGGCCTGGCTGGGCGCGCCCATCAGCAGGTCTTCGGCGCGCTGGTTCATCGGGAAGAGCGTGATCTCGCGCAGGTTCTGCGCGCCGCACAGCAGCATTACGATACGATCGACGCCAGCCGCCATGCCGCCATGGGGCGGGGCGCCATATTGGAACGCGCGATAGAGGCCACCGAAGCGCTCCTCCACGTCCGCCTGGCTGAGGCCGACCAGCTCGAACGCCTTGACCATCGCTTCTGGCGACTGGTTGCGGATCGATCCCGACGCGATCTCGTAGCCGTTGCAGACCATGTCGTACTGATAGGCCTTGAGGCTGAGCGGATCCTGCGTCTGCAACGCCTCCAGCCCGCCCTGCGGCATGGAGAAGGGGTTGTGCGCGAAGTCGATCTTCTTCTCGTCCTCGTCATATTCGTAGAAGGGGAAATCGACGATCCAGCACAGGTCGAACCGGTCCTTGTCGATGAGGTCCAGCTGCTCGCCCACGCGGATGCGGGCGAGGCCGGCGAGCTTGGCGGCCTGGCTTTCCTTGCCCGCCGCGAAGAACACGCCGTCATTGGGGCCAAGGCCCAGCGCCGCGATCAGCTTGGCGGTCGCTTCCTCGCCATGATTCTTGGCGATGGGGCCGCCGGGCACGCCGTCCTTGATGTTGATATAGCCGAGGCCCGAATAGCCCTCGCCCCGCGCCCAGACGTTCATGTCGTCGAAGAATTTGCGGCTGCCAGCGCCGGCACCCGGCGCGGGGATGGCGCGGATAACGCTGCCGCTTTCCACTAGGCTCGCGAAGATGCCGAAGCCCGATCCCACGAAATGCTCGGTGACGTCCTGGATCAGGATGGGATTGCGCAGGTCGGGCTTGTCGCTGCCATATTTCAGCATCGCTTCGGCATGGGGAATGCGCGGGAAGCTGCCAGCCGGGGTGACTGGCTTGCCCTCCGCGAACGCCTCGAACACGCTGGCGATCACAGGCTCCATCGTGTTCCACACATCTTCCTGCGTAACGAAGCTCATTTCGAGGTCGAGCTGGTAGAATTCGCCGGGCAGCCGGTCGGCGCGCGGATCTTCGTCGCGGAAGCAGGGGGCGATCTGGAAATAGCGGTCGAAGCCCGCGACCATCAACAACTGCTTATATTGCTGCGGCGCCTGCGGCAGGGCGTAGAATTTGCCGGCGTGGATGCGGCTCGGCACCAGAAAGTCGCGTGCGCCCTCCGGCGAGGATGCCGTCAGGATCGGCGTCGAATATTCGGTGAAGCCCGCATCCTCCATCCGGCGGCGCATGTCGCGGATGATCTGGGTGCGCTTGACGATATTGGCGTGCAGCGTCTCGCGCCGCAGGTCAAGGAAGCGGTAGCGCAGGCGGATGTCCTCCGGATATTCCTGCTCGCCAGCAACCGGCAGCGGCAGTTCCGCCGCCGTAGACAGCACCGTTACGCGATCGGCCACGATCTCGATCTCGCCGGTCGCCATTTTGGGGTTGATCGCTTCCGGGGTGCGGGCAACCACCTTGCCCTCGATCGTCACGACCGACTCAAGGCGCAGGGTTTCGAGAATCGCCAGCGGCTCGCTGTCCGCCTTCGCCACGATCTGGGTGATGCCATAATGGTCGCGCAGGTCGACGAACAGCACGCCGCCATGGTCGCGCTTGCGGTGGACCCATCCCGACACGCGCACGTCATTCCCGACCTCCCCCGTGGTCAGGGCGCCGCAGGTGTGGGTGCGATAGGCGTGCATGGCGATTTGATCTTTCAGCTTCGTTTTACGGAAATGACAAAGTGTTGCAGCCCCGCTATGGCCCGTCTGTCGATGGTTCGACGAGCCCGCCGGGGAGCGGGCCAGCCCATAATAAGATCGAAGTCCATATGCAAATCCATCCGCTGATTACCGACAGCAAGGCGCTTTCCGATTTCTGCGCCCGCATCGCCAAATCGCCCTACATCGCCGTCGATACGGAGTTCATGCGGGAGAACAGCTATTGGCCGGAACTCTGCCTGGTGCAGGTGGCCGACCCCCATGAGGCGGCGGCGATCGATCCCAAGGCACCCGGCCTCGACTTGAAGCCGCTGCTGGACCTGCTGGTCGACAATGAGGATGTGCTGAAGGTGTTTCACGCCGGCGGGCAGGACATAGAGATCGTCCATAACCTGACTGGCAAGACCCCCCACCCGATGTTCGATACGCAGATCGCGGCGATGGCCCTGGGCCTTGGCGAACAGATCGGTTACGGCAATCTGGTCGACGCGTGGATGGGCGTTCAGCTCGACAAGGGCGCGCGCTTCACGGACTGGGCGCGCCGTCCGCTCGACAAAAGGCAGATCGACTATGCGATCGGCGACGTCACCTATCTGATCCAGATTTTCCCCCGGATGCTGGAGGAACTGCGCAAGACCGGGCGCGGCGACTGGCTGGACCAGGAGATGGAGCGGATCAGCGATCCTGCCAATTACGAGAATGATCCGCAGCAGGCATGGCAGCGGGTGCGCATCGCCAGCAAGAAGGCGGATGTGCTGGGTCGCCTCAAGGCGCTGGCCGCTTGGCGCGAGATGGAGGCGCAGGACAAGAACCTGCCCCGCGGTCGCATCGTCAAGGACGAGACGCTGGCCGACATCGCCAGCCATCCCCCGCGCGCACAGGACGACCTTGGCAAGGTGCGGGGCCTCTCCGCCACATGGAAGAGCAACGACATCGGCGCGCGGCTGATGAACGCCATCAAGAATGCGCAGCCGCTCCACCGTGACGAGATGCCCGACCGCGAACCGCGCCGACCGGGCCTGGGCAAGGACGGCGCGCTGGTGGCCGACCTTTTGAAGCTGCTGCTCAAGATCCGATCGCGCGACATCAATGTGGCGGCGCGGCTGATCGCGCGGACGGACGATATCGATGCGCTGGCGGCCGGCGTGCGCGAGGGACTGTCTATCCTGGAGGGCTGGCGCTACGAACAGTTCGGCCGTGATGCGGTCGATCTGGTCGAAGGGCGCATGGCCTTCGCGGTCAAGAATGGCCGGCTCAAAATGACGCGCACCGAGTGAGAGGACGGACGATGCGGACGATGATGCTAGCCGGGCTGCTGGGCCTCACCGCTTGCGCTGGTGCCAATGGCGAGGGACCGGCAACGCCCCCCACCGCCGCCGAAGGACCATGCCGCAACGACGGCCTGGACGCGTTCGTGGGGCAAAAGGCAAGCGCAGAAAGCGGCGCGGCGCTGCTCAAGGCTTCGGGCGCGAAGGCGCTGCGCTGGGGCGGCCCCGGCATGGCGATGACGATGGACTTTCGGCCCGACCGGCTGACCGTCAGCTATGACGAGGCGATGACGATCACGTCCGCGCGTTGTGGCTGAGGACGCCGCCGCCGGCCTCGCCATCCGCCTCGCCCGCGCCTCCTTTAACCGCGCACTGGCGGAAGGCGACCTTGCCGCCATCGGCCCCCTGCTCAGCGCTGAGGTGGTGATGGTGACCGGCAGCGACAGCGCCGTCATCACCGGACGCAAGGCGCAGTTGATGGCGTGGAAGCGCGAATTCGCCGCCAGGGAACGAATGATCTACACCCGCACGCCGCAGACGATCACCGCCTCTCCGGTAGAGCCGGTCGCGATGGAGCTTGGCGCCTGGCAGGGCGTCGCGGATGGGGCGGTTCAGGCGTCCGGCACCTACAGCGCCAAATGGCGCGAGGTCGGCGGCACATGGCTGATCGAAGCCGAAATCTACGTCACGCTCGCCTGAGCGCGGATCAGCGCTTCCACCGCGCCCAGATGGCGGTGGGCAGCGCGATGCCCCGCGCCTCTTCCCGCACCGCCAGTTCCCCGGCCTCCACAGTGCCGGGCAAGTCCGCGAACGCCTGACGCAGCAGTTCGCCGATCGCCAGCGCCGACATGCGCACGGCATAGACGGTCAGGAACAGGAAACGGCTGTCGGCGTCCAGCAGCGCCCGGCAATTGGCAACCAAGCCAGGCAGGTCTTCTTCCAGCCGCCACACCTCGCCGTCCGGCCCGCGCCCATATTTGGGCGGGTCGAGCAAAATGCCGTCATAGCGCCGTTCCCGCCGCACTTCCCGGGCGACGAACTTCGCCGCATCCTCGACGATCCAGCGGACCGGCCGGTCCTCCATGCCCGACAGGGCGGCGTTGGCGCGCGCCTGCGCCACCGACTTTTTCGACGCGTCGACATGCACCAGGCGCGCGCCGCCGGCCGACAGCGCCAGCGTGCCGACGCCGGTATAGCCGAACAGGTTCATCACCTCCGCATCGGGCTTGTCGGCGATCGCCCTGCGCAGGTCGTCCCACACCGGCGCCATGTCGGGGAAGAACCCCAAATGGCGGAAGGGCGTGCAGCTCGACTGGAAGGTCACTTCACGCCAGTGCAGCGGCCAGCCTTCGGCCGGCACCGGCTTTTCATAATACCAGCGGCCGCCGCCATCCTCGTCCGATCCGGGGATGAATTCGGCGTCGGCGCGCCAGTCGGCGGTGGCAGGCTTCCACATCGCCTGTGGCTCGGGCCGGATGAAGCGGAAGCGGCCATAGCGTTCCAGCTTCCGCCCATCGCCTGAATCCAGCAGGCCGTAATCCGACCAGGGTTCGCCGATGAGCGTCTTGAGTTCCAAATCGACCCCGTCAGGCGCGCGGCGTCGCGCGTTCCGCCACATAGGCGGTCACGGCGTCAAACGTGCCGGGCAGCTTGGCATAGCTTTCCTCGCGCGCGAACAGGTCGCCCACGCGCGCCGGGAGAGGCGGGCGGGTGCCGGTCGCGCGCTCCACCGCATCGCGGAACTTGGCGGGATGGGCGGTCGCCAGCGTCACCACGGGGATCGACGGATCGAGCGCCGCTTCCCGCGCCGCCGCCAGCCCGATAGCGCTGTGCGGATCGACGATCTGCCCCGCCCCGTCATAGGCCCAGCGCATCGCCATGGTCATGCCGTCGGCATCGATCCGGGCGGAACCGAACAGATGCGCCGCCCCTTCGCGCTGCGCATTGGTGAGGCGCATGGCCCGGCTTGCCTCGAACCCGCGCATTTGGTCCGCAAGGGCCAGGCCGTCGCGCCCGCCCGCATCGAACAGCAGCCGTTCGAAGTTGGAGCTGACCTGGATGTCCATGCTGGGCGTCGCGGTCGCCACCACCTGACCCTGGCTATAGTCTCCCTCCGACAGCGCGCGATGCAGGATGTCGTTGACGTTGGTCGCTACGATCAGCTTCGCGACCGGCAGGCCCATCTTCGCGGCGACATAACCCGCGAACACATCGCCGAAATTGCCGGTGGGGACGGAGAAGGCGACCTGCCGCTCCGGCGCGCCCAGGCGCACGGCGGCGTAGAAATAATAGACCACCTGCGCCATCAGCCGCGCCCAGTTGATGCTGTTCACCGCCGACAGGTTGAACCGGCGCGAGAAAGCGGCGTCGTTGAACATCGCCTTCACCAGCGCCTGCGCCTCGTCAAAGCTGCCGTCGATCGCGATGTTGTAGACGTTGGGCGCGCGCACCGTGGTCATCTGCCGCCGCTGCACGTCCGACACTCGCCCGTCGGGATGCAGCATGAAGATGTCGATCTTCGCTCGCCCCGCCACCGCATCGATGGCCGCAGAGCCGGTATCCCCCGATGTCGCGCCAACGATGGTCAGATGGTCGTCCCGGCGCGACAGGAACCGCTCGAACAATTGGCCGAGCAGCTGGAGCGCGACATCCTTGAACGCCAGCGTAGGCCCGTGGAACAGTTCCAGCAGCCAGTGCTGATGATCGAGCTGGACCAGAGGCGTCACCGCGCCATGGCTGAACCGCCCATAGGCTGCGGTGCAAAGCTCCCGCAGTTCCTCTTCGCTCAGCGATCCCGCGACGAAAGGTGCCATGACCCGAACCGCCGTCTCGACATAGGAGAGTCCGGCAAGGGCGCGAATCTGATCGGGAGTGAAGGCGGGCCAGCTCTCGGGAATATAAAGGCCGCCGTCGGACGCGAGGCCCGCCAGCGTCACATCCTCGAAACCGAGCGTCGGCGCGCTCCCCCTGGTGCTCTGATACTGCATGATGGGCAAGCGCGGTAACGCCGGGCGACGCGGGGGGCAAGCAATTAAGGCTTTTACGGCCCCCTAGCGGAAATATTCCGCCGCCGCAGCGCCAGCGCATAGATGATGGCCGCCACGCCGGCGAAGAAGAACCATTGCATCGCATAGGCGAGATGGTTGTTCGGGATGTCATCGATATTGGGTGGCGCGACGGGCTTCAGCCCTTCCGGCGCGCGCTTTGCGATCAGCATGGGGCGCAGCGGCGGCGCCTTGCCGCCGATCCGGGTCAGCAGCGCGCGATGGTCCGGCTCCTCGCTGATCCAGCCTTCCACCTGTCCGCCCGACCAGCCCGGCGACTGGTCCGGCCGCTGCCCGACCCCCACGGCCACCAACACGCCCGGCCCTTCCGCGCCGGTCGAACATTGGGCGATGTGGCGATACCCGCTGCTGCCGTCCGCGGCGCGCCCAGCCTCCACCTGCCAGCCCACGACGGCAAGGCAGTGGACGGAGGACGGGCGGAACAGGATGGCGGGATCGACGGGAGGCAATCCGGGAAAGGCCATAGCGGGCTTACCGGGATTGGTCGCGGCAAGGGCAAGCGCCTGCGCCTTTTCCTCCCGCCGCTGCAACTGCCAGACGCCAAGACCGATCATCGTCAGCACCGCGAGCGCGACGAGCAGCGTCGGCATGATCGGGATGCGGGCCGGGATCGGGGTCGGACTTTGCGCGGTCATGCCCCTTGGTAAACCGCCTCGCCCGAAAAGAAAACGGCCGGCGCATCGCTATGCCGGCCGCATGTCAGGTTAACCGGCGGGATCAGCCGCCATGGACTTCCGCGCCCCAGCCGCCCCAGACATAGACGGCGACGAAGAGGAACAGCCACACCACGTCGACGAAGTGCCAGTACCAGGCGGCGGCTTCGAACCCGAAATGCTGGCGCGGAGTGAAGTGGCCCTTATAGGCGCGCACCAGGTTGACGATCAGGAAGATGGTGCCGACCAGAACGTGGAAGCCGTGGAAACCGGTCGCCATGTAGAAGGACGAGCTGTAGGGATTGCCGCCGAAGCCGAACGGCGCATGGGCATATTCATAGGCCTGGATGCAGCTGAAGATCGCGCCCAGGATGATCGTGCACCACAGCCCCTTGATGAGGCCGTCGCGGTCGCCATGGATCAGGCTGTGATGCGCCCAGGTGACCGTGGTGCCCGAGCAGAGCAGGATCAGCGTGTTGAGCAGCGGCAGCTCGAACGCGTTCATCACCTCGACGCCCTTGGAAGGGAAGGCGCCGTCGATCGGCGGCAATGCGCTCGGGAACAGCGAGAAGTCGAAGAAGGCCCAGAACCAGCCGACGAAGAACATGACTTCGGACGCGATGAACAGGATCATGCCATAGCGCAGATGCAGCTGCACGACCGGCGTATGGTCGCCCGCATGCGCTTCGGCGATGACATTGCCCCACCAGCTGTACATGGTGAACAACACGCCTGCCAGGCCGATCAGGAACACCCATCCGCCACCCGCGCCCATCGCGTCGGGATGCATGTACATGATCGCGCCGAACGCCATCACCAGCGCCGACATCGAGCCGAACAGCGGCCAGATGCTCGGCGGAAGAATATGATAATCGTGCGTCTTTGCGCCTGCCATGATCGGGTCTTCCCTGCTCCTGTTACCGCTCGTCCTTAGCTTGCCTTCTTGCCCTGCTCAACAGGATAGAAAGTATAGCTGAGCGTGATCTGTTGCGTGTCCTTGTTGTCCGGGTCGTTCAGTATCTTGGGATCGACATAATAGAGGACGGGCATCCGCACCTCCTGCCCCGGCTGCAGCGTCTGCTCGGTGAAACAGAAGCACTGGATCTTGGTGAAATAGGCGCCCGCCTGCGTCGGCGTGACGTTGAAGGCGGCGGTGCCGGTGACCGGCTTGTCCGACAGGTTCTTCGCGACGAAGATCGCCATGCTCTTCGCCCCGACCGTGACGGTCTGGGTAGGCCGCTCTGGGTGGAACGCCCATGGCATGCCGAGCGCGATGTTCGAATCGAAGCGGATCGACATGCTGTGCCCGGTCGCGACCGGCACCTGCGTGGCCGCTTCCGCGCGCTGCGTCGTGCCACCGAAGCCCGTTTGTTCGCAGAAGATGCGGTAGAGCGGGACCGAGGCGAAGCCCAGCCCCAGCATGGCGAGTCCCACGCCCGCCGCCGCCAGCATCGTGCGCCGGTTGCGCCGGTCGCGATCGAAGGGAGAAGGCGGCAGGCTGGCCATCAGATGTTATGGCTCGCGCCGATCTTCGCCAGGGTGATGGCGAAGAAGAGGATGACGAGGAAGCCGAGCAGCAGCCCCGTCACGATGGCGCGGCTCTTCTGCCGGGCACGGATCGCCTCCAGCTCCTCGGGCGTCACGCCAGCAGCCAGCGGTCGACGACCACTGCCCCGAACAGGAGGAAGAGATAGAGGACGGAATATTTGAACAACCGCTTTTCCGGGGCCATGCGCGCGGGATCGCTTTCCCGTCGGCGATAGACCTGGAAGGCGAAGACGGCGAACAGGCCAGTGCCGAGCAGCGCGGCCGTGCCGTAGACGAGGCCCGTCAGCCGCAGCAGCACCGGCGCGAGCGCTGCCACCGCCATGATCGCGGTGTAGAACCATATCTGCCGCCGCGTCGCCACCTCGCCCGACACGACGGGCAGCATCGGGATGCCGGCGGCGGCATAGTCGGTCTTCACGAACAGGGCGAGCGCCCAGAAATGCGGCGGCGTCCAGAAGAAGATCAGCATGAAGAGAGCGATGGGCAGCGCGCTGACATCGCCGGTCACCGCCGCCCAACCGATCACCGGGGGGAACGCCCCTGCCGCGCCGCCGATGACGATATTCTGCGCCGTGCGGGGCTTGAGCCAGATGGTGTAAACGAAGACGTAGAAGAGGATCGACACGGCCAGCACGGCGGCGGCGAGCCAGTTGGTCGCCATGCCCATCAGGATGACCGAGAAGAAGGAGAGCCCGACGCCGAAATGCAGCGCCGCCTGCCGGTCCATGCGGCCGGCGGGCAGCGGGCGGGACGCGGTACGCTTCATCTTGGCGTCGATGTCCGCTTCCCACCACTGGTTGAGCGCGGCGGCCGCGCCAGCACCCAGCGCGATGCAGAGGATCGCGGTGAAGGCCAGCACCGGATGGATCGTTCCCGGCGCGGCGAGCAGCCCGCACAGGCCCGTGAACACGACCAGCGTCATGACGCGCGGCTTGGTCAGCGCCACGAAGTCCCGCCAATGGGCGGGCATGGGCGCGGCGCGGCTTTCCGTCAGCGGCAGGCCGGCTTGCATCTGACCGGGCAGGATCGGCGAACTGGCCATAGTCTCCTCAATGGATCGAACGCGCCCCCTCTACAGGGGCGCGGCGATTCCGGCAAATGGACAGGCTGTCCCTCCCTGCAGGGCGGCAGCCTGTCTCTGCCCCATGATCAGTCGACGACCGGCAGGGTCTCGAACTGGTGGAAGGGCGGCGGGCTCGACAGCGTCCATTCCAGCGTCGTCGCGCCTTCGCCCCATGGATTGCCCTCAGCCTTCCTGCCGGCCGCGAGCGACCAGAAGATGTTGATGAGGAAGATCACGATGCCGACGGCCATGATCTCATAGCCGTGGGTCGCGACCGAGTTCCACTTCTCGAACGCCGCCGGATAGTCCGGATAGCGGCGCGGCATGCCGGAAAGGCCCAGGAAGTGCATCGGGAAGAACAGCAGGTTCACGCCGATGAAGAAGACCCAGAAGTGCAGCTGGCCCAGAAACTCGTTGTACATGCGCCCCGACATCTTCGGGAACCAGTAGTAGAAGCCGGCGAAGAGCGAGAAGACCGCGCCCAGCGACAACACATAGTGGAAGTGGGCGACGACATAATAGGTGTCGTGCAGCACGTCGTCCACGCCGCCATTGGCCAGCACCACGCCGGTCACCCCGCCAACGGTGAACAGGAAGATGAAGCCCAGCGCCCATACCATCGGCGTCTTGAAGCTGATCGACCCGCCCCAGATGGTGGCGATCCAAGAGAAGATCTTGATGCCGGTCGGCACCGCGATGACCATGGTGGCGGCGGTGAAATACATCTTCACGTTGACCGACATGCCGGTCGTGAACATGTGGTGCGCCCACACGACGAAGCCAACGACGCCGATCGCGACCATGGCATAGGCCATGCCGAGATAGCCGAACACCGGCTTGCGGCTGAAGGTCGAGATGATCTGGCTGACGATGCCGAAGCCCGGCAGGATCATGATATAGACTTCGGGGTGGCCGAAGAACCAGAAGAGATGCTGGTAGAGTTCGGGATCGCCGCCGCCCGCCGCATCATAGAAGGTCGTGCCGAAATTGCGGTCGGTCAGCAGCATCGTGATCGCCGCAGCCAGCACCGGAAGCGCCAGCAGCAGCAGGAAGGCGGTGACCAGCACCGACCAGACGAACAGCGGCATCTTGTGCAGGGTCATGCCCGGCGCACGCATATTGAGGATGGTGGTGATGAAGTTGATCGCGCCCAAAATCGACGACGCGCCCGCGATGTGCAGCGACAGGATCGCCATGTCGACGGCCGGCCCCGCCGACCCGCTGGTCGAAAGCGGCGCGTAGACGGTCCAGCCGGTGCCTGCGCCGTTGCCGGTGCCGCCGGGGACGAATGTCGATCCCAGCAGCAGCGCAAAGGCGGGGATGAGCAGCCAGAAGCTGATATTGTTCATCCGCGGGAAGGCCATGTCCGGCGCGCCGATCATGATCGGCACGAACCAGTTGCCGAAGCCGCCGATGATCGCCGGCATCACCATGAAGAAGACCATGATAAGGCCGTGTGCGGTGATCAGCACGTTCCAGAGGTGGTAGGCCTGGTCCAGCGTCGCGTCCGGCCCGTCCATCATCTGCGCCCAGCCATGGAGATACTGAATGCCCGGATGCGCCAGCTCGGCGCGCATCAGGCCCGAAATCGCGCCGCCGATCAGGCCGGCAAGGATCGCGAAGATCAGGTAGAGCGTGCCGATGTCCTTGTGATTGGTGGACATGAACCAGCGCTGGAAGAAGGCCGGCTTGTGGTCGGCATCATGGTGATCGTGTGCGTGATCGCCGTGATGATCGGCTGTGATGGTCGTCATGGCTTCCTAACCCCTGGATCAGATCTTGGCCGGCGCGCCGGCGGGCGCGGCGTCGGCGGTCTTGGGCTGCGGCTTCACGGTGCCGCCCTGCGAGAGCAGCCACTGTTCGAACTGCGCCGGCGGCAGCGCCTCGATCGCGATCGGCATGAAGCCGTGGCGCGCGCCGCACAGTTCGGAACACTGGCCGTAATAGACGCCGGGCTTCTCGATGAAGACGCTCTTTTCATTGAGACGGCCGGGCACCGCGTCCATCTTCAGCCAGAGCGAGGGCACCGCGAAGCTGTGGATCACGTCCGCGCCGGTGATGATCAGCTTGATCGGCCGGCCGACCGGCAGCACCAGGCGATTGTCGGGCGCGAGCAGATAGGGCTCGCCATTCGCCTTCGCCTTGTCTTCGGGCAGCATGTTGGACACGAACTCGGGCACGCCATTGTCGGGATATTCATAGCCCCAATACCATTGGTAGCCGGTGACCTTGACGGTCAGCGCATCCTTGGGCGCGGGCTTGTACTGGTCGGCCAGCAGGCTGATCGAAGGAACCGCGATGGCGAGCAGGATGACGACCGGGACGACGGTCCAGATCACCTCGATCACCGTATTGTGCGACGTCTTGGACGGAACCGGATTGGCGCTGCGGCGATAGCGGAACATGACCCACAGCATCAGCCCCAGCACCAGCAGCGAGATAAGCGTGATGATCGGCACCAGCATCTTGTCGTGCAGCCAGCGGGCGGTGTGGCCGGTGGGGCTGAACTGTTCCTGCAGCGTGATCTCGCCCGGACGCGGCATGCCGATGCCTTCGGTCGGCTTCATCCGCGGCGGCGCTGCGACCTTGGCGGCGGGCGCGGCGGCGCTGACGTTCGCCACATTGGCGTCGGCCGAATCGGCGGGCGCGCCGGGATCGGAGGATTTGGGGTCGGCATCCACGGGCGTCGCCAGCGCCGGGGCGGCCGCAGCCGCCGCATTGCCCTGCGCCATTGCCACACCACTCAGCCCCAGACCGGGCGAGAAAGCGAGCAACCCTGCAAGAACGAGCGATTTCACCTTGTTCATAGCGTCTTCGTACCCCTAACCCCTTGGCGCCGCTGCAACGAAGACGCACATGCGTGCGCACAGTCCCTCGCCCGTACGGTTCTGCCGCGGCTTATAGGCAGGCTTTTCCCCCGCCTCAAGCATTGATGGAGCAGATTTTCTTCGCTGTTGCAACGCACCCCCTCCCCGCCTATTTCGCAGGTCCGCGCACAGGGGCGCGATCATGGCGCGCTTTCAAGCACGCCGTGCATTCTTCAAGAGGGCGGATCGGCCAGGCAGCGCCGGCCCGCCGGGCATGGACGTAAGGCGGCATGACTGACGAGGACGTATTGGCGGAATTCCGGGCGGCAGGGGCGCTGCTCGAGGGGCACTTCATCCTCTCCTCGGGCCGGCGGAGCGCCAACTATCTGCAATGCGCCCGCGTGTTGATGAACGCCGAGCGCGCCGGCCGCCTCGCCCGCGCCGTGGTGCAGAAGCTGCCGCGCGAATTGCGGCAGGAGATCGACCTCGTCGTCTCGCCGGCGATGGGCGGCCTCATCATCGGGCATGAGGTCGGCCGCGCGCTGGACAAGGACGCGGTGTTCCTCGAACGACCAGAGGGCGTGTTCGAACTGCGCCGGGGCTTCGCCGTCGCGCCCGGGCAGAAGGTGCTGATGGTCGAGGATGTGGTGACCACCGGCCTGTCCTCCCGCCAGGCGATCGAGGCAGTGGAGAAGGAAGGCGGCATCGTCATCGCCGAAGCGGCGCTGGTCGACCGCTCGGCGGGCGAGGTGGAGCTTGGCGTCCCCTTCTACCCGCTCGTGTCGATCAACTTCCCGGTCTATGATGCCGATGCGATCCCGCCCGAACTGGCGGCGATCCCCGCGATCAAGCCCGGCAGCCGGAAGCAGTAGGCGGCCCCATGTCCACGCCGCTGCGCCTCGGGGTCAATATCGACCATGTCGCGACCATCCGCAACGCGCGGGGGGGCACGCATCCCGATCCGGTCAAGGCGGCGCTGCTTAGCGTGAAGGCTGGCGCGGACGGCATCACCGCGCATCTGCGTGAGGACAGGCGGCATATCCGCGACGAGGATATCGCCATGCTGATGGCCTCGCTCGACGTGCCGCTCAACCTGGAGATGGCGGCGACGCAGGAGATGCTGGAGATCGCGCTTCGCCACAAGCCGCACGCCGCCTGCATCGTCCCGGAAAAGCGCGAGGAACGCACGACCGAGGGCGGCCTTGACGCGGCGGGGCAGTTCGATGCGCTGCGCCCGATCGTCTCCGCGCTGGGCGAGGCGGGCATCCGCGTCAGCCTGTTCATCGAAGCGGATGCGGCACAGATCGAGGCGGCCATGAAGCTGGGCGCGCCAGTGGTGGAATTCCACACCGGGGCCTATGCCCATCTGGACGGTTCCGCCCGCGCCGCCGAGCTGCGCCGCATCGCCGACGCCGCCGCGCTCGCCGCCAAGAACGGGATCGAGCCGCATGCCGGCCACGGCCTCACCTTCGACAATGTCGCGCCGGTCGCCGCCATTCCCCAGATCGCCGAACTCAATATCGGCCATTTCCTGATCGGCGAAGCGATCTTCGGCGGCCTCGAAGCCAGCATCCGCGAAATGCGGCGGCAGATGGATCTGGCGCGGTGATGGCAGCCAAAGCATGATCATCGGCCTCGGCTCGGACCTCTGCAATATCGAGCGGATCCAGAACTCGCTCGACCGCTATGGCGAACGGTTCGAACGACGCGTCTTCACGCCCGTAGAGCAGGCCAAGGCCGCGCGCCGCCCCTTCACGCGCGCGGGCACCTACGCCAAGCGTTTCGCCGCCAAGGAGGCTTTCTCCAAGGCGGTCGGCACCGGCTTCAAGGCAGGCGTGTTCATGAAGGACATCGGCGTCGTCAACGCCCCCTCCGGCGCGCCCACGCTGGCGCTCACCGGCGGCGCGAAGGCGCGGCTGGACGCGATCACGCCGGTCGGCCACAAGGCGGTCGTTCACCTGACGCTCACCGACGACCATCCATGGGCGCAGGCCTTCGTCATCATCGAGGCGCTCCCGCTTTGAGCGAACCGTCGCCCCCCACCGAAAGCCAGTCCATGACGGCCATCGACCTTCCCGAACAGCCGCTCCAGTCCCTTCCCGCGACCGAGCCGGAGGAGCGCAAGGCGCCCGTCAACTGGTGGCATGAGGCGCGGAGCATCGTGCTGCTGGTTCTCGCCGTGCTCGCCTTCCACAGCTTTGTCGCCAAGCCCTTCTACATCCCCAGCGAATCGATGATGCCCGGCCTGCTGACCGGCGACCGGCTGGTGGTCAGCAAATTCCCCTATGGCTGGTCCTATGTGTCGCCCAGCTTCCATCCCCTCCCCTTCCTCAAGGGCCGCCTGCTCGGCCGCCTGCCGGAACGGGGCGACATCGTGATCGTCAGCCCGCAGAACCGGCGCGAGGATTATATCAAGCGCGTCATCGGCCTGCCCGGCGACATCGTCGAAGTGCGCGGCGGGCAGGTGATCCTGAACGGCGTCGCCGTGCCGCAGAAGATGCTGAAGCCGCTGCGCATCCCGGTCGATGGCAACGCGCCCTGCCCGCCGCTGCAATTCCCCGGCGCGCTGGTGACGGACAAGACCGGCAAAAGCTGGTGCGAACTGCCGGTGCGGCAGGAAATCCTGCCCAATGGCAAGACCTACACGATCATCGACATGGGGCCGAGCGCGCTCGACTGGTACGGACCGGTTCGGGTGCCGGAAAATCATGTATTCCTGATGGGCGACAATCGCGACAACAGCGCCGACAGCCGCGCCCCGCTGGAAGAAAACGGCCTGGGCGGCCCTGTGCCGTGGGAGGCGATCGGCGGCCGCGCCGAATTCATCACCTTCTCGCTGGACGGCGATGCGACCCTCAATCCGCTGACCTGGCTTCATGCCTTCCGCAGCGGGCGCGCGGGGAACAGCCTGCGTCCGGCGAGCGTTCCTCCCCCGAAATAACATCTTCGGGGATCAGGGTCTTGAGCGAGCAGCCGCGCCATATCGAGCAACCCGGTCCCAGCGAAGTCCGCAGCCCCATCATCCGGCGGGAACTCGCTCGCGCGGGCGTATGGATCGGCCTGGCCGTCGCCGTCGCGGTCCTGGCCTTGCTGGCCCAGCCGCTCATGCTCATCATGGGCGCACTGGTGTTCGCGACGATGCTGGACGGGGGCACGCGCCTTCTGGGTCGCGTCCTGCCGATCGGACGCGGATGGCGCCTTGCCATCGTCCTGCTCGGGATCGTCGCCTTCCTCGCCTATACCTTCTATCTCACCGGCGCGAGCCTCGCCGCGCAGGCGCAGGCGATGCGCGACATCGTCGAAACGCAAGTCGGACGCATCGGCGGCTGGATGCAGCAGCTGGGCGTCACCACCACGCCCAATGACCTCAAGGGGCTGGCGCAGCAGGCGATGAGCAGCATGGGCCGCGTGACGGCGGCGGTCGGCACGGCGGTCGGCGCGATCACCAGCGCGGTCATGATGCTGGTGCTCGCCATCTTCATCGCCGTCGAACCCAAGCTCTACGAGCGCGGCGTCGCCTGGATGCTGCCGATGGACCGGCGAGACGACTTCTACCGCACTGCCGACAAGATGGGCTGGACGCTGCGCCGGCTGATGTTCGGCCGGCTGATCGGCATGGCGGTGGAGGGCGTGGGCACCTGGCTGCTCTTGTGGGCGGGCGGCGTGCCGATGGCGGGACTGCTTGGCATATTGACCGGCCTGCTCGCCTTCCTCCCCAATATCGGCGCGATCATATCGGGCGCGCTCATCATCCTGGTCGGCTTTTCCGGCGGCACCGATACCGGCCTGTATGCCCTGGGCGTCTATCTGGCGGTCCAGATGGTCGATGGCTATCTGATCGTGCCGATGGTGGCGAAGCGTGCGGTGGACCTGGCCCCTGCGCTGGTGCTGGCGGCGCAGATCCTGTTCGGCGCGCTGTTCGGCATATTGGGCCTGTTCCTGGCCGATCCGATCGTCGCGATGATCAAGGTGTGGCTGGAGGAACGGTCGCGCGCGTCGAACGAACGCCGCCGCCCTGCCGGCTTCATCGCGCGCTAGCCTGCCACGCTCCCGCCGACTTGCCCCGGCGTCTCGGCACGGGACAACTGGCTGGAACGCCATGGCGCGCCACGCGCTTCATGCTATGATGAACAAAATGGAGAGGAAGGAGCGAAGCCGATGACAAGCGGGCTCGACAAACAGAAGAAGCTGCATTTCGACCTGTCCAATGTAGGCCTGCGCGCCCATGCGACGGCGGCGGGCTTGCTCCAGCTGTGCCTGGAACTGCGCCAGGCCGGGATATTGGACGACGCGGCGGTGGGGCGGATCAAGAACGCCATCGCCTGCGACATAGAAGTGTCCGCGCCGCGGTCCGTCGCGACCGCCGATTTCCGCCGCGACATCAAGCTGCGGCTGGACCGGCTGTTCGCTGGCGAGGAAAAGGTCGGCAGCGCCAACGCGCTGGCATTCGGCGCCTCCTTCGACGAGGATGGCGTCTGTCAGGGTCACGCCTGACCGGGACATGAAAAAGGGGCCGTGCGGCGGCCCCTTCCCAAAGACTTGGACTGGCTGTGCCGGTCAGTTGCCGGCGTGCGGCACCACGCCCTGCTGCATCTGCTGCTGAAGCTGCATCAGTTCCGCCTTCGACTTGAAGTCGTGCAGCGTGACGTCGAACACCAGCACCGAACCGGCCGGAATGGGGCCGGCGGCCTGATCACCATAGCCAAGCTGCGGCGGGATCCACAGGCGATACTTGCCGCCCTTCTTCATCTTCTGCAGGCCTTCGGAGAAACCCGGAACCACGCCGTCGATCGGCATCGGGGCCTGCGGATTCTCGTCGAAGACAGTGCCGTCGAGCAGCGTGCCCTTATAGCCGACCAGCGCGACGTCGGCCGTGGTCGGGCTCGCACCGGTGCCGTCTTCCAGCACCTTGTACTGCAGGCCAGATTCGGTCGTGACGACGCCATCGGCATGCGCGTTGGCGGACAGGAAGGCGGCCGGAGACGGTTCCACGCCCTGCTGCCCCGCCCAGGCCAGGCCGCCCGCCGCCAGCGCAACCGCCGCGACGCCGACCCAGAGGCGCGTCAATGACCCCTTGGCGATGGGACGAAGGGGAACGGCCGTCGTGGACATGGGGCTTGGCTCTCGTGATCAGGGGCAGGTCGAAACAGCGAAAACCGGAACGGTCATGCCGCTCCGGTCATAGGCGTCTTAACGGACGCCGTCGCGTTCGGCGCGCTTGCGCTCCATCTTGCGGGCGCGGCGGACAGCGGCAGCCTTTTCGCGGGCGCGCTTTTCCGACGGCTTCTCGTAATGACGGCGCAGCTTCATTTCGCGATACACGCCCTCGCGCTGCAGCTTCTTCTTGAGCGCGCGAAGAGCCTGGTCGACATTGTTGTCGCGAACGATGATCTGCATAAGTCCGTCAATCTCCAATCGAAAACGGGCGGTTCGCCGGGACCGAATTGTCTTTCCCGACGAGCCGACCGAATAGCAAAGCCAGTGAGTCGTCGCAGGTCGCCCTGCGCCATGTGCGGCGCGCCCTACCAGCGGTCCCGCGCAAATTCAACCCTATTGGGTGAAATCTCGACATTCTTGGCGCTTGGGCCGATAGTGGCGGCATAAAAGAGACAGGAGAAGGATCGCCATGGCCACCGCCGCCAAACACCCCGCTATGACCCCCGCCGAATGGGAAGCCCGCCAGCAGCTCGCCGCCTGCTACCGCATCTTCGACCATATGGGCTGGTCCGAACTCATCTACAACCACATCACCGTGCGCGTGCCGGGGGAAGATCACGCCTTCCTCATCAACCCCTTCGGTCTCAGCTATGCGGAGGTACGCGCGTCCAACCTCGTCAAGATCGACATCGACGGGCAGGTGCTGGACGGCAGCCCCTATCCGGTCAACCGCGCCGGCTTCACCCAGCACAGCGTCTTCCACCGCCATCTGCCAGACGCGCATTGCATCATCCACACCCACACGACCGCCGGCATGGCCGTCAGCGCCTGCGCGGAAGGACTGCGCCCGATCAGCTTCTATGCGGCCGCCTTCATCGGCCGGATCGCGCATCATGATTTCGAGGGCGTGACGATCCGGCCGGAGGAAGGCAAGCGGCTGATCGCCAATCTGGGCGACAAGCGCGTCATGCTGCTGCGCAATCATGGTACGCTGGTGATGGCGCCCACCCTACCCGAAGCGTTCCTGAAACACTGGCTGCTCCAGCGCGCCTGCGAGATTCAGGTGGCGGCGGGCTCGGCGGGCACGCCGATGAACATCCCGCTCGAGGTGATCGCCGTGCATCAGCGCGACCTGGCCGGCGTCCAGCTGCCCACCGGGCCGGGCGTTCCCGACTTTCAGGCGATGGTGCGCACCATCGACCGGATCGATCCGAGCTGGCGGGACTAGCGCAGCAGGGTCGAGCGTCAGCCCGCGCCGAAGCCCCCGCCACCCGGCGTTTCGATGACGAAGGCGTCGCCCGCGCGCAGCTGCGCCGTGGCGGTGGGGCCAAGCGGCTCCACCGTCCCGTCTGCCCGCTCCACCCGGTTGCGCCCAACGGCACCGGGCGCGCCGCCCTTCAGGCCGAAAGGTGGCACGGTCCGCCGGTTGGACAGGATGCCGGCGGTCATGTCCTCCAGGAAGCGGATGCGCCGCACCGCGCCGTCGCCGCCCCGGTGGCGGCCTGCGCCCCCTGATCCCTCACGCACCGAAAATTCCTCCAGCAGCACGGGAAAGCGGCTTTCGAGGATTTCGGGATCGGTAAGCCGGCTGTTGGTCATGTGCGTCTGCACCACGCTGGCCCCGTCATGGTCCGGCCCCGCCCCCGCGCCGCCCGCGATCGTCTCGTAATATTGATGGCGCGCATTGCCGAAGGTGAAGTTGTTCATCGTGCCCTGCGCGGCCGCCATCACGCCCAGCGCGCCGAACAGCGCGTCCGTCACCACCTGGCTGGTTTCGACATTGCCCGCGACCACGGCGGCCGGATGGCGCGGCCGCAGCATCGACCCATCGGGCACGACGATGGTGACGGGCTTCAGGCAGCCGTCATTCATCGGCACCGCCTCGTCGATCAGGGTGCGCACGACATAGAGCACCGCTGCCCGAACGATCGAGGCGGGCGCATTGAAATTGTTGGGCAATTGATCGGACGTGCCGGTGAAGTCGATGGTCGCGGCGCGCGCCTCCCGGTCGATGGAAACCGAGACCTGCACCGTTGCGCCATTGTCCATTGCGTAGGAAAAGCGCCCGTCGCTCAGGCTGCCGATCAGGCGGCGGACGGCCGCTTCGGCCTGATCCTGCACATGCCCCATATAGGCGGCGACCACGTCCGCACCATAATCGGCGCTGATCCGCTGCAATTCGCTGGCCCCTTTGGCGCAGGCCGCGATCTGCGCGGACAGGTCGGCGATATTCTGGTCGATGTTGCGCGCCGGCCAGCGGCCCGACGCCAGCAAGGCGCGGGTCTCCTCCTCGCGCAGCACCCCTGCCTCCACCAGCAGCCAGTTGTCGAACAGGATGCCTTCTTCCTCGACGCTGACGCTGCCGGGCGGCATCGATCCCGGCGTGATCCCGCCGATATCGGCATGATGCCCGCGCGCCGCAACGTAGAAGGACGGCGTGTCCCCTTCGACGAAGACCGGCATCACCACCGTCAGGTCAGGCAAGTGCGTGCCCCCGTCATAGGGCGCGTTGAGCGCATAGACATCGCCCGGCCTCATGCCGCGTCCGTCGATCGGCGCGCCGTCCGCGTCCGGCCCCCGGCGGCGCAGGATCGCGCGGATGCTGTCGCCCATGCTGCCCAGATGGACCGGCATGTGCGGCGCATTGGCCACCAGATTGCCGGTGGCATCGAACAGCGCGCAGGAAAAATCGAGCCGTTCGCGGATATTGACCGACGATGCGCTGTGCTGGAGCGCGGCCCCCATCTCCTCCGCAACCGCCATGAACAGCCCGCCCATCACCTCCAGCCGCACCGGATCGACCGCGCCGTCGCTCGCACCCTTGGCCCGCGCGGCATGGCGGGTCAGGATCAGATTGCCGTGACCATCCAGCCGCGCGCGCCAGCCCGGCTCGACCGCCGTGGTCGATACCGGATCGATGATGAGCGCCGGCCCGTCGACGACGCTGTCGGCCGCCAGCCCCGAACGGTCGAACACCGGCGCGTCCTGTCCGGCATAATCGACATGGGCCAGCGGTGGCGCGGCCCGGTCCGCGATCTCGACCAGACCGCTCATATCCTCGTCATTCGCGGCGATCGCCTCCACCCGCGCCATGTCGATCAGGATCGCGCCCTTGCCCGCAAAGCCGAACCGCGCGCTGTGCTGGGCCAGGAAATCGGCGCGCATGGCGGCGACATCGCCCAGCGGCACGTCGAACAGGCTGTCCGTGCCCTCATAGCGCAGCCGTAGCAGCGTTTCGGTCCGGTCCGCGTCCGGCAGGTCGGCCCGCGCCTCTTCCTCCAGCGCCGCCATCGCTTCGGCAAGCGCACCACCTGCCTCCAGCGGCAGCGCCAGCGTCCGCTCCCGCACCGCCCGGCGATCGGCCAGCCCCATGCCATAGGCCGACAGTACGCCGCCCAGCGGATGGATCATCACCCGGTCCATCCCCAGCGCGTCGGCCACCAGGCAGGCATGTTGCCCGCCCGCCCCGCCGAAGCTCGCCAGCGTATAGCGCGCCACGTCATGGCCCCGCGCCACCGATATGCGCTTGATCGCATTGGCCATGCTGGCGACCGCGACCGCGATGAAGCCGCCCGCCGCGTCCTCAACCGTGATCGCCCGCCCCGTCTCCGCCTCGACCTGTGTGCAGATGTCCGCGATCCGCGCCTGCGCCGCCGCCCGGTCGAGCGGCTGGTCGCCGTTCGGCCCGAACAAGCTGGGGAAGAAGGCGGGCTGGATCTTGCCCAGGACCAGGTTGCAGTCGGTGATGGTCAGCGGCCCGCCGCGCCGGTAGCAGGCGGGACCAGGCACCGCGCCGGCGCTGTCCGGCCCGACCCGGAACCGCCCGTCCTGAAAGGCGCAGACGGACCCGCCGCCCGCCGCGATCGTATGGATGCGCATCATCGGCGCGCGCAGCCGCACGCCGGCGATCTTCGCCTCATTGTCGCGCTCATAAGCGCCGGCATAATGCGACACGTCGGTGGACGTGCCGCCCATGTCGAAGCCGATGACCCGGTCGAAGCCCGCCTGCGCGCTCGTCCGGGCAAGGCCGACGATCCCGCCCGCCGGCCCGGACAGCACGGCGTCCTTCCCCCGGAACAGGCTGCCGTCCGTCAGGCCGCCGTTCGACTGCATGAACAGCATGTCCGCCCCTTCGCCAAGCGCGCGCCGCAGCCCGCCGACATAGGCGCGCAGCACGGGAGACAGATAGGCATCGGCCAGGCTGGTGTCGCCTCGCCCGATCAGCTTGATGAGCGGCGCGACCTCATGGCTGAGGCTGATCTGCGTGAAACCGATCTCCGCCGCGATTCCACCGACCCGCCGCTCATGATCGGGATGGCGATAGCCGTGCATCAGCGCGACCGCCACTGCGCGCAGCCCGCGATTATAGGCACCCTGAAGCGCGGCGCGCGCGGCATCCTCGTCCAGCGGCAGGCGCACGGTCCCGTCCGCTGTCACCCGCTCGTCGATCTCGACGACATCGGCGTGCAGCGGTTCGGCCACGCGGATGGCACGGGCGAACAGCTCCGGCCGCTCCTGCGTGCCGATGCGGATGGCGTCGCGAAAGCCGCGGGTGGTCGCCAGCAGCACCGGTTCGCCCTTCCGTTCCAGCAGCGCGTTTGTCGCGATCGTTGTGCCGATGCGAAGGGAACTGGGCGGAATCGGCCCGGCCTTCGCGCCGGTCAGCCGCCGCACCGCCTCCACCGCCGCGTCGGCATAGCGTTCCGGGTCGCTGGACAGCAGCTTGGCGCAATGCAGCCGTCCGCGGGGGTCGCGCGCCACGACATCCGTGAAGGTGCCGCCCCGATCGATCCAGAAATGCCATGTCATGGCGGGGGTGATGGCCTCGGCTCGTCCGATTGGCAAGGCATGTCGTCGCTGCACCGCAGCAAGAGCGAGTGCGCCGTTAACCATGGAAGTCCCTGCAAATCCGCCGATTTTTCTGGCGCACCCGGCAAAAATCTGATACTAAAATGTCACTTCGGGTAAGTGTTTGCATAAAAGTGTAAATTTAGGAGAGTTGGATGGCTGTTCTGGGGCAGGCCGTTTCTGCACAAGGCGATTATGATCACCGGTACGAAGATGTCTCCGGCGTGATGCGGGCTTTGCCGCTCGCGCTGGTGTTCAGCGCGGGCTTGTGGGCCGCCAGCGCCGCCTGCCTCTTTGGCTTCATCGGTTGACGGCGGCCACCCGGACGCCTTTTGGCAAGTAAAGCAAGGACAAGTCGCTTGCCCTGAGGCGGCGAATGACTCATGACGTTGCGCCATGCCTGCCCTGCGTCCTGAACGATCCGTCGTCATTCTGTTGCTTGCACTCGCGGTCGTGATGATCGCGGTCGGGGGGACGCTGTGGCTTTACACCGGCCAGCAGGCCGAGGCGGCATGGGTGCGCCACACCCTGCGGGTGGAAAATCGCCTCTCCATGCTGCTGTCCCGCGCGCAGGCGGCGGAAAGCGCCCAGCGCGGCTTCCTCCTGACGCGGAAGGACGATTTTCTCGGTTCCTACGAGGAATTCCGCGCGACCTGGCGGGATGAAGTGCGCGAGCTGCAGGCCGACGTCAGCGACAATCCCGAACAGTTCCGCTCGCTTGAGAAGGTGGCGGCGCTGATCGACCGGCGCGTACAACGGCTGCAGACCAACATAGAGGCGCGACGCGCGGGGCGGCAACCCGACTCCACCGTTCTGCTGCAGGGGCTGGTGCTGATGTCGAGCATCCGGGCCGAAATCGCCAGGATGAAGGCGCGCGAGGAGCAATTGCTGCGCACCCGTTCGATGCAGGCGGGGCGGTTGAGCGCCATGGTCACGGCCGGCCTGCTGCTGAGCGCCGCGCTCGTCATCGTCCTGGGGTTGATGGCCCTGCGCACCGCCCAGCGCCGCGTTACCGAAGCGGTGGAAAGCCGCGAGGCGCTGCAGAGCGCCAACGACCGGCTGATTGCCGAAGCGGAGGAGCGCGAAGCGGCGCAGGCGCAACTCCGTCAGGTGCAGAAAATGGAATCCATCGGCCAGCTGACCGGCGGCATCGCGCATGATTTCAACAACATGCTCGCCATCGTCATCGGGTCGCTCGACATGGCGAAGCGGCGGCTGGGCGAAGATGGCGATCCGCGCATCGCCCGCGGCATAGACAATGCGGCGGAAGGGGCACAGCGCGCCGCGCAGCTCACCGCCCGCCTGCTCGCCTTCTCCCGCCAGCAGCCGCTCGACCCGCAACCGACCGACGTCAACAAGCTGGTGGGCGGCATGTCCGAACTGCTGCGCCGCACGATCGGGGAAGATGTGCGCGTCGAATCCGTGCTCGCCGGCGGCCTCTGGCGCGCCAGCATCGACGCCAACCAGCTGGAAAGCGCGATCCTGAACCTGTGCGTCAATGCGCGGGATGCGATGCCGGGCGGCGGCCACCTGACGATCGAAACCGGCAACGCCCATCTCGACGATGCCTATGCCGCCGCGCATGCGGACGTTTCGCCAGGCCAATATGTGATGGTGTCGGTGACCGACACCGGCACCGGCATGCCGCCGCATGTGGTGGAGCGCGCCTTCGACCCCTTCTTCACCACCAAGGGGGTGGGCAAGGGTACTGGCCTCGGCCTCAGCCAGGTGTTCGGCTTCGTCAAGCAATCGCACGGCCATGTCAAAATCTATTCGGAGCCGGACGAAGGCACGACGATCAAGATCTACCTGCCGCGTCATTATGGCGCGGAGCTGGGCACCGGCTATGCCGCCCCCGCATCCGACAGCCTGCCGCGCGCCCGCGACGAGGAGATCGTCCTGGTGGTGGAGGATGAGGAACGTGTCCGCCATATGTCCGTCGATTCGCTGCGCGAATTGGGCTATACCGTGGTACAGGCGTCGGACGGCGAGCAGGCGCTGGAGATGCTGACGATCCAGCCGCGCATCGACATGCTGTTCACCGACATCGTCATGCCCGGCATCAATGGCCGCGAGCTTGCCGACCGGGCGCAGGCGCAGCGGCCGGGCCTCAAAATCCTCTACACCACCGGATATACTCGCAACGCCATCGTCCATAACGGTATGCTGGATCCCGGCCTCGCCTTCCTGCCCAAGCCCTTCACGCTGGACCAGCTGGCGATGAAGGTACGACAGGTTCTCGACGGGGCCAGCGACGGGGACGGGGCGGGGACCTGACCGGCGGCGGCCGCCATCTGGGGGACAGCCATGCCCTTTTGGTCAGGCTTGATGCAGATCATGGACAGAAGCGCGCACTGAACATATCAGGAACGAATGACGCAGCTTTCCACCCGGCAAAAGCTGGAAATCCTCGCCGACGCGGCAAAATATGACGCGTCCTGCGCCTCGTCCGGCACGGCGAAGCGCGACAGTCGCGGGGGCAAGGGCATCGGCTCGACCGAAGGCATGGGCATCTGCCACGCCTATGCGCCCGACGGTCGCTGCATCTCCCTGCTCAAGATATTGCTGACGAACAGCTGCATCTTCGATTGCCATTATTGCATCAACCGCCGGTCGAGCGACGTGCGCCGGGCCCGCTTCACCGCGCGCGAGGTGGTGGACCTGACGCTCAACTTCTATCGCCGCAACTATATCGAGGGTCTGTTCCTTTCCTCGGGGATCATCCGCTCCTCCGACTATACGATGGAGCAATTGGTGGAGGTCGCGCGATCGCTGCGCGAGGATCATGATTTCCGCGGTTACATCCACCTCAAGACTATCCCGGACGCCGACCCCGGATTGCTGAACTTGGCAGGGCTCTATGCCGACCGCCTCTCCATCAATGTCGAACTGCCGACCGAAGGGGGTTTGAAGCGCCTCGCGCCGGAAAAGGATGGCGGTCGGATCGAGGGCGCCATGGGCCAGCTCAGGAACGAGATCGAGGACAAGAAGGACGCCCGAAAGAAATATCGCCACGCCCCCCGCTTCGCCCCTGCGGGACAATCGACGCAGATGATCGTGGGGGCGGACGCGGCCGACGACCGCGCTATCATCGCGCGCGCCAGCACGCTCTACGACCGGCATCGCCTCCGCCGCGTCTATTACAGCGCCTTCTCCCCAATCCCCTCGCCCAGCGCCGTGTTGCCGCTCAAGCGCCCGCCCCTGATGCGCGAACATCGGCTCTACCAATCCGACTGGATGATCCGCTTCTACGGCTATGACGCGGGCGAAATCGCGGCCGCGACCGATCGGGCGACCGGATGCCTGCCGCTCGACATCGATCCCAAGCTCGCCTGGGCGCTGAACCACCGCGCCGCCTTCCCCGTGGACGTGAACCGCGCACCGCGCGAAGCGCTGCTGCGCGTGCCCGGCCTTGGCGTGAAGGCGGTCGACCGCATCCTGCTGAGCCGCCGCCATCGCCGGCTGCGGCTGGACGATGTCGCGCGGCTCACCACCTCCATCCGCAAGCTGCGGCCCTTCCTGATCGCCGCCGACTGGCGTCCGCTGGCGCTCACCGACCGGGCCGACCTGCGCACGCGCCTCGCGCCCCCCGCGCGCCAGCTCGACCTCTTCACATAAACGTCATTTTGCGGTTGATTGCCGCGCCGACTCGTGAAATTCTCGCATCAGGGTCTTTTGAAGGAGGATGGGGTCTTGGCGACCGCACTTGGCAACGGCGCGCATTCGCGCAAGAGCTTCGCCAAACGCATCAGCTCGCATCTCGCCGCTGCGCTGGTCGTCTTCTGCCTCCTGCAAATCGGCATCGTCGCGAAGATGGGCGGATCGCTCGTCCTGCACCTCGGCATCGTCATCGCCATCGGCGGCTTCGCGGTCGCGGCGCGGGGACTCGAACATCGCTGGCAGATGCTGGAGCAGGGCGGCCTGTCGCAGGGCGGCCTCATCGTGCGCTTCCGCCGCGATGTCGTGCAGCTCTGGGCCGCCAGCCTGCTTGGCGCGCTGCTCTGGATCCCCGTCGGCATCATCTACCGCTTCCTCTTCGGGTAGGCTCGGACCCAATCGGGCGCGCCCACGTTCTCCTTGGCTGGAACAAGGAGGAACCCCCATGGCCGACGCCACCATCTTCGATCGCCTCAAGCAGGATCATGACAGCCATCGCCAGCTCTTCGCCAAGATGGACGAAGCGAAGGACGATGCCGACCGCCTGGAAAAGCTGTTCGCCCAGTTCAAGGTCGAGGTAAAAGCCCACGCCGCCGCCGAGGAGGAAACGCTCTACGCCACCATGCTTGCCCGCCCCGACCTGCGCGAAGACGCCCAGCACAGCGTGTCCGAGCATAAGGAGATCGAGGATTATCTGGAGGAGATGGAGGAGCAGGAATTCAACGGCCAGGACTGGCGCGAAACCTTCGCCCAGCTCAAGAAGCGCTACCTCCACCATATCGAGGAGGAGGAAGAGGAGATGTTCCCGGACGCCGCCAAGGACTTGACCGACGAGGAGGAACGGACGCTGGGCGAGCGTTTCGCCGAACGCAAGCCCGCCGAGCTGGAACGCGCGCAGGCGGAGGACTAGGTCGCCGCCGCGCCAGCCCTTGATGCACCGCGTCGCCCTCTCCGCTCCCGACGATTTCGACGGCTGGCGCGCGGCGGCGCGGCGGCTGGCGGTGGCGGGCGTCGATCCCGCCGATGTGCATTGGCAGGTCGGTGACACCCCCGCCGACCTCTTCGCGGCAGACCCCCTCCCGCCCGAGCCGCTGCGCGCCGCCTTTTCCGTCCCGCGCGCCTTCGTTGATCTTGCCGAGAGCGCGATCCTCCACAGCGACGCCGAACGCTTCGCGCTGCTCTATGCGCTGCTGGTCCAGGTGCGCGACCGTCCGGGCGCGATGGAGGACAAGGCGGACCCGCTCCTCCGACGCATCGACGGGCTGGCGAAGGCGGTGCGCCGCGACATCCACAAGATGCGCGCCTTCGTCCGCTTCCGCGAGGTGGAGGCGGACGGCCACACCCGCTTCGTCGCCTGGTTCGAGCCCGACCATCATATCGTGCGCGCCAATGCCGGCTTCTTCGTCCGTCGCTTCGCCGCGATGCGCTGGTCCATACTGACGCCGGACATCAGCATCCATTGGGACGCTCAGACGTTGAGCGAAGGACCGGGCGCTAGCCGCGCCGATGCGCCGGAGGGCGACCCGGTCGAGGCTTTGTGGAAGGGCTATTATGCCGCGATCTTCAATCCGGCCCGGCTCAAGACCGGCGCGATGCTGTCGGAAATGCCAAAAAAATATTGGCGCAACCTGCCTGAAGCCGCGCTCATCCCCGACCTCATCGCCGGCGCGCAGGCGCGGGAGGCAGCCATGATCGCGACCACACCTCTGCCCGAAAAGCCGCGAAAGCCAACGCCGTCCCAAACCCCACCGGTGCAGCGCGGCAACGTCGCCCCCGTCTGGGCCGCGATCCGCGAGGAGGCGATGGTCTGCACCCGCTGCCCGCTCTATCAGGACGCCACCCAGACCGTGTTCGGCGAAGGTCCGCTCGACGCGCCGCTGCTCTTCATCGGCGAACAGCCGGGCGATCAGGAGGATTTGGCCGGCCGTCCCTTCGTCGGCCCGGCAGGCCAGCTGTTCGATCAGGCGCTTGAGCAGGCCGGCGTAGACCGGGCCGCCGCTTACGTCACCAATGCAGTCAAGCATTTCAAGTTCGAACGGCGCGGCAAGCGGCGGCTGCATCAGTCCCCTGATGCGGGCGAGATCCAGGCCTGCCGCTGGTGGCTGGGACAGGAAATCGATCTTGTCCGGCCCCGGCTGATCGTCGCGCTCGGCGCGTCGGCCGCCCGCGCGATGCTGGGCAAGGCGGTGACCATCAGCCGCAGCCGGGGTGCGGCTATCCCTCTGGAAAGCGGTGCGGAAGGGTGGGTGACGGTCCATCCCAGCTATCTCCTCCGCCTGCCCGACGAGGGCCGGCGCGCCGAGGAGCGCGCCCGCTTCGTCGATGAATTGCGCCGGATCGGACAGAGGGTGGCGGAGCTGACTTGACGCGGCGGAGGAAACCTCCGATCGACCCATGCATTATCATGGCGAAGCCAAGGCGAGCCACATGACGGACCAGCCCCCGCGCCCCAAAAGATCGAGCGTTTTCATCGACGCCGCGATGGACAGCCAGCAACAGAGCGCGTCCATGCAGACGGTGCGGATCCGCAACCTGTCGGAAGGCGGCGCGAAGATCGAGGGCAAGGCCCCGCCGGTGGGCACGGCCATCCTGCTGTCCCGGGGCGACCTGGAAATTGCTGCACGCGTCGCGTGGGTGTCGGACCGCTATTTCGGCGTCGCCTTCGATGAGCCGGTAGCAGTCGAACAACTGATGCGCGCGGCTGCGAAGCCCGGTGCGCCCGACCGGCCGGTCTATGCAGCAGCGCTGACCGAAGGCGTCGGCCGCGTCCAGCCGGAACCGCCGCGCCGCCGGACGACGCCGCTCGACCGCGCGACCTTCGGCCTGCGCGTCGCGCCGCGCTCCTGACCCGCGATCCTGAGCCTGCCTATTTCCGCAGCAGGAACACCGCATGTTCTGCGAACAGATTGGCGTTCGCATGGGTCGTTTCGCGGTCGCCCTTCAGGAACCACTGCCCGTCGATATGCCAGCCGCGATCCTTCACCAGCGCGCGGAAATCGTCGACGGTCACATGGTGGATGTTGAGCGTGTCATACCATGTGTCCGGCAGCAGCCGGGTCACCGGCATCCGCCCGCCCCACATCAGCGACAGCCGCCCGCGCCAGTGCGCGAAGTTGGGAAAGGACACGAAAGCCTGCGCGCCGATGCGCAGCAATTCTTCCACCACCAGATCGGGCCGCCGCGTCGTCTGAAGCGTCTGGCTCAATATCGCATAGTCGAAACTGGCGTCGGGATAATAGCCAAGGTCGGTGTCCGCGTCCCCCTGAACCACGGAAAGCCCGCGCGCCACGGCGGCCGCGACGTTGGATCCGTCGATCTCCAGCCCGCGTGCATCCGCCCCCGCATTGTCGCGCAGCGCCGCCATCAGCGCGCCGTCGCCGCACCCCACATCCAGCACCCGCGCGCCCGTCCGCACGGTGCGCGCGATCAGCGCCAGGTCGGGACGCAGCGCCGCGCTCACGCCCGCCCGCCGCGCAGGAAGCCGTCCACCACCCGGTTCAGCTCCGGACATTCCAGCAAGAAGGCGTCATGGCCGAACGGGCTGGACAGTTCGACGAAGCTCGCCTGCGCGCCGCTGGCGTTCAGCGCATGGACGATGATCCGCGATTCCGCGGTCGGATAGAGCCAGTCGGTATCGAAGCTGACGAGGCAGAAGCGCGCCTTCGTGCCCGCGAACGCCATGGCGAGCGATCCGCCATGATCCTCGGCAATGTCGTAATAGTCCATCGCGCGGGTGATGTAGAGATAGGAGTTGGCGTCGAACCGGTCGGTGAAGCTCAACCCCTGATGCCGCAAATAGCTTTCCACCTGGAAATCGGCGTCGAAGCCGAAGGTCTTTGCGTCGCGTGCCTGCAGCCGCCGGCCGAATTTTTCCGTCAGCCCCGCTTCCGACAGATAGGTGATGTGCGCCGCCATGCGTGCCACCGCAAGGCCCGCGACCGGCGCCTGTCCGTCCGCATAATAATCGCCCCCGCGCCAGTTCGGATCGGCCATGATCGCCTGCCGCCCGACTTCATGGAAGGCGATGTTCTGCGCGCTGTGCCGCGCGGTGGAAGCGATCACGACGCAGCTTTCCACGCGGTCGGGAAACAGGGTGGGCCAGGTCAGCGCCTGCATCCCCCCCATCGATCCGCCGATCACCGCCTTCAGCCGCTCCACCCCCAGATGGTCGAGCAGCGCCGCCTGCGCGCGCACCATGTCGGCGATGGTCAGCACCGGAAAGCGCATGGCGAAGGGATCGCCCGTCACGGGATCGATGCTGGCGGGGCCGGACGATCCCATGCAGCTGCCGATGACGTTGGAGCAGATGATGAAATGGCGGGCGGGATCGACCGGCTTGCCCTCTCCCACCAGCCGCCACCACCATCCGGGCTTGCCAGTGACGGGATGGTCGGAAGCTACATATTGATCGCCGGTCAGCGCATGGCAGATCAGGATGACGTTGGACTTGTCCGCGTTCATCGCACCATAGGTTTCGTAGGCGATGTCCACCGGGCCAAGGCTCGCCCCGCTCGACAGGTGCAGCGGCGCGGTCAGGCGCGCCTGCCGGCGCAGGCCGAAACGGCTGTCTTCGCTGGACGGGAGGCTCGCCATGATGGCGCGGGGCTAGGACCGGCGCGGCTCGCTGTCAATCTGGGCCGACATTCTGGCTTCACGAAGCACCAGCCGCTACAGCGACGCGATGACCGATATCCCCCCGCCGCATGGCAAGCCCCCCGTCCTCGGCTACGGCCATCTCAATCCCTATCTGGACGGCGAGCTGGGCCGCCGCTTCACGCTCCACCGGCTGGCGGCGGACGCCGACCTGTCCGCCCTGCCGGACGAGGTGCGGCAATCGCGCGCGCTGGTCAGCTTCGGATCGGTCGGCGCGCCTGCCGCAATCATGGACGCGTTGCCACGGCTGGAGATGATCGCGCTATTTTCCGTCGGCTACGACAAGGTCGATGTCGACCATGCCCGCGCGAAGGGCATCCGCGTCACCAACACGCCCGACGTGCTGACCGACGATACGGCGGACCTTGCCGTGGGGCTGCTCTACGCCACCGTCCGCAACATCGCCGCCAACGACCGGCTGGTGCGCGCGGGCGCTTGGGCGCGCGGGGAAATGCCTGCCCTGTCGGGCCGGGTGACGGGATCGCGCATCGGCATATTGGGCCTCGGCCGCATCGGCCGGGCGATCGCCAGGCGGCTGGAGCCGGTGGCGGGCGAGATCCTCTACCATAACCGCCGGGAAGCGACGGGCGCGCCCTATCGCTACGTCGCCGACCGCATCGACTTCGCGCGGCAGTGCGACGTCATCATGGTCGCGACCTCCGGCGGGCCGGAAGCGGCGCAGCTGGTGGACGGCGCGATGCTCGAAGCGCTGGGGCCGGACGGCGTGCTGGTGAACATCAGCCGGGGCAGCGTGGTGGACGAAGCCGCGCTGGTCGCGGCGCTGGCGGACGGGCGCATCGCCGGCGCGGGGCTCGATGTCTTCGCGCAGGAGCCGCATGTCCCCCAAGCCCTGCTCGCCATGGATCATGTCGTGCTGCAGCCGCATCAGGGCAGCGCCACCCGACACACGCGCAAGGCGATGGCCGACCTCGTGCTCGCCAATCTCGACGCGCATTTCGCGGGACGGCCGCTTTTGACCCCGGTCGTGTAGGAAAAGCCGCATAGGAGGAGAAGCTTCGCGAGCGCTTCGGGGAGGCGTCGGGAAAGCATGTGGAGAGCGTCGCGAGCGCGTCGCGGACGTTTTCGGCGGAAAAGCGTCGACTACGGTGTGAACTTCGGGAGCGGCCCCTGATGCGCCGCCGACTTTGCCTTTCTCCCCGAACCCGCTAAAGCCCCGGCCATGACCGATCTCGCTCTCAAACCCGCTCCCAAGGACTGGATTCTCGGCATTTCCGCCTATGTGCCCGGCAAGGCCGCGGCGGATGACGGCCGTCCCCTCATCAAGCTCAGCGCCAATGAAAATCCGCTGGGCACCGGAAAGGCCGCACGCGACGCGTTCCTTGCGGCGACCGCCGACATGGCGACCTACCCCGACCCATCCGCCACGGCGTTGCGCGAGGCGATCGGCACAGCGCACAATCTCGATCCCGCGCGGGTGATTTACGGCACAGGGTCCGACGAACTCCTCCACCTCGCCGCCTCCGCCTATGCCGGGCCGGGGGATGAGGTGCTGTATGTCCGCTACGGCTTTTCCGTCTATGACATCGCCGCCCGGCGCGTCGGCGCGACGCCCGTCATCGCGCCCGACCGCGACTATGCGACCGATGTCGACGCCCTGCTCGCGGCGGTGACGGACCGGACGAAGGTCGTCTTCCTCGCCAACCCCAACAATCCCACCGGCACGATGACGTCGCGCGCCGAAATCGCGCGGCTCCACGCCGGGCTGCGCCCCGACATCCTGTTCGTGCTGGATCAGGCCTATGCCGAATATCTGGACGCGGACGAGGATGACGGCGGCCTCGAACTGGCGCGCACCGCGTCCAATATCCTGGTCACCCGCACCTTCTCCAAAATCTATGGCCTCGCGGCGGAACGGATCGGCTGGGGCTATGGCCCGGCCCATGTCATCGACATGCTCCACCGCATCCGCGCGCCGTTCAACGTGACGACCGCCGGCCAAGCCGCCGCCATCGCAGCCATCGCCGACACCGCCTGGGTCGAACAAAGCCGCGCCCATAATGCGCGCTGGCGCGACTGGCTCGCGGGCGAAGTCGCTTCCCTCTCCAACCATGGCCTGCGCGCGGTGCCGAGCAAGACTAACTTCCTGCTCATCCTATTCGACGGCGCGCTGACCGCCGAAGCCGCGATGAAGGGGCTGTGGGACGAAGGCTTCGCCACCCGCTGGCTACCCGGACAAGGCTTGCCCAACGGCCTGCGCGTCACCATCGGAACGGAGGATCAGACCCGCGCCGTCGCCGCGAAGCTGCGCGCCATGGCGGAGGCGGCCTGACGCGATGCTGCCCCTTGCCCGCATCACCATCATCGGCCTGGGACTGATCGGCTCCTCGCTCTGCCGCGCTATCCGCGCCGAAATGCCGACAGTGCGAGTGACAGGGCATGACGCCGATCCGGCGGTGCGCGATATCGCACGCCGCATCGACCTGTGCGACGACATCACCGACACGGCGGGTGCCTCGGTGACGGACGCTGACCTTGTCATCCTGTGCGTGCCGGTCCGCGCCATGGGCGCCGCCGCTGCCGAGATCGCCGACGACCTGCCCGCCGACGCTATCGTCAGCGATGTGGGTTCCTGCAAGGCGGACGTGCTGGCGCAACTGAGCACGGCGTTGCCGCACCACAGCATCGTCCCCGCGCATCCTGTAGCGGGCACGGAGAATAGCGGCCCGGAAGCCGGCTTCGCCACGCTGTTCAAGGGACGCTGGTCGATCGTCACCCCGCCGCACGACGCCGACCCAACCGCGGTGGAGCGTGTAGCGGAACTGTGGCGCCGGCTGGGGGCTCAGGTGGAGACGATGGAACCTGCGCACCATGATCTGGTGCTGGCGGTGACCAGTCACCTGCCTCACCTCATCGCCTACACCATCGTCGGCACGGCCAGTGACCTGGAAGACGTGACCCGCAGCGAAGTCATCAAATATTCGGCCGGCGGCTTTCGCGACTTCACCCGCATCGCCGCGTCCGATCCCACCATGTGGCGCGACGTGTTCCTGGCGAACAAAGATGCCGTGCTGGAAATGCTGCAACGCTTTTCCGAGGATCTCTCGGCGCTTCAGCGGGCGATTCGCTGGAATGACGGGGATGCGCTCTTCACGCTCTTCACCCGCACCCGCGCGATCCGCCGGTCGATCATCGAAGAGGGGCAGGACGACGCGAAGCCGGACTTCGGTCGGTCGCACTGAGCGCGACGGGCCTCAGGGATTGAGGGCGTTGATCGCGGCGTGGACCCGCGCCTCGGCATCCTTGCGATCAAGGCCAGGTGGGATCATCTCGCCTACCTTGTAGGTGATGACGCCCGAGCGTTTTAGGAACCGCCCTCGCGGCGAAACCCGGCCGCTGTCGATCGCGATCGGCACGACAGGCAGGCGCAGCAGGCTGTAGAGGCCGGCAAAACCTGCCTTGAGCGGTGGACGCTCGCCGTGCGGCACACGCGTGCCTTCGGGGAAGAGGCAGATGGCGCGGCCCTCCGCCGTCGCCGTTTTCGCCGCGGCCCGCAGCGTGCGCAGGGCGCTCGCGCCCGCGGTGCGTTCGATGGGGATCAGGCCGTACCGCCGCGCGATCCCGCCCCAAAAGGGAATATCGAACAGTTCCCGCTTCGCGCCGATAGCCGGACGGTCGAACAGGCACAGCATGTCGATCGTCTCGAACATCGATTCATGCTTGACGATATAGAGATACGGACCCTGAGGCAGCTCGCCTTCGACCACCACTTTCTGCCCCAGCAGCCAGCGGGCGCAGCCGCGATGAAAGCGGCTCCAAGCCGTGGCGATCCGCTGCACCGCCGTCGGCGCGACCCAGCCGAAGAGCATCGCCGCCAACACGAAGCCGACGCTGCCCACATAGAATAGGAGCATGAACAGCAGGGAACGGACCGCCGTGACCATATCGCCAGATCCCGTCAGACGCCGATCAGCGCAGCGATGCGGCGAAGCAGATATTTGTTATATTCGCGCAGCAGCACGGAAAAACTGGGCCGGCTGGGCACCGCGTCATAGACGATGGTGACGCGCGCGGGCAGCGCCTGCCGCAGTTCGAGCGCGGCGCGGCGCATGTGCCAGTCCGTGGTGATCAGGCGCACGGTGCGATAGGCGCGCCGGTCAAGCCAGCGGGCCGTCTCGATCGCGTTGGAGCGGGTGTCGATCGCCTCGCGACCCAGGGTAATGCAGCAGGTGAAGAGCCGTTCGGGCGCCTCATATTCGGCAGCCAGTTCGCCCGGACGCACGGAACGATCGACGCCGGAGATGAGCATCCGCTTGGCCGCGCCTTCCTCCAGAAGGGAGAGGCCGCGATCGATCCGCCCCGCGCCGCCCGTCAGCACGACGATGGCGTCGGTCTCGCGTCCGTCGAGCGGCTGCGGCAGGAAAATCGCGAACCAGGCAAAACCCAACATCCAGGCGAGCAGGGTGACGGCGGCGAGGCGGACGATCACAGCGACCGCCCCAAGGCGCGCAACACGGTCCAGCGTGCGGCCAGCATGGCGAGCAGGACTCCGAGCAGCGGCAACAGCGCGAGCAGCGCCCAGCCGCGCGTGTCGATCTCCGCCGCGCCCAACAGGTCCGATCCGGCGGCCGACAGCCGCAGGCCGATGAGGATGATGACCAGCACGGCGAAGGCGAAGCCCAGCGCACTGCCGAAGAGGGCATCGAGACCGATCCGCCGCTGAAACAGCCGCGCGATCTGGACGTCTGTCGATCCCATCAGGTGCAGCACGTCGATGGTGCTGCGATGGCTGTCATGCGCGCCGCGCGCGGCCAGCACGACCACCGCTCCGGTCGCCAGCGCCATCAGCCCGACAACGCCGGCCGCAAGCCAGCCCAGGGCGCCCAAGAGGCCAGCGAGCGGCGCGAGAAAGGCCGCATGCGGTTCGATCCGCACTTTGGGGGAGAGACCGCTCAGTCGGCGCCGCAGTTCCGCGATCTTGCCTTCCGCGCCGCCGGGCGTCAGTGTGAGATCTATCAGCGCAGGCACGGGCAGGTCGCCGTTGGTTGCGGCATCGCCGAGCCATGGACGCAATTGATCGGCCAGCGTTGCCGGATCGACCGGATCGGCTGACCGGACATTCGGATTGCCGCGCAACAGGCGCAGCGCCGTCGTCGCCAGACGGGCTCGCGTTTCCGCGTCCGCTTCCACAATCTGGACGCTGGCACGGCCGGCGAGATCGGCGCTCATCGATCGCACCGCAGCCGCCATCGCCAAAGCGGCGGCGGCCGACAAGACCGTCAGGAACATCATGATGCCGATGATCCAGGGCATGGGGCCAGCCACCCTGCCTTCCGGAAGCAGGCGGTGGCGCGCGGCAACGGCGGCCTTGCGACCTGCGCGGCCGGTCACGCCCCACGCTCCTGCGAGCGCGGCGGGTAGCGAAGCGTGCCGGTGGGATCGGCCAGCCGACCCTTGTCCAATCGCATCATCTGCGCGCCGGACACCTGCGCGATCAGGGGCAGATCGTGGGTGGCGACGACGATCGTGGTGCCCAGCCGATTGAGCGCCTCGAACAAGGTCAGGAGCCGCTTCGCCATCTCTGCATCGACATTGCCGGTCGGCTCGTCCGCCACCAATATCTCAGGCCTGCCGATCACTGCCCGGGCGATGGCGACGCGCTGCTGCTCCCCGCCCGACAGCGTCGCGGGTCGCGCTTCTCCCCGGTCACCAAGGCCCACCCAGTTCAGCATTTCGGCGACGGGCGCGTCGATTTCCCCTTCCTCCATGCCGGCGACGCGCAATGGCAGGGCGATATTGTCGTAAGCGGACAGATGAGGGACGAGCCGAAAATCCTGGAAGACCACGCCGATGCGGCGGCGGAAGCCGGGCAGGCGCTTGCGCGGCAGGGTCACCACATCCTCGCCGAACAGGCGGATGACGCCCCGGCTGGGCCGCTGGGCCAAATAAAGGAGTTTCAGGAGCGAAGTCTTGCCCGCGCCCGACGCGCCGGTCAGGAAGTAGAAGCCGCCGCTGGCGAGCGAGAAGCTGACGTCGGAAAGCGTCTCACTGTCGAGGCCGTAGCGCAGGCCGACATTTTCGAACTGGACGATGGCCGACATAGATTGAAAAATCGCGCCGCCGCGCTCCCTGCGTCCCCGATATCCAAGCCATGGCACAGCGGGCGGGCCGCCGTAAAGCC
The DNA here is from genome assembly GCF_042678845.1 of Sphingobium olei. Taxonomy (NCBI): domain Bacteria; kingdom Pseudomonadati; phylum Pseudomonadota; class Alphaproteobacteria; order Sphingomonadales; family Sphingobiaceae; genus Sphingobium; species Sphingobium olei. The sequence goes on along the minus strand of NZ_JBHTLS010000132.1, from coordinate 131,839 downwards.
CGCCCGCGCAAAGCCGCGAGTCGCAGGATGTCGCTGCGCCGCCTCTTGCCGCTTGCGTGCGAGTCCCTGGCGTGATTATGAAGCGAAATGATCCTGGTGTGCCCCAATTGCGCGACGCGCTATGTCGTGCCGGACAGTGCGGTCGGCCCCAATGGTCGCCAGGTCCGCTGCGCGGCGTGCAAACATAGCTGGTTCCAGGAACCGGCGCTGCTGCCGGAGCGGCAAGCGACCGTCGCATCTCCGCCGGAAGCCGCCCCTGTTCCTGCCCCCGCCCCAGTCGCACCACCGCCGCAACCCGCTACGCCCCCTGCCCCGTCCGCCGATCCTGATCCGGCGCCGGCCCAAGCGGAGGTGACGGAGCCGGTGAGAACGGAGCCTGAAACGGCTCCGCAGGATCACCGGTTCGACGACATCTACGCGGGCGTGCGGGATGACGCCGACGATGCAGAGGCATGGTCCGACGCGGCATCGCCCAGGAAGCCGCAGCGCAACATATTGAAGCTATGGACCTATGCCGCCGCCGCTTTCTGCCTGATCGTCGCCGCGGCGGGCGGCGCGCTTTATTATTTCGGCACGCCCGGATGGATGGTATCGATGGGCCTGGTGTCGGAAGAGGGCGATCCCGACCTGCTCTTCTATCTCTCCAAACCAGCCGAGCGCCGCAAGCTGCCGACCGGAGAAGAATATTTCGCGTTCGGCGCGCGGATCGTGAACAGCGGGGCGGAAGTCTTACCCGTGCCGCCGGTGCTGGTGCAGCTGCGCGACCGGCAGAACCGCCTGGTGTTCAGCTGGACCACCAAGGCTGACAAGGCCCGGCTGAAACCCGGCGAGGAAGCGTCGATCAACGAGAGCCGGATCGACATTCCGAAGAATGCCGAAAACCTTTCGCTGACATTCGTTCAGTAGCGCCCCTGCCAGATAGCGATCAGGGATAGCTGACCGTCTTGGGTCGCCCTTGGGGTATGGGGATGAATTCCTGATCGTCGCCGGGGATAAGCGGGAAACGCAGCGCCTCCCAATCTTCGCGCGCCTGCATCAGGCGGTCGGGGCGCGAGGACACGAAATTCCACCAGACGTGGCGCGGCGATGTGAAGGCTTCGCCGCCGCACAGCACCAGGCGTCCGCCGTCGACGCTGCGGAGCGTGGCGGACGTGCCGGGACGCAGGACGTAGAGCGTCTGGGGACTGAGCATCTGCCCGTCGAGCATGGCATCGCCGCCCGATACGTAAAGCGCCCGCTCGTCGGCGGAAGCATCGATCGCGATCCGTCCGCCCGGCGCGAGCTGAATGTCGGCATAGATGGTATGGGCATAGGTGGTGACGGGCGAGGTTTCGCCCCAGAGCGATCCCATGATGACGCGGGCGCGTGCGCCGCTATCCTCGATCACCGGCAGGCCACCCTCCCCCACATGTTCGAAGGCGGGGTCCATTTCCTCGATGGCGTCGGGAAGGGCGAGCCAAGTCTGGATCGCCGACAGCTTCGATGCCCTCGCGCGATCTGGTTCGGGCGAGCGTTCGGAATGCACGATGCCCTTGCCCGCAGTCATGAGGTTGACCGCGCCCGGCTCGATCAGCTGCTCGGTGCCGAGCGAGTCCCGATGCAGGAACGCGCCCTCGTACATATAGGTCACGGTGGCGAGGTTGATATGCGGATGCGGGCGTACGTCGATGCCCTGACCCGGCGCGATCTGGGCTGGGCCAGCCTGGTCGAAGAAGATGAAGGGCCCGACCATCGTGCGTTCCTTGACCGGCAGCGAGCGATGCACGCGGAAATCGCCCAGATTGTGGCTGGTCGGCGTGATCGTCTGAAGGATGATGTCGTCGAGGGTCATGGCGCATCCAGTTCGGGATAGTGGCGGAATATGTCTTCCCAATTGAAGGGAAGCCGCCGGTCACTGGTCAGATAGTCCTGCAATTCGGCCAGCGCCGCAACCCTGTCGTGGAGAACGGACAGTTTCGAAAATGCGTATCCAAGCGTCGCCAGTGGCAGGGGGAGAAGCGGCGCAGCACCGTCACCAAGGTGGAACAGCCAGAAGTCCCGACGAATTCGCCCCTGCTTGCGATGGTCGGCCAGTACCAGAAGTCATAGGCCATGGATGTCGTGCTCCCTTGACAGGGAGCAGAACCCGCCAGCCTGTCCGAAAGTCTCACGCCTCGCCGGGTGCGCGGGCCTTGATAGCGAGAGCGTGGACCTTGTCGCGTAACAGTTCTGCGAGCGCGCTGTTCACCATCCGTTGCCGGGCGACGCGGCTCTGGCCGATGAAACGGCGGGAGGTGATGTCCACGGTGAAATGGCTTTCGCCCGATCCGTCATGTCCGGCATGGCCGCGATGCTTTTCGCTGTCGTCGATGACGGCGAGCTGTTCGGGCGACAGGGCGGCGCGCAGGCGCGCTTCGATTTCAGTGGCGACAGGGCCTTTGAGGTCGGTGGTCATCTTTCCTATATAAACGTTTTGCCCGGATTTTCATCAGGACCATCTTGTCTACCGATCCCTTTTCGACCCGCCGCTTCAACCGCTTCCATGGCCGCGTGGAAAGCGACCGCCCCTGCGCGGTAGAGGGTTGCCCCCAACCCGGCGAATTCCGCGCCCCGCCGCTGGAAGGGGCGCGCCCGCAGCAGGAAGGACCGCAATGGCGCTGGCTCTGCCTCGACCATGTGCGCGAATTCAACCAGGGCTATAATTTCTTCACCGGCATGAGCCCGGAAGAGATCGCCGCTGCGCAACGTCCCTATGCCGGCTGGGAGCGGGAGACGCGCGCCTTTTCCTCCAACGCCGCCAGCCCGCCGCCGAAATGGTCGGATTTCCAGGATCCTCTCGACGCCATCGGCGCGAAATTCCGGGAGCGGGTGGCCAAGGCGCGCGAGGCGAGCCAGATGCGGCAGGACGGCAAGTTCCTGTCTGGCGAGGACCGCAAGCAACTCGCCGTCATGGGCCTTTCCATCGACGCGGATCGCAAGGCGCTGCGCACCCGCTACACCGAATTGCTGCGGCGCTATCATCCCGATCATAATGGCGGCGACCGCAGCCATGAAGGCGCTTTGCAGGATGTGATCGAAGCCTATGGCCATTTGCGCAAGGCGGCGGCTTTCGCTTAACTTCGCACATTTCCCGCAGAATTCGACATTTCGTTGCGGCGATAGGATATTTTCTGTCCAATCCCTCGTGCTCATGACGATGAGGACCATGTCGAAAAAGGGCTGGATAGGACAGCAACAGGCCAGCTCGTGCCAATGGGCAGCTTGATCGCCGGATGCCAACGCCCCACTCTATCGACACGCCCCGAACTGATCGGATAGGGGCTGATGACAGACTCGCAGAAAGATGACTCTCGATGACCGACATTTCCAACGTCCAGCCCGACGCCCGCGCCGATACGCTGCTCGACGCGCCCGACCGCGAGGTGGACGCGCGGGAGGTGTTCGGCGTCGACGTCGATATGAAAATCCCGGCTTTCAGCCAGGCCGACGAGCGCGTGCCGGACCTCGACCCCGCCTATGTGTTCGACCCCGACACCACGCTCGCGATCCTGGCGGGTTTTGCCTACAACCGCCGCGTCATGGTGCAGGGCTATCACGGCACCGGCAAGTCGAGCCATATCGAACAGGTCGCCGCCCGCCTGAAATGGCCGTGCATCCGCATCAACCTGGACGCGCATATCAGCCGCATCGACCTGGTGGGCCGTGACGCCATCGTGCTGAAGGACGGGCAGCAGGTGACGGAATTCCGCGAGGGGCTGCTCCCCTGGTCGCTCCAGCGCCCGGTCGCTCTGGTGTTCGACGAATATGATGCGGGACGGCCCGACGTCATGTTCGTGATCCAGCGCGTGCTGGAGACGGACGGCAAGATGACGCTGCTCGACCAGAACCGGGTCATCCGCCCTAATCCGCATTTCCGCCTGTTCGCGACCGCCAACACGGTGGGCCTTGGGGATACGACCGGCCTCTATCACGGCACGCAGCAGATCAACCAGGGGCAGATGGACCGCTGGAACCTCGTCGTGGCGCTCAATTACCTGCCCGCCGCGACCGAGGCTCAGGTGGTGCTGGCGAAGTCGGGCGAGTATGATCATGAGGGCGGCCGCAAGGAAGTCGAGAATATGATCAAGGTTGCCGAACTGACGCGGCAGGGCTTCGTCAATGGCGACATCTCCACCGTCATGAGCCCACGCACCGTCATCAGCTGGGCGCAGAATGCGCTGATATTCAAGAATGTCGGCTTCGCCTTCCGCCTGTCCTTCCTCAACAAATGCGACGAGGCGGAGCGGGCGCTGGTGGCCGAATATTATCAGCGGGTGTTCGGGAAGGATCTTCCCGAGAGCGTGGCGAGCCGGGCGAACTGATGATCGTCGTCGAGCGGATCGACTCGCAAGGCGGGACCGCGCACCGCGTCAGCATTCGCGGGCATGAGATCGTTGCCGACATGTCCGCGCCCGACGGCCATGACGCCGGGCCGGACCCCCATGACCTCTATGACTCGGCGCTCGGCACCTGCAAGGCGATGACGATGCTCTGGTACGCCCAGCGCAACGGCATTCCGGTCGAGGACATTCATGTCGGCGTCGTCCGCGACGCCAGCCGGGAGCGGCAGGGCGTCTACAGGCTGACCACGCGGATCGCGATCGGCGGCCCATTGACGGACGAGCAGCATGACAAGCTGATCGCCGTCGCCGCCAAATGCCCGGTCCACAAGCTGATGAGCGAGGTCGTAACTGAGATCGAGACCATCGCCGTGCCGCGTGTCGGCGATCCGGAACGGATATGAGCGTGGCGTCGGTTGCTCCCCTGCCGCTCGCCAGCGGGTTCAACCTGCGCGACTTTGGCGGGCATGCGATCCGCGACGCCCGGCATGTGCGCAGGGGGATGCTTTATCGCTCCGGCACGATGGCGCTGCTGACCGATGCCGACGCGCAGGCGCTGCGCACGCTCGGCATCAGGGCGATCTGCGACCTGCGCCGTCCCGGCGAACGGCAAGAGGAGCCGACAAGCTGGCACGGCCCCGACGTCGATTATTACTGCCGCGATTATAGCGAAACGAGCGGCGTTCTGACCGAAATCCTGCGAGCGGACAATGCCACGGCGGACGACCTGCACGCCGCGATGATCGGCATCTATCGCACCATCGCGACCGATCATGCAGACTCCTATCGCGCGATGTTCCGCCAGATGCTGGAGGGACGGTTGCCGATCCTCATCAACTGCGCGGCGGGCAAGGACCGCACCGGCGTCGGCGCGATGCTGATCCTCGCAGCGCTCGACGTGCCGCGCGAGACGATCCTGCGCGACTATCTCGCCACCAACGATCACGCCGACTGGACATGGCGGCTGGCGCAGAACGACAGCCGGCTCGCGCGCGCCCTGCGCCAGCGGGCGGATGTCGTCACGCCGGTGCTGCGCGCCGAGGCCGCCTATCTCGACGCGCTATTCGAGACGCTGGAGGCGCGGCATGGCGGCGTGGACGGCTATTTGCGGGAAACGCTGGGCGTCGATGCCGATGCCCGTGCGGCCCTGCGCGCGGCACTGTTGACGCTATGACCGAGCGCTCACCCCTCGACGCCTTCAAGGATGTGCTGTCCGGCGCGGCGCGTGCGATCACGCGCGATGCGGAGGTGGAGGTCGGCTTCACCGCCGACACGCCGCACGCCGCCGGCAAGGCGATCAAGGTGCCGACGCCCGGCCGGGCACTGCCCGCCGATCAGGTGGCGCTGGCACGGGGCTTCGCCGATGCATTGGCGCTGAAGCTGCGGCATCACGATGCGCGCGTCCATGCCGCCTCCGCGCCCGGCGAGGCCGTCGCGCGCGCGGTATTCGACGCGGTCGAGCAGGCGCGGGTGGAGGCGATCGGCTCGCGGTCCATGCTGGGCGTGCGGGACAATCTTAACCATGCGCTGGACCTGCGCCTCAAGTCCGACGCGATCCGCCGGGCGCGCGCCGCCGACGAAGTGCCGCTGTCCACGGCGCTGGCGCTCAAGGTGCGCGAGCGGCTGACGGGGCAGGCGATCCCCAAGGAAGCGGCTGCGGGCGTCGCGATGGTCGACCAGTGGATCGAGGACAAGGCGGGCGGCGATCTCGATTCGCTGATGCTCGCCATCGACGACCAGCGTGCCTTCCAGAAGCTGACCACCGCGATGCTGGAGCATCTGCAGCTGATCGACGCCGACGTGCCGCCCGACACCGAGGAGCCGGAGAGCGAGGACGAGGGCGAGGATCAGGAAGACCAGCAGGAGGAAGGCGAGAGCGGCCAGGAGGAGGCCGGCGACAGCGACATGAACGCCGAGGCGCGCGCCGAGGACAAGGGCGGCGACACGGAGGACGGCGAAACCGACTATAGCGACGAGTTCGACGCCGACAGCGACGAGGGCGCGGATGACATGGGCGAGGAAGGCATGATGCCCGTCCGCCCGAACCGGCCGATGTCCGACCTGCCGCCCGGTTTCGACTACAAGGCCTATACGACGAAGTTCGACGAGGTGGTCAGCCCCGACGAGCTGTGCGACGACGACGAGTTGGCGCGGCTGCGCGGCTTCCTGGACCAGCAGCTCGTCAGCCTGCAGGGTGCGGTGACCAAGCTTGCCAACCGATTGCAGCGCCGGTTGATGGCGCAGCAGTCGCGGTCGTGGGATTTCGACCAGGAGGAAGGGCTGCTCGACGCGGCGCGGCTGGCGCGGATCGTGATCGATCCCACGCGCTCGCTGTCCTACAAGATCGAGCGGGACACCGAGTTTCGCGACACCGTCGTCACGCTGCTGATCGACAATTCAGGTTCGATGCGCGGGCGGCCGATCAGCATAGCGGCGATCAGCGCCGACATCATGGCGCGCACGCTGGAGCGGTGCGGGGTCAAGACCGAGATATTGGGCTTCACCACCCGCGCGTGGAAGGGCGGACAGGCACGCGAGGAATGGCTTGCCGCCGGGCGGCCGCCGATGCCGGGGCGCCTCAACGACCTGCGCCACATCGTCTACAAGAAGGCGGATGACCCATGGCGTCGCGCGCGCAAGAATCTGGGCCTCATGATGCGCGAGGGGCTGCTCAAGGAGAATATCGACGGCGAGGCGCTGCTGTGGGCGCACGCGCGCCTGATCGCGCGGCCGGAGGAGCGGCGCATCCTGATGGTCATTTCCGACGGCGCGCCGGTGGATGATTCCACCCTGTCGGTCAACAGCGGCACCTATCTGGAGCGGCATCTGCGGCAGGTGATCGAATGGATTGAGAACCGGTCGCCGGTGCAGCTCGTCGCGATCGGCATCGGCCATGACGTGACCCGCTATTACCGCCGCGCCGTCACCATCATGGATGCGGAACAACTGGGCGGCACGATGGTCGAACAGCTGGCGGGGCTGTTTGATGAGGATACGAAATGAGCGTCGCCTTTCGTCGCGAGAGCGACGACGAGCATATGGAGCCCAAGTTCGAGCTGCCGATCCCGCCCGGCCCCAACTGGGTGACGGCGCGCGGATTGCGGCTGACGCGGGAGAAGGTCGAGGCGCTGGAAGCGGTTGATGCCGCCGCTCTGGAGGAAGATGCGGCGAAGAAGCATAAACGCGATTTGCGCTACTGGCGCACGCGTCTGGCGACGGCGGAAGTGCGGCCGGTGCCCGACGGCACGGCGGTCGCGTTCGGGTCGCGTGTGACCTACCGGCTGAACGGGGGGGAGAAGTCGGTCGTCATCGTCGGCGACGATGAGGCCGACCCGAATGAAGGGCGGATCAGCTTCACCTCGCCCCTCGCCCGCGCGATGATGGACGCAGAGCCAGGCGAGCGGGTCGATTTCGTGGGGAGGGCGGAGGCGGTGGAGATCGTCGGGATCGACGTGGCGGGCGAGGCCTGATCCTCCTCCGTTCGGTTCCCGACAAGCGCGAACCGAACGGGGAAGAAGCCTGTTACGCCCCGCGGGCGGCTTCGAACAGGAACCAGGCGCGCTGTTCGGCCTGATCGGTCCAGTCGTCCACGATGCCTTCGGTCGCGTTGTCGCCGGCTTCGGTGGCGGCGGCCTTCACAGCGCGGAAGGTTTCGACCAGCGCCAGATTGTCGTCGCGCAATTCCTTCAGCATGTCGGCCGGACTGACGAATTCTGCGTCATTGTCCTTGACGCTTTGGTGCCGTGCGATGTCGCCAATCGAGCGCAAGGTGGTGTTGCCGGTCTTGCGGACGCGCTCAGCGATCAGGTCGGTCGTGGCAAGGATCTCCGTCGCCTGCTCGTCGAACATCAGGTGATAGTCGCGGAAATGTGGGCCAGAAACGTGCCAGTGGAAATTCTTGGTCTTGAGGTAGAGGGCATAGCTATCCGCCAGCGCGCCGTTGAGCGCGTCGGCAACCGATTTGGTCTGGTTGCTCTTGAGATCGGTAGGCGTCTTGAGATCGGGAGCCGTCATCCATGTTCTCCTGTCCGGAAATGATTTCGGACATATAATGATCGGGACAGGATTCGGTGCCTATTTTTTTGCTGCAGAATCGCGATCAGCCTGATCCAGATATTCGATCAGAGAAGGCCGGTGGCGGAGAGCGCCAGGGTCGCGCCGGTCAAAAGCAGGATCGCGCCGCCACTCAGCCGGATGGGGCGCGTCGGCAGTAGGGCGAAGAGCCGGTCGCGCAGGAGAACCGCAGGCACGAGCGCGGCAAGGATGCCGATGGTGCCGCCGATGCCGGCAAGCACAGGCTGCGCCGAGCGTGTGGCCGTCCCCAGGATCAGGAATTGCGGGCCGTCGCCGAACTGGAGGATGAAGAGGCCGAGCGCGGTGGTGAGGAAAGGCCCGGTCGGCCAGCCCGTCAGCAAGGCGGGAGGCGATACGCGCCAGAGCAGGCCTGCGCCAAGGAAGAGGATGGATAGCGCCAGGAACAGCAGCCGTGCGTCGGACCCGAGCATCGGGCCGATCCACGCCCCCGCAAGGGTGGACAGGGCGGCATTGGCAAGGGCGGCGACGACGACGCCGGCGATCACCGCGCCGTTCCGGTCATAGCGGGCGGCGAGCGCGGCGACCAGCAGCTGGCTCTTGTCGCCCATTTCGCCCAGCAGGCAGCCGAGCAGCGCGGTCAGCAGGGCGTCCATCGGGCAGTGGCGTTCAGGCGTGGAGCGGCGAAGCGGCGGTCGGGATGCGGGGCGGGACCGGCAGGATGACGGCACTCGTCCTCTCGTCCCCGATGGCGTCGCGCAACAGGTCGAGATAGGAAAGCATGATGGGCGCCAGACCCTGGAGCGACAGGGCCGTTTCCAGCGTGCCGGCTAGGGCCTCTATCCTGTCGAAGCCGGCAATCCGGGCGATGTGGCGAATCTGATCGACCTCATCCTGCACGCGGGCAGCGGATAGATGACCGCGCTGGTCGGCTACCCCGTCCACCCGGCGCATCAGGTCGGCCAGGATAGCCTGTATCGGATCATGTCGCATGGGTTGCTTCCCCTTGTGCCCCTGAAAGACGATCATGGCGCGGATTGTTTAAAGGTGCGTAAAGCCTCACCCGCGGCGGGAAAGATCCGTGCGCCAGCCTTGACATCGGGTCGAATCTGGATCATGGGGCACGGCTGAAACGGGGCGGTCCGCCACTCACCAATGGCGAGCCGCTTTTCTTTTTACGCATTTTAAAGACCAGGGAATAGGGCCATGGCCAAGCCGGCAACCGTCAAGATCCGTCTCGTCAGCTCGGCTGACACTGGCTTCTTCTACGTCACCAAGAAGAATCCGCGCACCAAGACCGAGAAGCTGAGCTTCCGCAAGTATGACCCGGTCGCGCGCAAGCATGTCGAGTTCAAGGAAGCCAAGATCAAGTAAGCCGCTGCGGGCTTCGCGCCCGCGCGCCTGATCGGATGTCCGAACAGCAAAAGGCCCGCCCTGTGGAGGAGCGGGCCTTTTGCTGTTTGCTGCGCGTCAGCCAGCTCTGGGCAAAAGAAAGGGGGGTAGCGTCCACCGGGACGCTCCCCCCTTCCCGTTTCCTGCCGCCGCCGTCAGTTGCCGACCGGCTGGCCGTCCGTGCGACGCACCACGATGGTCGAGGAGCGCGGCGGCTGGCCCGACACCGGCCAGTTGCCGTCGGGGTGTTGGATGTTGATGAAGAAGGACTTGAGGTCCGGCGTATAGGCGATGCCGGTGATCTCGCAGCCGGTCGGCCCGACGAGGAAGCGCTTGGACTGCTTCGTGCTCTGATCGACGTAGAACATCGCGTTGTTGCCGAACGCCTGCACCATGTTGGACGCCGCGCCGCTCAGGGTGCCCGCATTGCCGGTCAGATTATGGTCGGTCTGGACCCAGAGGCGACCCTGCGGATCGATGCGCAGGCCATCGGGACTGGAGAAATAGTCGCCGCTGATATTGCCCTTGAGATTGGCTTCCGTGAGCGACGGGTTGCCAGCCAGCAGGAAGATTTCCCAGGTGAAGCCGGTCGCCAGCGGCGAGTCGCCATTTTCCCGGAATTTCAGGATATGCCCGTGAAGATTCTGGACGCGCGGATTGGGCGCGTCGGTCACGCGGCGGCCGCTGTTGTTGGTGAGCGTCACGAAGATCGACTGCCCGTTGGGCGCGACCGTGATCCATTCCGGCCGGTCCATGATCGTGCCGCCAGCGACGCGCGCTGCCGACTGGCAGTTGATGAGAACGTCCGACTGGGTGGCGAAATTGACGGTCACCGGCGCGGGCGGCGTGGTCGACTGGCTGACGTTGCCAGGATCGACGGCACCGGGCACGAGGCCGTTCTGACCCTGCACCAACGCGCGCCATTCGCCCGTGCCGTCCGCATTGAAGCGCGCGACATAGAGCGTGCCATAGTCGAGCAGGTTGGTGTTGGCGGCGCGGTTGGTGGTGCTGAATGCGTCGGCGGGCACGAACTTGTAGATGCAACCCGGCGTCGAATCATCCCCCATGTAAAAGGCGACGCGGTTGCTGGCATTGCTGAGGTAAGCGACGTTTTCGTGGCTGAAGCGACCCATGGCGGTGCGCTTGGTCGGCTGGGCGAGTTCCTGATAGGGGTCGATTTCGACCACCCAGCCATAGCCGTTGGCGGCGCGGCTCGGATCGAAATAGTTGTTCGTCGTTTCCTCGCAGGTGAGATAGGTGCCCCACGGCGTGCGGCCGCTGGCGCAATTGTTCAGCATGCCGCGAATGGTGGTGCCGATGACTCCGGCGGCGGGGCCGCCCACGCGATAGTCGGTGTTGCCGCTGTAGCGCTTGTTGAAGCGCGACCCGGCCTTCACCGCAAACTTGCCGTCGCTGCCCTTGGCGACTTCGACCACGCTGATGCCGACTGCCGACAGGACGATCTCCTTCTGCGCCTGGGTGGCGGTGGCGGCATTGTAGGATGCGCCGGAAAACAGGATGTTGAGGTCGGGATATTCATGGTTGATGGCGAGCAGGCCGCCCACATTGGGATCCGTGCCGGACAGTTCGAAATATTCCATGCCGTCATGGTTGCCGCCCGCCCACGCCGCGGTCTGGCTGACGCTGGTGGGGAAGGTGCCGGGCGCGAAGGCGGTGCCGGCTTCGACCAGATCGCCGGCCTTCAGCAGGACGTCCACGGTGTAGCCGGTGGGCACGGTGACGGTGTCGTTGGTGTTGATCGCGACCGATGCGAAGTTGATCGCATAGCTGGGCGCAGGAGCCGGGGTCGGCGTGGGGGTCGGGCTGGGGTCAGCGGCGTCATCATCATCGCCGCAGGCAGCAAGCGTGCCGAGCAGCGGCAGCATGGACAGGCCGATGAGGCCGTTCTTCAGGATGCTGCGGCGGCCGGGATTGGCGGCGACGATGGCTTCCAGACTGTTGTCGCCCAGTTCGATGGTGGGCTCGGCGTCGCGGAACGGCGCGCGCGCCTCGTCGGTCAGATGTGACATGCAAAACTACCCCTGTGGTTCAGGCTGTCGGCGGAACGCCGCGCCTTGGCGCAGGGGAGGTGGCAGAGAGGCATGACGCCAGCGCTGCGAAACGAAGGCAGGCGCGTGAAAGCCGCGTGACAATAGCATGACGGCTAAAGCAAGGCGTTCACCTGTTCGATGAAACGCAGGACGGAAATGGGCTTGGATACATAGGCTTGCGCGCCGGCGGCGCGAATCCTCTCCTCGTCGCCCTGCCCGGCATAGGCGGTCACCGCCATGATCGGCACGGCCGACAGCCTCTCGTCGGCCTTCAGGGAAATGATGAGGTCGAGGCCGCTGACATGCGGCAGATGGATGTCGGTAATGACGAGGTCGGGCAGAAAGTCGCGCGCTTGGCCAAGCACGTCGCGTCCGTCGCGCAAAGGCAGCACTTCATGGCCGTGCGCGCGCAGCAGGTCGCAAAAAAGTTTGAGGTTGAGTTCGTTGTCCTCGACAACGAGCACGCGCTTTGCCACCAGTCACCCGCGTTTCAGAAAAGCTCCGGAGCGCGCCCGATGACGCCCCACCCGCAGGGAATGACAATGCGCCCCGAGAATGCGAATGGCAAGCAGGATAGCGGTCCGCAGGACGCCACGTTGGCGTTGATGGCGCTGGGCTGGACGTTAAGCGACGGGTCGCGGGCGGACCGCTTGCTGGCGTTGACCGGGCTGGATGCGGACGCGCTGCGCGCCGGCATCGACAATCCGGTCGTGCTGGCGGCGGTGCTGGCATTCCTGGCGGATCATGAGCCGGACCTGATCGCCTGCGCCGACGCGATCGGATCGACCCCGGCCGCGCTCATCGCCGCACAGGAAAGACTGGCGCGGGACGGGTGGGGCCGATGACCCGCCCGCTCATCATCACCGATTGCGACGAGGTGCTGCTGCACATGGTCGTGCCTTTCCGCCAATGGCTGGAAGAGGCGCATGACGTGCATTTCGACATGCGCGAGCGCGGCTTCGTCGAAGCGCTGCGGCACAAGGACAGCGGGCAGCCGCTGGAGCGCGCCGCCGTGTGGGAACTGCTGCTGGGCTTTTTCGAGACGGAGATGCACCGCCAGACTCCGATCGCCGGCGCTGTCGAGGCGCTGCACCGATTGTCCGAGATCGCCGACATCGTCGTGCTGACCAACATCACGCAGCGGCACCAGCAACCGCGCGCCCATCAACTCGCTTCGCACGGCCTGAATCTGCCGGTGCAGTGGAACCAGGGCGGCAAGGGACAGCCGCTGGCCGCGATCGTCGCGGAGCGCAGCCCCAGCGTCGCGCTGTTCATCGACGACCTGGCCGAACATCATCATTCGGTCGCCGTCCATGCGCCAGGCATATGGCGGCTGCACCTGGTGGGCGAGCCGGAAATTGCGGCCCATGTGCCGCCTGCACCCTATGCCCACGCCCGCATCGACAATTGGGCCGCGGCGGAGCAATGGATCATCGAGCGGCTGGCGGAAGGGCCGGCCCCTGACGACTTTCCGGCCATCCATGGAGCAACTGTAGCATGAGCATCGAAGCCCGCCTCGCCGAACTCGGCATCACCCTGCCCCAAGCCGCCGCCCCGGTGGCCGCCTATGTCCCGACGGTCGAGATCAACGGCATGCTGCACATCAGCGGGCAGATCGCGCTGGGCCCGGACGGTCTGATGACCGGCCGGCTGGGCGAGGACCGCGACCTGGACTATGGCGTCGCGGCTGCGCGCGCTTGCGGCCTCAACCTCATCGCCCAAATGAAGGCGGCGCTGGGATCGCTGGACCGGGTCGAGCGGATCGTGAAGCTGGGCGCGTTCATTTCCAGCGCGCCGACCTTCACGGATCAGCCCAAGGTCGCGAACGGTGCGTCGGAACTGATGGTTGAAGTGTTTGGCGAGGCAGGCAAGCATGCCCGCAGCGCAGTGGGCGTGCCCGTGCTGCCGCTGGGCGCTGCGGTAGAGATCGACGCGGTGGTGCTTGTCAGGCCTGCCGCCTGACGCGCCTGCGGCTTCCGGCAGAAGGGCTGACACGGGCTGGCTGACTGCCCGCCCCTTCGCCCATCGCGGGTTGCATGGACCGGACGCGAGCGAGAATGGGATGGCGGCCTTCAAAGCCGCCATCGCCGCTTGCTACGGCGTCGAATGCGATGTGCGCGTCAGCCGCGATGGCGTTCCCTTCGTCTTCCACGACGTCGATCTGCAGCGCATGAGTGGGCGCGCGGAGGCGATAGCGACGCTGGACGCCGATGCACTGGACGATATGCGCCTGCCGGATGGAGGCGTGGTGCCGCGTCTCTCCGCGCTCCTTGCCCTATGCGGCGACCGCACGCCCCTGCTGGTCGAAATCAAGGCGGAAGGGGCGCAGGTCCGCGCTCTCTGCCAAGGCGTAGCCGATGCTCTGGCCGGCCATGAAGCGGCGCCAGTCGCCATCATGTCCTTCAATCCCCATGTGGTGCGCTGGTTTGCGAGACAGCGAAATGGACAACGTCGCGGCCTGGTCCTGACCCTGCAAGGGAAGGGTCGATTGCGAAGGGCAGTGGAACAGGCCCTTGCGCTTTGGATTGCCAGACCCGATTTTCTAGCCTGTGACATTCGCGATCTTCCCACTGCCCTTTCCCGCCGCGCACGGGCGCGAGGCATGCCCGTGCTGACGTGGACCGTGCGCTGCACGGCCGATCATGAACGGGCCGCCCGCCATGCCGACCAGATCATTTTCGAGGCGGCGCGTGACTGAAGTGACGGCGCGGATTGGGGCGGGCGTGGCGGATTTCCCGCGCGAAGAGTGGGACGCCTGCGCGGGCGGCGGCAACCCGTTCGTCAGCTGGGATTTTCTGGTTGCCCTGGAACGATCGGGCAGCGTCGGCGGCGACAGCGGGTGGCAACCCTTGCCTATCGTGATCGACGGCGCGGACGGGAAGATCGCGGCGGCTGCGCCGGCTTATGGCAAGAGCCACAGCCAGGGCGAATATGTGTTCGACCATGGCTGGGCCGATGCCTGGACCAGGGCTGGTGGGCGCTACTATCCGAAGATTCAGGTCGCCGCGCCCTTCTCGCCGGTGCCCGGCCCCCGCCTGCTGCTGCGCGACCCGGCCGCCGGGCCTGCCCTGATCGCCGGCATCGAAACGCTGGTCGAACGGCATGGCCTATCGTCGGCGCATGCGACGTTCATCGACCAAGCGCAGGTGCCTCTATTCGAAGCGGCCGGCTGGCTGATCCGTGAGGACAGCCAGTTCCACTGGAGCAACCGGGGCTATGGCAGCTTCAACGATTTCCTGGCCGACCTGTCGAGCGAGAAGCGCAAGAATATTCGCAAGGAAAGGCGGCGTGCTGTTGAGGGACTGGAGATCGTACACCTGACCGGCGGCGATATCACAGAGGCGCACTGGGATATCTTCTGGCAATTCTATCAGGATACCGGCGCGCGCAAATGGGGGCGCCCCTATCTGACCCGTGCCTTCTTTTCCCTGCTGGGCGAGATGATGGGCGACAAAGTTTTGCTCATTCTCGCGCTGCGGGACGGGCGCGCGATCGCTGGCGCGCTCAACCTGATCGGCGCGGATACGTTGTATGGCCGCTATTGGGGATGCGTCGAGGAGGTGCCCAACCTGCATTTCGAGCTATGCTATTATCAGGCGATCGACGCCGCCATCGCGCGCGGGATGCGCAAGGTGGAGGCCGGCGCGCAGGGCGGGCACAAGCTGGCTCGGGGCTATGCGCCCGAACCGACATGGTCGGCCCATCATATTCCGCATGACGGATTCCGCCGTGCCATCACCGAATTCCTGGAGCAGGAACGCGAAGGCGTGCGGCAGGACCGTCTCTGGCTGAACGAACGAACGCCGTTCAGGAAGGACGGTTGATCAGGCGGCGCGCAGCTGGGTCGCGGCGATCATGGCGCGGGCCGCGCGTTGGGCCTCGGCAATCTCGCGCGCGGTCATTTCCTCGGCGATCTCGGCGCGCATCGCCTGTCCTTCCTCACTGCCGCGCAGGGCCGCAAGGTTGAACCATTTGTGCGCTTCAATGAGGTCGATCGGCATGCCGCCATCGCCGCAGCAATAGGCCATGCCCAGATCGTAACATTCATCGGCCGAACCATATGCCGCCCGCGACAGGCGGGCTTCCATCAGAAATTGCGCGCTCTTGATGCTGTTACCCATGATGACTTTCCCTGTTCCGTCCTAGCTCAATGGAATGAACCCCCTTTTCCACGAGCGGCAGGTTGGACCGGGAAGCCATAAAAAATGGTTAACGCGATATTTGCCATCCGGGCGACGGCTTATCGTGGATTGGCCGGAGCGGTTTTCTGACGATCCGCAGCACATAAGGACTAGTGCAAGCGGATCATTGTCCGCATAGCCGCCCCCATGACCAGGACGCCTGCTTCTCCGACGGCGCCGGCGCGCGACATTCATTTCCGCGAATTCGTGCTGCTTTGCGCCTGCCTGATGGCGATGAACGCGCTGTCGATCGATCCGATGCTGCCGGCGCTGCCCGCCATCGGTCGCGACCTGGCGATCCCGCACCCCAATGACCGGCAGTTGATCATCAGCGTCTATTTCGCCGGACTGGGCATCGGATCGCTGCTGTTCGGCGTCCTTTCCGACCGATTCGGGCGCAAGAAGGTGCTGGGCAGCGCCATGGCGCTGTTCATCCTGTCGAGCATCGCCTGCGCGGGCGCGCACAGTTTCGCCATGATGCTGATCGGACGGGGGAGCGCGGGCTTCTTCGCCGGGGCAAGTCGCGTCATCACGGTAGGCATCATCCGGGACCGGTTCCGGGGCGACGCCATGGCGCGGGTGATGTCGCTGATCTTTGCCGTCTTCATGCTGATCCCGGTCATGGCGCCCAGTTTCGGGCAGGCGATATTGTGGGTCGCGCCGTGGCGCTGGATATTCTGGGTGCTGGTGATCCTTGCCAGCCTGATCCTGACATGGATGCTAGTGCGGCTGCCCGAAACGCTGTTGCCGGAAAACCGGGTGGCAATCACCCCGGGAGCGCTGCTGCACACCGTCGGCACCATCGTGCGGACGCGCAGCGCGATCGGCTATATGCTCGCGAGCGGCGTGGTGATGAGCGGGCTGATCGGCTTCATCCTGTCGGTACAGCAGATCTTCTTCGACGTGTTCGACGCGCAGAAGATTTTCCCGATCGCCTTTGCCTGCATCGCCGGCTGCATGGGCATAGGGAGCCTGGTCAACAGCCGGCTGGTATCGCGATTCGGCGCGCGACGGATGAGCCAGGGGGCGCTGCTGGTCTTCATCCTGGTAGCGCTGATCCACCTGACCGTCATCCTGGCCGGGCGCGAGACGTTGGTCACGTTCATGCTGCTGCAGGCGATGACGATGATGACCATCGCCTTCACCGCGTCCAATTTCAGCGCCATATCGATGGAGCCATTCCACAAGGGCGCGGGGGCCGCCTCTTCCTTTCAGGCGTTTCTGACCACCGCCGTTTCGGTGACGCTGGGCAGCATCGTCGGCCGCGCCTTCGACGGCACCACCCTTCCCTTCACGCTGGGGTTGCTGGTCTTTGGCAGCCTGTCCTTCCTGACCGTCTTCTGGGCGGAGCGGGGCAGGATGTTCACCCGACCGCATCTGGCGGCGCTGCGCGACCCGGAGGTCGACTTCCATTGAAAAAGGGGCGGTTCCCCGCCCCTCCCCCTATGCCAGTCAGGCGTCGCGGCCGCCCGGCGTATGCGCGCCCGGCATGGGCGGCACGGGCTGCGGCGGGATGTTCGCGTCATCCTCCGCCACATCGATGATGCCGCGCCCGACATAGCTGCGGCTGCGGCTGTAGGCGAAATATACAACCAGGCCGACCGCCGCCCACCCCACGAACATAAGCTTGGTTTCCGTTCCCAGGCTGACGAACAGATAAAGGCAGCCGATGATCGCGATCGGCGCCGTGATATTGATCGCCGGGGTGCGGAACGGTCGCGCGCGGCCCGCGTCGGTCTTGCGCAGCACCATGACCGCGATCGATACGGCGGCGAAGGCGAAGAGCGTGCCGGAGTTGGAAATGTCGGCAAGAATGCCGACCGGAAAGAAGGCGGCGAACAGCGCGACGAAGATGCCGGTCAGGATGGTGATGACGTGCGGCGTCTTGTAGGTCGGGTGGACCTTAGAGAACATCGCGGGCAGCAGACCGTCGCGGCTCATCACGAAGAAGATGCGGGTCTGGCCGAACATCATCATAAGGATGACCGAAGGCAGGGCCAGGCCGGCGGCAAGTCCAAGCAGGTTGCCGATCTGCGGCCAACCAATCTCGCGCAGGGTCCAGGCGAGCGCCTCCTTCGAGCAGGTGACAGCCTCGGTCCCGGCAGCGGCCAGCGCCGCGCATTGCTGCGACAGAGCAGCGGAACCCGGCGCGAGCGCTTCGCCGCCGGGGCCATAGACCGGCTGAGCGCCCACAGTGCCGATGACACCGGCGGCAACCAGCATGTAGAAGATGGTACAGATGCCAAGCGAACCGATGAGGCCGATCGGCATGTTGCGCTGCGGGTTCTTGGTCTCCTCCGCTGCGGTGGAGACGGCGTCGAAGCCGACATAGGCGAAAAAGATCGAGGCCGCCGCCGCCGAAATGCCCGAGAAGCCGAGCGGGGCGAAGGGGGTGAAGCCGTCCATGTTCATGACCGGCACGGACAGGACGATGAACAGAGTCAGCGCCGACACCTTGATGAGCACCAGCACCGCATTGACGGTCGCGCTTTCCTTCGTGCCGATGACCAGCAGCCAGGTCACGAGGCTGGCGATCAGCATGGCGGGCAGGTTGATCATGCCACCGTCGAACGGCCCGCGCGTCAGCAGATCAGGTATGTCCAGATGGAAGGTGTGCTCGATCAGGCCGACAACATAGCCGGACCAGCCGACCGATACCGCGCCCGCCGCCACCGCATATTCGAGGATCAGCGCCCAGCCCACCATCCAGGCGATCAGTTCGCCCATGACCGCGTAGCTATAGGTATAAGCCGATCCCGACACCGGCACCATCGCCGCCATCTCGGCATAACAGAGCGCCGCGACCGCGCAGACGAAGCCGGCGATCACGAACGACAGCATCATGCCTGGCCCGGCCTTCTGCGCCGCCTCCGCCGTCAGCACGAAGATGCCGGTGCCGATAACCGCGCCGATGCCCAGCATGGTCAGCTGGAACGCCCCGAGCGACCGATGGAGCGATTTCTTCTCGGCCGTCGCCAAGATGGCGTCCAGAGGCTTGATGCGCCCGAAAATCATGAATGATGCCCTTTATGCTCTTTGCTGTGCGCGGACGGCCAAGCTGCCCGCCCCCTTTGCGCTATGGACGGGAGACTATCGCCTAATCTGCCGTGCGCAAGTATGTTGCGTGTCTGCGACATGCTCGTCCAAAGGGGATCGGACGAAAAAGGGACGGGACGATGATCGAACTGCTGCGCACTCCCCTACTGACGGACCTGCCGCATGGCTTTGCCGGGCGCCGGGGCGGCGTATCGACCGGGGTCCATGCGGGCCTCAACGTCGGGCTGGGATCGGAAGACGGGCGGGAGGCGGTGCTGCGCAACCGCGATCTGGCGCGCGACGCCCTGCTGCCCGGCGCGAGTCTGGTCACGGTGCGGCAGGTGCATTCCGCGAACGTAGTGACGGTGAGGCACGCGATCGCGGAGGACCAGCGCCCGGCCGCCGACGCCATGGTGACCGACCGGCCCGCCATGGTGCTGGGCATCCTGACCGCCGATTGCGTGCCGGTGCTGTTTGCCGACGGGCAAGCCGGCGTCGTGGGGGCGGCCCATGCCGGATGGAAGGGTGCGATCGGCGGCGTCACCGACGCCACCATCGAGGCGATGGCGGCGCTCGGCGCGCGGGTGGACCGGATCGCCTGCGCGATCGGCCCGTGCATCGGCCGCGCCTCCTATGAGGTGACGGATGCGTTCGCCGCCCATTTCGAGGCGGAGGATGCGGCCAATGAGCGCTTCTTCACGCCCGGTCGGTCGGGCCATTGCCAGTTCGACATCGCCGCCTATGTCGCCGCGCGGTTGGCGCGGGCCGGCATCGAGCGGATCGCGATGCTGGACGAGGACACCTACAGCCAGCCGGATCGCTTCTACAGCTATCGCCGGTCATGCCATCGCGGCGAAAGCGACTATGGTCGGCAGATTTCGATGATCGCGATGCCCGCCTGAAGCGGCTCAATCAGCGCGGAAGAGGGATTGCAGGGTGCGCGGTTCCGAGCGAAGATATTGGCCCGGAACGCGGATTGACGCACCGAGAGCGGCCGCCGCATGCCAGGGCCAGCGCGGATCAAAGGTGATCGCGCGGGCAAGCGCGATCATGTCCGCCTGTCCGGTCGCGAGGATGCCCTCGGCCTGCTCGGGGCTGGTGATGAGGCCGACCGCTACCACGGGAATATCCACGGCCTGCTTGACCGCGCTGGCAAGCGGAACCTGATAGCTGGGGCCGACCGGAATGGCCTGGTCGGGATGCAGGCCGCCACTCGACACATGGATAGCGGCGCATCCACGCGCCTCGAGCGCCGTGGCGAAGGCCAACGATTGCTCCAGGTCCAGCCCGCCGTCCACCCAGTCAGTGGCGGAGATGCGCACACTGACCGGGCGGTCCGCCGGAAAGGCGGCGCGCACGGCGTCGAACACTTCCAGTGGAAAGCGCATGCGGTTTTCCAGGTTGCCGCCATAGTCATCGTCGCGCTGGTTCGACAGCGGCGACAGGAATTGATGCAGCAGATAGCCATGCGCGCCATGCAGCTGGATGAGGTCGAGGCCCAGCCGCGCCGCGCGCAACGCACTGGCGACGAAGGCGTCCCGGATGGCGGCGAGATCATCCCGATGCAGGGCGATAGGCGCATTTTCGTCGGCCTTGAAGGGAATGGCGGAAGGGGCGACGGTCTGCCAGCCATGATCGGCAGCCGGCGCGATCTGGCCGCCGCCAAGCCATGGCTTTTCCTGTGACGCCTTCCGGCCCGCATGGGAAAGTTGGATGCCCATCGGGATATCGGACACATGACGCACCGATTCCAGCACGCGGCGCATCGCGCTTTCGGCTTCGTCGCTGTAGAGGCCGACATCGGCGTAGGAAATCCGGCCTTCGGGCAGAACCGCCGTCGCCTCGATCGTGAGCAGGGCCGCGCCCGACAGGGCAAGACCGCCCAGATGGACGAGATGCCAGTCGGTCATACACCCGTCGACGGCCGAATATTGGCACATAGGCGCGATGACGATCCGGTTCGGCAGATCGAGCCTGGCTACGCGAATGGGCTGGAATAGCAATGGCTTGGGCATCTGATCCACCTTCGACTCGTTGTGCGCTCGCCACGCTTATCGGCCCTGCTGGAAGATGACACGCCAAAAGACCGACGGTGCCATAAGGAGGCGCTATTCCCACCTGGTGCTCGGGGATACCGATGCGGCATCCCATTGCAAGAATGTCATCACATCATGTGCATTCCTGATAATATGCCTACGAAGAAGCGAGTCATCATCGGCTTTCTGATAAGAATATTCGGCCATGGATGCTATCGTTACATCATACGCCCACCGCCGACTTGCCGCTGCGCGAGGGGCCGGGACGATGACCCTGCATGGACAGGGATTGCCGAGAGGATGCATTCATGACCAGCCCAGACAACCCCATCGGCCTTGACGGCTTCGAGTTCGTGGAATTCAGCGCGCCCGAGAAAGGCTTGCTGGAGCCGGTGTTTACGGCAATGGGCTTCACCCTCATCGCCCGCCATCGCTCCAAGGATGTGCAGCTGTGGCGGCAGGGCGGCATCAACCTCATCGCCAATTACGAACCGCGCAGCCCCGCCGCCTATTTCGCTGCCGAGCATGGCGCGTCGGCGTGCGGCATGGGATGGCGGGTGAAGGATGCTGCGAAAGCCTATGCGCTCGCCATCGAGCGCGGCGCCGAGCCGGTCGAGGTACGCACCGGCCCGATGGAATTGCGGCTGCCCGCGGTGCGCGGCATCGGCGGATCGATCATCTACCTCATCGACCGCTATGAGGACGAGAAGGGCGGCCTGTCGATCTACGACATCGACTTCTTGTACGAGCCGGGCGTCGACCGGCATCCCGAAGGCGCTGGCTTCAGGATCATCGATCACCTGACCCACAATGTCTATGGCGGCCGCATGGCCCATTGGGCGAGCTTCTACGAGCGCGTCTTCGGCTTTCGCGAAATCCGCTATTTCGACATCAAGGGCGAATATACCGGCCTCACCAGCAAGGCGATGACCGCGCCCGACGGCAAGATCCGCATCCCCCTGAACGAGGAAGGCAAGGCAGGCGGCGGCCAGATCGAGGAGTTCTTGCGCGCCTATAATGGCGAGGGCATTCAGCATATCGCGCTGCTGTGCGACGATCTGATCGCCGCGTGGGACCGGCTCAAGGCGCTGGGCGTGCCGTTGATGGCCGCGCCGCCCGCCACCTATTATGAGATGCTGGACGAACGGCTCCCGGGCCATGGCGAGCCGGTGGGCGAGTTGCAGGCGCGCGGCATCCTGCTCGACGGATCGACGCAGGACGGCGACCCGCGCCTGCTGCTCCAGATCTTCGCGCAGCCGCAGATCGGCCCGGTCTTCTTCGAGTTCATCCAGCGCAAGAAGGATGAGGGCTTCGGCGAGGGCAATTTCACCGCCCTGTTCCAAAGCATCGAGCGCGACCAGTTGCAGCGCGGCGCGCTGAATGTCGGAGAGCCGGCATGACCCAGGCCCCCGAACTCAAGCGCATCCATCATGTCGCCTATCGCTGCAACGATGCGAAGGAGACAGTGGAATGGTATCAACGCGTGCTGGGCATGACTTACACTACCGCCTTTGCCGAGGACAAGGTGCCCTCCACTGGCGAGGACGACCCGTACATGCACGTCTTCCTCGATTGCGGCGGCGGCAACGTGCTGGCCTTTTTTGAGCTGCCCAACCAGCAGCCCATGGGGCGCGACCCCAATACCCCGGCCTGGGTCCAGCATCTGGCTTTCGAGGTGGAGGATGAGGCTGCACTGCTCGCCGCCAAGGCGCATGTAGAGGCACAGGGGACCGACGTGCTCGGCCCGACCTGCCATGGCGTATTCCGGTCGATCTATTTCTTCGACCCCAACGGCCATCGCGTCGAGTTGGCCTGCAACATCGGGACGCGGGAGCAATATGCCGAGTTGCGGCGCGTGGCACCTTTGATGCTGGAGGAATGGAGCCGGACCAAGCGCGCGCCGCGCCATGCGGAATGGCTGCACGAGAACCCCGACGCATGAAGCTGGCCAGCCTGAAACATGGTCGCGATGGCCGGTTGGTGGTGGTGTCCGACGATCTTTCCACCTGTGCCGATGCGCGCGCCATGGCGCCGACCATGCAGGCAACGCTGGACGATTGGGCAAGCATCGCGCCGAGGAGCAGGTTCGTCCTTAGAGGAGCAAAAGATCGACCGCATCGGTCGTGAGCGGCCGGCCCGGGATGATATTTGGTTCTTTAGGATGAAATGCAGCCGGGATTTACCCTTCGGTAATGACGTTTGGGCTACGCCTGCCTGACCAGTTCAGGCTTGAGGGGATTCCCGTGGCGTCGGTTGTGCATAGTGCAAGGAGTTTCGATCGCCGCGCAGACATGCGCTTGAGCATCGATCGGCCCGCCGTGCTGCGCACGGACGATCAGGCATATGAGATCCGTGTCGACGACCTGACCCGCAACGGTTGCCGAATCACCGCGGACGTCGACCTGGAGGTTGATACGGTCGTGACGCTGGGCTTTGCCGGCGTGGGCCAGAGCCGCGCCCAGATCGTCCGGCGGGAAGAACTTGGCGACGCGTTCGTCTATGGCTGCTATTTCGAACAGCCCCTGCCCTCCGGCGCGGTGACGGCATCGACCCGCAACAATATCGGCCGGCTGACCGACGAAGGCGAGATGATCGAGGCCTTTTCTCCGGCAGAGGTGAAGCTGGGCGCGCGGCATCGCATGCTGCTGATCATGGGCATTTCCGGTGCCTTGTGGGCGGCCATAGCCGGCGGAGCGTTCATCTTCCTTCTGGTTTGAAGGCGATCGCCGGAAGGCGGTCGGGAAACGCGATGTTCGCGTTACGAAAGGGTGAGGCTGATCGTCTCAACCGGGCGCGATCGCGGGATCCTGTTGCAAATCGCTCCGCACGAGCCACCCCAATCACAATAGTTATAGTCTCCGCTATGCGATGACGGTATCGAAGCGCGTCACGAAGCGGAGCGAGTAACCCTGGATGAAAATCGCAGTTTTTGGCTTGGGCTATGTGGGCCTGTCGAACGCCGTCTTGCTGGCGCAGCATAATGAGGTGGTGGCGGTCGACATTTCGCAGGATCGCGTCGACAAGCTGAATGCGCGCCGGTCGCCCATCATCGATGCGGAACTGGAGGATTTCCTCGCCAATCGCCCGCTGAACCTGCGCGCCACGACGGACGCGCAGGACGCGTTGGCCGGTGCCGACTTCGCGATCGTGGCCACGCCCACCAATTATGACGTCGACACCAACAAATTCGACACCAGCTCCGTTCAGGCCGTCATCGCCACTGCCATCCGCGCCAATCCCGATGTGACCGTCGTGGTCAAATCGACCATCCCGGTGGGATTCGTGGACGATGTGCGCGCCAGCCTTGGTACGACGCAGGTCATCTTCAGCCCCGAATTCCTGCGCGAAGGCCGGGCGCTGTATGACAATCTGCATCCATCGCGGATCATCGTGGGCGAAAGATCGGAACGCGCGCGCGTCTTCGCCGACCTGCTGCTGCGGGGCGCAGAGAAGAAGGATATCGACGTCCTCTTCACCGATGCCCGCGAAGCCGAGGCAATCAAGCTGTTCGCCAACACCTACCTCGCCATGCGCGTGGCCTTCTTCAACGAACTGGACAGCTATGCCATCGCCGGTGGCATGGATACCCGCCAGATCATCGAGGGCGTGAGCCTAGACCCGCGAATCGGGCCGCATTACAATAATCCGAGCTTCGGCTATGGCGGCTATTGCCTGCCCAAGGACACCAAGCAGCTGCTGGCAAACTATGCGCAGGTGCCCCAGAACCTGATCCACGCGATCGTCGAGGCGAATCGCACGCGCAAGGATTTCCTGGCGGACCAGATCATCGCCCTGAGGCCGCGGACGGTCGGCGTTTTCCGCCTGGTCATGAAGGCGGGATCGGACAATTTCCGCCAGTCCTCGATCCAGGGCATCATGAAGCGGATCAAGGCCAAGGGCATTTCGGTCGTCGTGTATGAGCCCGCGCTTTCAGAAAGTGACTTCTTCGGATCGCAGGTGATCCCCGATCTCCAGGGCTTCCTGGAAAAAGCAGACGTCATTATCGCCAATCGCATGACGGCGGAACTGGAGCCGGCAAGGGAGAAGGTGTTCACGCGCGACATCTTCGGATCCGACTGACCCCTTTCGAAGCTTCTTGGCAAAGCCACTGGCTGCGTTCCATATGGGCAGGTCGAAGGCCTAGATTCCATGTGAGCGGTCCATGTTCAGCCTGTTGTCGAAAAAGGGAAAGGCCAGCGAGTCCAGGTCTCCAACAGGCGGACTTGGACGGACATACGCCGTTGGGGACGTTCACGGCCGGTTTGACCTGTTCGTCGGCATGCTCCGGCTGATCGAGGACGATCTTGCCAACCGTCCCACAGACATCTTCAAGATCATATTCCTGGGCGACCTGATCGATCGCGGTCCGCAATCAGCGGACATTATCGAGCTGGCCGAGACCCTGTCCCGTTCGACATCCCACCTTCAGTTCCTGAAGGGCAATCATGAGGAGATGTTTCTGCACGCCTTTGCAGGGGACGAACAAGCCGCCGGCTTCTTCTATTCCGTCGGGGGCCGCGAAACGCTGATGAGCTACGGTCTCGATTGCGCGGAAGGAGACACGATGTCCGGCGAGCAGCTGGTCGCGTGGATGAAGCTCCACATTCCCGACTCGCATATCAGGTTCATTTCCCGGTTCGATGACATGGTGCAGTCCGGCGACTTCATTTTCGTTCATGCCGGCATCAAGCCGCATGTTCCGCTGCATCGCCAAGCCCTCTCCGATCTTCGTTGGATCCGGAACGAATTCCTGAACTGCGAAACCCTGCATCCCGGCGTCATCGTGCATGGTCATTCGATCACCCAAGAGGTCGAAGAGCGGCCCAACCGTATCGGCATAGACACCGGCGCCTATTTCAGCGGGCGGCTGACAGGGATCGCGATCGAGGGGGAGGACCGCTGGTATCTGACCGCCACCAATGATGCGCCAGTCGCCACGGCTTTGGCGGAGACGGCCGACACGCCCTGAACGCTAGGAGGAATGGTGGTTGCACAGCATCGCGACATGGAAGGCGGCGGGCCCCCGTCCTTTTAGCGCACGGTGCGCCGAAGCGAGGTTTTTTGTCGATATAAAACGCCCTTGCCCCTTCGCCAGTCTCGGCAGGGCCATGTATGGCATCGCCAGTAACAGAGCGTTAGTTATTGTGCTGCAACGCAGCATCAGCTAGGAATGAGGGTATCGATCATGTTGGGCGAGCAGAAATAGCGACGAACTGTGCATGACAAGCGGCGATTAACTTTTCTTCGCTACGTTGCACACAGGCGCATGGTTCCATCCATCCCGTTGGCCATCGGATTTCTTCAATGTTCTGAAAGGTTATTGGAGAATTTCATTGAAAAAACTTCCTTTCGGGCGCTGAGAAAGAAGAAACTGTGCTGGACGCTTGGCAAATGACCGGAGACGCGGGGGAGTCCCAAACAAGGTCCAAATGGGATCTGCGACTGCGCATGTATGTCCTGTTGGCTGTTGCGGATGCGCTGGCAATATCGGCCAGCTTCTGGGCGGCGTGTCATCTCCTATACCTGCGTCAGCCCAGCGCCATGGCTTTCGAGCAATTGGCGATGTTCATACCACTCTTCTTGATCATCGCCCATCTGAACCGGTCTTATTCCACCCCCGCAATCCATGACCGATGGGCGAGCGTGGGCCTTGCCGTCAACGCTCTCGTCCTGGCGGCCGGCGCGGTCATTTTGATGGCCTTCTTCATGAAGGTCAGCGCCGAATGGTCGAGACTGACCTTCGTGGGCGGCGTATGCCTGTCGCTGATCGCCGTCAGCACATCCCGCTACATGCTCGTCCGCCACGCCCACCATATAGTGGGCGACGATCCCTATAATGTGATGCACATATTCGATGGCGTCAGTGCTGCCGACGCCGGCAGCCTGCGCGGCAGGTCGATCGTTTATTCGAGCGACATGCTCGACCCCGCCCGGCTCGATCCATCGACCTACGACAGGTTGGCGAAGGAAATCCGGCATGCCGACCGCGTGATCGTGCACTGCCCCGAAGCCAAGCGCAAGATTTGGGCAAGGGTGCTGAAAGGGGCCAACGTGCAGGGCGAGGTGATCGCTCCGGAACTGTCGGACCTGCAGCCGCTGGGCATCGCGCAGCGGGCCAGCACGCCCACGCTTATCGTGTCGCGCGGGCCGCTCGGCCTCAAGGACCGGCTGGTCAAGCGGGTATTCGATCTCGTTGTCGCAGGTAGCTTGTTACTGTTGCTGGCGCCGATGCTGATCGTCGTCGCGCTCATCATCTTCCTGCAGGATAGAGGCCCGATCTTCTTCGTGCAGATCCGGGTCGGCCGATCCAACCAGATGTTCCACATCTACAAGTTCCGCAGCATGTATGTGGAAAATTTGGATCATGCAGGCAACCGCTCGGCCAGCCGCGGCGACGATCGCATCACGCCGTTCGGACGCTTCATCCGCGCCACCAGCATCGATGAAATCCCGCAGCTGCTCAACGTCATGAAGGGCGAGATGAGCATCGTCGGACCACGCCCCCACGCTCTGGGTTCCATGGCCGAAAACAAGCTGTTCTGGCACATCGACGATCGCTATTGGCATCGCCACATCATCAAGCCCGGCCTCACAGGCCTGGCGCAGGTGCGCGGTTATCGCGGGGCAACCATAGTCGAAAGCGATCTGGTGAACCGGCTGCAGTCGGACCTTGAATATGTGCAGAACTGGACGCTGTGGCGCGACATCACGATCCTGGTGAGAACCGCTGGCGTGGTGCTGCACAAAAACGCCTATTGAGATCCACCGGGCGGCCGGCTTGCGCGTCCTTGTCCAGCGGCTCGCGCAACGCGCGGCCGGTGACGGCGAACTTGCCTCGCTGTGCGGAACGCTATTTCTTGCGCTCACCGGCAAGGATGGTCTGGTCGATTTCGGCTATGGAGCGCACGCCTGTCAACGCCATGGCGACGCGCATTTCGCTTTCCATCAGCGATAGCAGCCTGGCCACCCCTTCCTCTCCGCCGGCGGCAAGGGCATAGACGAACGCCCGCCCGATCAGCGTCATGTCCGCGCCCAAGGCCAGCATGCGCACGACGTCCAGCCCGGATCTGATGCCCGAATCAACGAGGATGCTGATGTCGCCCTTCACCGCATCGGCGATGACGGGAAGCGCGCGGACCGTGGACCGCACGCTATCGAGTTGCCGCCCGCCATGGTTGGACACCACGATCCCGTCCGCGCCGAACCGAACCGCATCGCGGGCATCCTCAGGGTCGAGTATGCCCTTGATCACCATCGGCCCCTTCCAGAAATCCCGTATCCATTCGAGATCGCGCCAGGAAATCGAGGGGTCGAAATTGGCCCCCAGCCAGCCGATATAATCCTCCAACGCCGTGGGCGTCCCCCGGTAGGCGGAGATATTGCCCAAGTCGTGCGGCCGCCCTCTCAACCCCACATCCCAGGCCCAGCGGGGATGGGTTACCGCCTGCATCATGCGGCGGACACCGGCATAGGGGCCGGACATGCCGGAATGCGCGTCCCGATAGCGCGCGCCAGGCACGGGCATGTCGACCGTGAAGATCAACGTCGTGACCCCGGCGGCTTGCGCCCGCTCCAACGCGTCGCGCATGAACCCGCGATCCTTCAGCACATAGAGCTGGAACCAGATGGGCGCGCTGGACGCCGCCTGCACCTCACGGATCGCGCAGACCGACACGGTGGAAAGCGTGAAGGGCACACCCTTCGCCGCCGCCGCGCGTGCGGCCTGTACCTCCCCGCGCCGCGCATACATGCCCGTCAGGCCAACCGGCGCCAGCGCGATCGGCAGGGCCATGCGGGTTCCGAACAGTTTGATCGCGACGTCGCAATCCGCCACGTCCCGCAGCACCCGCTGGCGAAGCTCCACCTCCGTAAGATCGCCCACATTCCGCCGCAGCGTATGTTCGGCATAGGCACCACCGTCGATATAGTGGAAGAGGAACGGCGGCAGGCGTCGCCGGGCCGCTTCGCGAAAGTCCATCGTTGCCGAAATGATCATGGCTTTCCACCTTCTTCCTTGGGGCCACTGAAGGTTTCAGTCCGCCATGCCGTTGGCGTAGCCGATGATGAGGGTAGCGAAGGCAACCCCGGATGCGCCGCCCGCGATGACCGCTGCGCGCCCTTCAAATCGGCCCGGCCAGACGCTCATCCAAGCACCGCGTTCCTCAGGTGGCGCCATTCGACGACATTCTGCCGCTGTGTGCCGAGCTTCGCGATGCCCAACTCCATGACGTCGCCGGCCTTGAGGAAGATCGCCTCGGGTTTCTTGCCCTCGCCCACGCCGGGCGGGGTGCCGGTGATCATCAGGTCGCCGGGCTGAAGCGTCACATATTCGCTGACATAGGAGATGAGCTGGGCAATGGTGAAGATCATCGTCTTCGTATTCCCGGTCTGCATCCGCGTACCGTTGACGTTGAGATACATGTCGAGAGTCTGCGGATCGCCGACCTCGTCGGGCGTCACCAGCCAGGGGCCGACAGGGCAGAAGGTGTCGTGGCCCTTGCCTTTGCTCCACTGGGTTCCACGCTGCTTCTGGTTGAAGCGTTCCGACACATCGTTGACGAGGACATAGCCCGCCACTTTCGACAGCGCCTCCTCCTCGCTGACGTAACGGCACGTCTCGCCGATCACCACGCCCAGCTCGACCTCCCAGTCACTGTGCGTCGAACCCTTGGGCAACATGACGTCATCATTGGGGCCGTTGAGCGCGGACAGCGCCTTCATGAACATGACCGGCTCGGTCGGAATCGGCAGGTTGGATTCGATCGCATGATCCTCATAGTTGAGGCCGATGGCGACGATCTTGCCTATGCCCTTCACCGGCACGCCATGGCGCGGCGCGCCCTCGACCACCGGCAGGGCGGCGACATCCACGCCTTTGGCGGTGGCGAGTGTCTCAACCGTCAGTTCAGGAATGATCGCGGACAGGTCGCGGACATTGCCTTCGCTGTCGATGACACCGGGCTTTTCCTGGCCGGGCTGGCCGACACGGCAAAATTTCATGGGCTGGCTCTCTTTTCTGAAAAACGTGGGTGCAGGGACGGCACAACGCAATATCGCGGTTGAGATCGACGCCAAAGCCCGGCGCGTCAAGGGCCGTGACCTTCAGACGGACGTGCTATGGGCATCGGCAAGGGCACTGATCTTCAAGAGCTCGATGAGGCCGCCCGCACCAGCCGCCGACCCGGTGACCTTCGCCCTGGCCGTGATTATCCGTCCCTCGCCCGCGCGGTCGTGAACGATCCCTCGCTGCTGCTGGTGGACGAGCCCTTCTGGGTGCTGGACATGCCCACCGCCGAGACGCTGCGCATCGACTTGCTCGATCTGTGGTGCGAGGGGCGGATGCCGATCCAATCGATCCTGGTCGTGACCCACAATATCGAGAAGGCCGTGCTGATGTGCGACCGCATCCGTCTTCTCCTCCAATCCCGGCCGGGTGGCGGCGGAAACCACGGTCGATCTGCCGCAGCGGCGACCGACTCGATCCGGCGTTCCGCGCGCTGGTTGACGACATCTATGCGCGGATGACGGCGCGCGCTCCGGCGACATCGGTGAACGACGGCCTTTTCCCTGGCACCGGCATCGCGGTGGTGCTGCTGCGCCTATCCACCAACAGCCTTGCCGGACTGATCGAGGAGGTGGATGGCACCCCGTTCGACGAGCGGGCCGGATTGCATTTATTGCCCGGCTGCAATCATCTCACGTTCGGCGACTAATCGATCTATATTGCGTAGGAATACGGCTAGAGTTGGGGAAGGATTGTCCGCGCGATAACCAGCGGCGATCTCGATGACGGGGCCATTGCCGGCAAGCGGACGACTGACGAGCGAGGCGGGCAAGAGCGCTTCCACGTAAGCCGGAAGCAGCGTCACCCCTCTGGTCGAGGCGACAAGTGAAATGCCGGTAGCGTATCCGTCCAGGAAGTGGGTCGGGGCCATTGCCAGATTACGGTCCCGGAAGTAGCGTTCCACAATGCCCCGCAAGACATGTGGCGGGTCAGCATAGCCAATGAAACTCTGCGGATCGATTGCGCGGGAATCGACCTCCCGGCCGGCAGCGAGAGGATGTTCTCGCGGCATTACGACGACGATCGGTTCATAAGCGATCACCTTGTAGGTGACGTCCGGCTGCGGCTCAATCCGCGAAAAGCCAAGATCGATATGGCCTCGCTGGACCGCAGCGCCGATCGCCGTCGAAAAATCGCTGGTGACGCGGAAATCGACGTTCCGCAATTCGTCGCGTAAAAGGCTGCTGACGTGCCGGAGCCATTCGACCTCCTGCCCAGTCAGAAAGCCAACCGAAAAACGGGCCTTGGCCGGCTTGGCAGCGCGCCGGGCGGAGGCGACCGCTTCGTTCGCCTGAGCAAGTGCGAGCCGGGCATGATCGAGGAATGCCCGTCCTGCGGAGGTGAGCGCAATCCCACGCGGCCCTCGCACGAAAAGTTGCGCGCCGACTTCCAGCTCCAGATCCTTAAGTTGCCGGCTCAACGACGGTTGTGACGTATGAAGCCGCCGCTCGGCAGCCTCGGTCAGGCTACCCGTTTCAGCGACGGCGACGAAGTAGCGGAGATGGCGCAGTTCCATAGAGCCATAGCTTACAGGCATGGCTGACCAACATGCAAAGTCTTTGTTACTGCCGCTATAGCGCACTATTTCCGATACCACCGGAGCAAGACGACTTGCTTCGACGGAATGGCAGGCATTCATCAGACCGAGGCTGATAACGCGCGGAATATGTGTTCCGAGCGAGAAGTCCCTTCGTCTGCCTGGCTGGCTGTCCACCCTCTGGATCGTGCCGATCCCCAGAGTCGGCGCGGCCTCAACACGCTGAAGGAGAATGACATGACCAAGATTTTGATCGTTCTGTCGGCCGCGACTCAGTGGACCCGCGCTGACGGCAGCAAATATGAAAGCGGCGTCTGGGCCGAGGAATTTGTTGTGATGGACGAAAAGTTCGTCGCCGCCGGCTGCGCTGTAGACATCGCGACGCCTGGCGGTGTCTCGCCGAAAATCGATCCTCACAGCATGAGCCCGGATGTAGTCGGGCAGGAGAAGGTCGATCACTTCCAGGCCTATCTCGACAGCATCGCCGATCGTCTCGCCAAGCCTCTCGTCCTCGCCGATGTGGACGGTCGCAACTATGACGCAATCGTGATCCCGGGAGGCCACGGCCCGGTCGAGGATCTCTACAAAGACAAGGATATGGGCCGGATCCTGATCGAAGCGGATCGAGCCGGCATTCTCATCGCCCCGGTCTGCCACGGCCAGGCGGCTTTGCTGGCAACCCGTGCCACTGATGGGAACTGGCCCTTTGCCGGCCGGGCGATGACATCGTTCAGCGACGAGGAGGAGGTGGAGCTTGGCACAGCCGATAATGCACCCTGGCTGCTTGCCGACACGTTACGTAAGGCCGGCGCGCGCTACGAAAAGGGTCCGAACTGGGGCGCTTTTGTCGTCCGCGATGGCAACCTGATGACGGGCCAGAACCCGGCGTCGAGCGAGCCTCTTGCCGAGGCGGTGCTGGCGGCGCTGCGCTGAACGCGAGCAGGCAAAATCGCATGATGGGGCCGGCTCGCCCGGAGCCGGCCTCCTCACTCTTCGCCTCATGAAAGCCACTTGATCCAACTGCCTGTCATGACGCGGGTAGGCGAACCAATAACCAGTCACTCCGGTTGAGAACTTTCAGGCGCTCGCTGAGCGCAGGGGAAGTCGACATTCTCAACTCGCGCCGCCGATCGCGCCTGGGGTGAGCGCCAAAGCCACAAAAATAAGGGCGATACCGATATAGGCCCATATCCCCATGCCGCGCCAAGCCAGCTGCCAGCCGCTTTCATCGATTGGAGCGGCCTTTGCTAATCGTGTTGCATAGATCATCGTGCCGGTCACTGCCATGGCGGTAAGGGCCGCGCCGAAGAGGAACCAGATCACCTTCGTCCAGAGCCCGCCGAACGTGCCGAAGTGCAGCGGGTCGGCCATTTCGGAAATGCGCTGATGGATAGTGAGATCGCGGCCATCCAGTCGGGCGATCACCCTTTGCGTTACAGGATCGACCGCGACGCCATTAGCTCGATCGCGCACAAGCCAGGCAGAAGACTGCCCGAGGAATATGACGCCGTGCTCCTGCGTGAAGCGGATTTCCCGTATATCGAGCTGCTGGTCTGATCGCCGGGCAAGTGCGACGAGGCTGTCAAGCCGGGCGCCGACCGGGGGAGCATTGGCGGCAGTCCGCGGCATTTCCGGCACGGGCGCGCTCCCGCCCAACGTCTCGACCAGATACCAGACGCCCGTCAGCGCGATGAGCGCGACGAACCAGAGGCTCCACACGCCTATCAGGCGATGCAGGTCGCCAGTCAGGCGACGAGTGTCGCCTGCGCGCGGTGCGCGGAAGAAGCCGCGCCACCATTTCTTGTAGGTGACGATACCCGATATCAGCGACACCGTCAGCAGCAGCGCGAGTGAAGACACCAGCGGAATGCCGATCTTCGTCGGCAACATGAGATGGCGATGCACCTGCCGCAGGAAGCGGTGGACATTGGCCCAGCCGTGCTGGCCGGTCACCTCCGCCGTCCAGGGATCGACATAGACCCGCTCAGGCGCGCCTTTGCCATGGCTGACCCATGCTTCGGCGGCGAACCACGGGTCGATGGGCGCGTAGAGCGTCTGAAGCCGTGCCTCCGGCGCCGCGCGCGTCACCGCGTACGCCAACGCCCCCCAGGAGGCGACCGGTTCCGTGCGCGGCGATACACGCATGGCCGGTGTCACCAGCCAGTCGATCTCATGGGCGAAGACCGCAAGCGTGCCGGTCGCGAGGATGAAGGTCAGGAAGATGGAGAGCTTTAGCCCGATCCAGCTATGCACCACCCACCAGAGCGAGCGGCCCTTCTTGGCATTTGCCTTGCCCATGGATTAGAAGCTGAAGCGCAGTTCAGCGAGGAAGGTGCGAGGCTCCCCTGGGAAATGCCCGCTCTGTGCGGAAAAGCCGGAGGCCGCGTAGACCTTGTCGAAGATATTATCGACCCGCAGCATCAGTTCGGCAAAGCCCAGCCCCTTGGTGATGGACGCATCGAAGATCGTGTAGGGCTTCACGCCTTGTCCGGAGAGGCTGATGCGTCGCGATACATATTCCCCGCCCACGGCAAAGGCCGCGTCGATGGCCGGCACCTGATGGCGCGTCCAGAAGCCGAGCTTATGCTTGGGAGCATTGGCGAAACGGTCGCCGACTGCGTTGGTGATCGCCTGCCCCGTAATCGTTCCGGTGATCTTCGTATCGTTATAGCCGTAGTTGACCAGTGCGACCCAGTTGGCGGTGATATCGGTCGACAGGTCGAACTCCAACCCCTTGCTCGTGACCTCGCCGATCGGGCGCAATTGATCCTGGCCGTTGACGGGCGGCAGGCTGGGGTCCGCTTGCAGGATGTTCTTCCGCACGATCCGGTAGGCGGCGAAGTTGGCCTGAAGGCGGCCGTCGAACAGGTCTGTCTTGACCCCGCCTTCGAACTGATCGCCCGTTACCGGGGCGAACGGACCGCCTGCATCGACCGTCTGGCTAGACGCGCTCTGCGGCTCGAAACTCTGCGACCAACTCACATAGACCGAAACATCCTTACGCGGTTTGAAAATGGCGCCCGTGCGGAAGGTGACGTCATCGTCGGTGTAGAAGCGGTTGCCCACGACGCCGTCCTCGAATTTGTCATATCGGACGCCGCCCACCAGCATGACCCTATCGGTCAGGCTGATCTGGTCCTGCAGATAGGCGCCCTTGCGCTTGGTGCGGGTGTCGGTGACGGTGAAGGGCAGCAGGGCCGCCCGAGCCACATCACGCGCGCTGTTGGTATAGACCGGGTTGCTAAGGCTGAGCGGCGTCACACCCGCACGCAGGATGCGGCTGTTGAGTACGCTCGTTTCGTCATACCAGTCCGCGCCAGTCTGGAATTTATGCTCCATGCCCAGCAGATCCACGCGTGCCGTCAGGTTGGCAGAAAAGGAAAGTCCGTCCACATCGCGGATCTGGTCGCGAAACTCGCGCGCGACAAGATCGGTGCTTCCCGCCACGAATCCGCGCGGTTCGTGATATTGCTGTGTCTCCGTCGCCTTGAAGTAGCGCACACCGGCGTCGAAGGCGACGGCATCGCCGATCGCCGTAGCGTAGCGCGCCTGGTAGGCGTGCGACTTCAGATGCAGGAAATCCGTGGGCTCGTTGGCGTTCCAGCGGATGTCGGTCAGGAAATTGCCGGCATTATCGGTGAGCACACCGCGCAGCCGGTTCGCTTGCAGGTCATTGTCGTAGACCGTCGCCTGGAGCGTCAGCTTGCCGCCTTCGTTCGTCCGGATCGCCACGCCGCCATCGCCGATCAGCGACACATTCTTCGTGTTCACCCGATAGGGGTTCATGGCTTCGTAAAAGCCGCCAAGCCGATAGGTAACGATGCCGTTGTCATCGACCGGGCCGGTCGCTTCCGCTGATACGCCGCGACGATCATAGTTGCCGCCGGTCGCCACAAGCCGCATTGCCGTCTTGGTATCCGGCACCTTCGACACATAGTTTATGATGCCGCCCGGCGAGCCCGGTCCGAAGAAGAGGCCCGCCGGACCTTTGAGCACCTCGACCCGCTCGATGTTGAAGAGCTGGGGCACCGAAAAGCCGATGAAAGGGTTGCCCCGCATGCCGTCGTAGAAGGACTGATCCTGCCGGAAGCCGCGGAAGGTGACGCCGGCATAGCTGAAGAAGCTGACGCCCGAGATGTTGCGATAAATGTCCGTCGCGTCGCGCGCGCCCTGATCGGCGAACAGATCCTTGTTGATAACCTGCAGGGCCTGCGGAATGTCGAGCGGATCTTGAGCGCTTTTCCCCACAGTCGTCGTCTCGGTGCGGTACAGGCGCTGGGCGCGGCCGGTGACGATGATCTGGTCCCCTTCTACGGCTTCGGGGGAAGGAACAGCTATCTGCCCAGCATAAGCCGCAGTGGTGCAGAGAGAAGCGGACGCAAGCAGCGCCGCACGAATGACAAACAAATCAGCCCCCTATCAACAGATTCGCTAATGCGGTTCATTCGCAGTAGAACGACTGAGCGTTCGGCGCAAGGGGCACTGGCTGAACGGGATCACCCCCGGAACAGCAGTTGCTGACCGTCCGCATCCGAGGCACGAAATTCGATTGCCGAGTGACCCGCTTGAGTCGACGACAGCGAGGACTTTGGCGTCTCTTTCAACTTGCGTCGCGGGTTATGTCTCAGTAGCTGTGACGCAGTTAGGCCTCTTCCCCGCCTGCAAGCGACTGGGATAAGGTCGCGATACCGCCCATCTCGGTCAGCGTTTCGCCCTGCGCGATGATTTTTCTGTCCGGGCGTTCCGATCGGGATTTCCACCGAAACCAGGAAGGGTTGGCGTTGGATACGCTCAGCAGTATTTCCTTCTGCGACACCATCTTCTGCCTAGCCGGGACTTGCGGCAGCGCAAGGCCAGGCCCCGTCGCGCTTTCATTACGCAGGATCAGCACTATGGTCGTCGGCGCGCCGTCCAGCATCTGCCAAGGGAAGATGGTGCGACGATATTGTTCCGAAACGGACGATTACCGAGGTTGCGTTCCGATCGGGTTTCAATGACTTGAGTAGCTTCGACCGCAATTTCTGCAAGCGCTATGGCGCATCGCCGCGGAATGTCCGGTCGTCGGGCCAAGCCAATGGGCGACCAGCGTAAGAAGCGTCGCTAAGCCATAGCGATGGTTCCCGCAGCGAGTCGGCGATTGGCTTACCGCCATCTAAGATGAGAAAATTAACGGTGGCGCGACCGGGATGAGCCGGCCGTCCTTGTATCCTTACGATGGATGGCGACGTCCATGTTCCGCGTTCGCGCGAGAAGCTGACGCTAAATACGATTTTTCAACCGACCATTCTGCAGACCTGACCGGCAAGTGATCCCTTCCGCAACAAGGCATCCATTGACCAGCCACCGCCACCGCGTGCAATCAGGGGTAGAAGGATCGCGACCCAGCCGAGATGCGTGGGCCATGCGTCGGGATAGACGAAAATCTCGATCACCGCAGTCATCATCAGGAGAGCCAGCGCCGAGAAACGCGTGCCCAGCCCCAGCACCAGCAGGATTGGAAAGACGTGTTCCGCCGCCGTCCCCATCACCGCCGCTATGTCAGGCGGCAGCAGCGGCAGGGCATATTCGGTGCGGAACAACTCATATGTGCTGTCCGTGATCGTTAAAACGCCCTCCACCTTGGTGCGGCCGGACAGGAAGAATATGGACGCGATGGCCAGACGGCCGACGAGCAGCAGCAGCGCGTCCGGCAGCAGCGCCGCGAGCCGCCGACCGGCAAGGTCATAAACTTGGACGAGCATCGATTGTCTCCAGCATGGCCGGGACGGTCGATCGTCCCGGCCTCTTCGGTCATGCCTTGGGGGTGAGCGATCCGTTGCCCTTGGGCGTCTTGATCGAGGTGCAGGTTCCGGCCTTCACCAGCTTCCAGGCGTTGCCCTGGTAATTGACCTTGGACGTGCCCGCGCAGCTCGTGCCGGGGCCGGCCGCGCAGTCGTTCTTGCCCGCAAGCGAGACGCCGTAGCATTTTTCCATCTTCGGCTTTTCCTGGGCATTGGTGGGAATGGCGATCGCGGCTGCCGAAGCGACGGCGATGCCTGCAGCGATCGCAGCATGGGTGGTACGCATGATGATGTCCTCTCTGATCCGGCGCCTCTTCGCGCGGCTCGGACTGGCCGAGCCGCGCGGTGACCGGGGAGGAGGCGGGGGAAGCCCGTGTCACGGCGGCAAGTTCGTGGCAGACATGCCTCCGGTTACAGCCGACCGGCGCGAAAATTTTTCATTGACGCTGTAACCTGTCCGAGCCCTGGCCCGAACATGCAGGCGAGGAGAATGAATGCAGGCCACAGAGGAACATCTGCGCGCATTGATGATCGATGGGCTGAACGGCGATGCCGACGCCCACGAGGCATTGCTGCGCCTGCTTGTTCCGCTGTTGCGGGGCTTCTACCGGCGTCGACTTCGCGGCGCTGACGATGATGTCGAGGATCTGGTGCAGGATACCCTTATTGCCGTTCACACGCGCCGTGCCTCCTATGATCGGGGACGGACATTCACCGCCTGGCTTTACGCGGTCGCACGCTACAAAATGATCGATCACTTCCGCCGCGTGGGTCGCTTGAGGCCGATCGAGGATTACGACGAATTGCCCGCCGCCGATTTCGAGGCGAGCAGCATCGCGAGGCTCGACGTGGACGATCTGTTGCAAGCACTGCCGGACAAGCAGGCGCGGATGATCCGCGCCACCCGGATAGAGGGGCTGAGCGTCGCAGAGGCGGCGAGCGCGGAGAGCATTGGTGAATCGGACGTCAAGGTGTCGGTGCATCGCGGCCTGAAGGCGTTGATGGCGCGGGTGCAGGGGGCGGCACGATGAACACCGACGATCTGGTTCGGCACCTCGCCGCCGACACCCGGCCGGTCGCGCGCAACAGCGTCACGCGACGGCTCGTCGCTGGTATGGCCGTCGGCGGCGCCGGATCGGCCATGATCATCCTGATCGCACTTGGCTTTCGGCCCGATCTGGGCACGGCAATGCGCGGCGCTTCCTTCTGGATGAAGTGGGGATATACGTTTTCCCTGGCCGTCGCGGCGTTGGTCATGACTGCGCAGCTCGCGCGGCCCGATAGCGGTCGACTGCGCGGCCTCTGGTTGCTCGCGATGCCGGTCATCCTTCTTGCTGGCGTCGGCCTGCTGGAACTGGTGCATACCCCTTCTTCGCAATGGCTGGCGATGTGGCTGGGCCAGAGCTGGCAAAGCTGTCCCTGGCTGGTCCTGTCGCTTTCCGCGCCGATCTTTGCGGGATTGCTCTGGTCGTTCCGCAGACTTGCTCCCACCCGGTTGCGGGCGGCCGGCGCGACGGCGGGTCTCTCCGCCGGTGCATTTGCGGCGACCGTCTATTGCCTGCACTGTCCCGAAGTGTCGGCCATCTTCGTCCTGACTTGGTATTCGCTCGGCATCGTGCTGGCGACCCTGCTCGGCACGGTGGTGGGGCCAAGGCTGCTGCGCTGGTAAGGCGGTGCGTCGGAGGTCGGATCGGTAAAATTTCTCTGGTTGCTGTAACCAGGCGCCCGACCGGATCGAAAGATGGGGGCCATTCTGGCTCAACCTGTGTTTCGGAGAATCCATCATG
The DNA here is from genome assembly GCF_042678845.1 of Sphingobium olei. Lineage (NCBI taxonomy): Bacteria > Pseudomonadati > Pseudomonadota > Alphaproteobacteria > Sphingomonadales > Sphingobiaceae > Sphingobium > Sphingobium olei. Next base: position 92,585 of record NZ_JBHTLS010000132.1, on the reverse strand, counting down.
CGCACCCTCAACACCGGCATCGGCATTGCCGCCTCCGCCGCCTCCATTGCCATCGCCGCGGCTGCCGCTGCCCCCGCCGTGGCGAAGGACAGCGCCGATACGAAGGTCGTGCGCTGCTACGGCATCAACAGCTGCAAGGGCACGTCCGACTGCAAGACGGCCAGCAACGAATGCAAGGGACAGAATGTCTGCAAGGGGCATGGCTTCAAGGCCATGACCGTCAAGGCCTGCAAGGCTGCCGGCGGTAGCCTGACCGAACCCAAATAATTCTCTCGAAGCCCGGCGCTGATGAGGGCGCCGGGCTGCCCTCCGCAGCAAGGAGCGCCCCTCATGATCCCCTCGTTCGCCGGCTTCGGCCTTGGCCTGCGTGCGCCGCACTATGCCGATTTTCTCGATGGTCTGGTGGCAGTCGATTTTCTGGAGGTGATCTCCGAAAATTTCATGATCGATGGCGGTCGGCCGCGACGGATATTGCGCCAGATCCGCGAGCGCTACCCGGTCGCGCTCCACGGCGTATCGATGTCGATCGGCTCCGCAGATGGCGTGGATCGCTTTTACCTCGACCGGCTCCGCGCGCTCGTCGATGAGATTGAACCGCTGTTCGTTTCCGATCATCTGAGCTGGTCGCGGATCGAGGGGTTCAATTCGCACGATCTGCTGCCCTTGCCCTATACCTGGGAGGCGCTCGACACCGTCTGCACCAATATAGAAAGGGCGCAGGATGCGCTGGGCCGAGCGATGTTGGTCGAAAATCCCTCCACCTATCTCGACTTCATGTCGGCCGACATGACCGAATGGGAATTCCTGAACTTGGTGTGCGCGCGGACAGGCTGCGGGATATTGCTCGACGTGAACAACGTCTTCGTCAGCGCCAGCAATCACGGTTTCGACCCCATCGCCTATCTTGACGGCATCCCGCGCGGCCATGTGCGCCAAATCCACCTAGCCGGCCATAGCCAGGGCGAACATCTGCTGATCGATACGCATGATCGGCCGGTCCCCCCTTCGGTGTGGAGCCTCTACGCCCATATCCTTCCGCGCCTCGGCCCGGTTGCGACGATGATCGAGCGTGACGACCACATACCGCCGCTCGGCGACTTGCTGGTCGAACTTGACACCGCACGGCGGATCGCCGCCGGCAGGATGGAGGCGGCGGCATGAGCCTGCTCGCCCTTCAGCGCGACATGCGCGCCTGGCTCGTGCATGCCGACATGGCCGCCGCAACGCGTATCCAGCCGTCGGCCGAGCCGGGCTTCGCCGTCTATCAGAATAACTACCGCTCCCAACTCGTCGCCTGTCTGGAAAGCAGCTTTGCACGCACCCGTGCCTGGATCGGCGAGGACAGGTTCCTTCAGGCGGCCGTACATCATATCGACGATGTGCCGCCCAGCAGCTGGACGCTCGACGCCTATGCGCATGACTTTCCGGTGACCCTTGCGCGGCTTTATCCCGACGACGAGGAAATCCCGGAAATTGCCTGCCTGGAGCTTGGGCTGGAAGAACTGTTCGTATCGGCAGACAGCCCGGCAGTCCGCATCGACCGGTTGAACGACGTCGAATGGGACCGCGCCGTACTGACGTTTCAGAGGTCGATCGATCTTGTCGCTCTGAAGACGAACGCCTTTGTCATTTGGTCCGCATTGGGCGCTGGGGAAGAACCGCCCGCGTCCCGATATCTGAATACGCCCGAGACGGCCCTGCTATGGCGTCAGGACGAACAATGCCGCATCAGGATCATCGACGCCTCCGAATTATGCGCCTTGTTGGACGTCCGGAGCGGGATGGCTTTCGGGCAGGTTTGTCGAAACATCATGCGAAGGTTCGGTGAAGAGCATGGCGTAGCGCTGATCGGTCAGTGGCTGGCGCTGTGGCTATCCACCGGCATGATTGCCGCGATAGACGACCAGGAACTACAGTGCTTGGCTCGTTCGTGATCGCTGCGCAATTGATATTCTTGAGAGCATGACGCCGGCGTCGCGATGCAGTCCGGCGCTTAATGTTGCCACGGCTAGCTGAAGATCGCCGTAGCGCAGCCGAGGAAGTCACTGGTTCAACTGAGAATTGATCGGGGCTCGCCAACCGTTGCATCGTCGCTTGGCGTTATGTTGCGGCGCGCTGCGCGAACCGCGCCAGCAGGCTCAAGGCTGCACGAGCCGTCCTGCGGCGAAGTCGCGCGCGAGCGCGACAAAGGCTTGGAAGGCGGCGGAGGAATTGCGGCGATTGGGATAATAGAGGCACAGCGGCGCCAGCGGCGGCGTCCAGTCTTCGAGGATGCGCACGAGCCGACCCGCCGCAATGTCTTCGCGGATGTCAGTCTCCATGAAATAGCCGATCCCCACGCCTCTCGTCACCGCGATCCGGGCCAGGGAGGCTTCGTCGAGAGTGATCGGGCCTTCGACATCGAGCTGCAATTCTTCACCACCCTTCTCGAACCGCCATCGGAACAATGCGCCGTTGGGGAGCCGCACACGGACGCAAGGATAAGTGAGCAACTCCTGCGGCACCTGGGGGACGACCCTCCTTTCAAAAAAGGCGGGCGATGCGGCGACCGCCATGCGGCGCATCTGACCCAGCGGTATCGTGATTGCGTCGCTGGGCACCAGATCCGCGCTGCGCACCCCCAAATCGAAGCCCGCTGCCACGACATCGACAAGCCGCCCCTCGGTGACAAGGTCAATATGAACTTGCGGATAACGCTGCAGATAGGTCAGGACCAGAGGCGCCATGATCTCGCGCGCCGCCGTTGCGAAGGCATTGATGCGCAAGGTGCCAGACGGCGTCTCCTGCTGCGAGCGAGCCGTATTCATCGCTTTCTGGATATCCTCCAGCGCGGATTTGATCTGCGCGACGAAAATCCGCCCCGCATGGGTAAGCGAGACGCTGCGGGTGGTACGATTAAACAAGCGCACCGCAAGCTCCCGCTCGAGCTTGCCCACCGCATTGCTGATGGCCGTCGTCGACATGCCGAGATCGAGCGCCGCCGCTCGAAACGAGCCGCACCGCACGATGGCGAGAACGGCCTCAAGCTCGATCAGAGAATGGCGAGTCATTGTTCTGATTTCCGTGACACCCTATGCCGATTTGTCTCGATTATCAGGCGAGAAGTCTATCGTTAAATATGACTCATCACCGTTGAGGAGATGAACATGTCAATGAACCTACCCAAGCCGATCGCCGACTATGTCGAGGCAAATGCCCGTCTCGATATCGAGGGCATGGTAAAGCCCTTCCTGCACGACGCCGTCTTCATTGACAACGGCAAGCATTTCGAAGGACAGGCCGCAATCCGCCAACTGTTCGAGGAAGAAGTGATGCCCGTTAAGGCGATCTTCGTGCCCGATACCGTTCGGGAAGAAGATGGCGAAGTCATCGTCGAAGGTCCGGCGCATGGCGACTTCCCGGGCAGCCCGCTTCGTTTCACCTATCGCTTCACGCTGGTGCAGGGTGCCATCAAGACGCTGGAGACCACGGTATGAGCATCAAGGCCGATCCGACCGAGTTCGCCGGCAAGCGCGTACTCGTCAGCGGTGGCACCAAGGGTCTGGGCCGTGCCACCGTCGAGCGCTTCCTGGCCGGCGGAGCCCGTGTCGTCACCGCTGCGCGCGCGATCCGGGATCCGATAAAGGGCGTCGACTATGTTCAGGCGGACCTGACCACTGCGGAAGGCGGCGAAGCGCTGGCCAAGGCCGCGATCAAGCAGCTAGGCGGCATCGACATCCTTGCCCATGTTGTCGGTGGTTCGGAAATGCCGCCCGGCGGTTTCGTTGCGCTAACAGACGAGATCTGGCTTTCGGAACTGAACCTCAACCTTCTGGCGACGGTCCGCCTTGATCGCCTTCTGATCCCGCAGATGATCGAGCGCGGCAATGGTGCAGTGGTGCACGTCACCTCGACCCAGTCAAAGCTGCCGCTGCCACAGTCGACCACCGCCTATGCCGCCGCCAAGGGGGCGCTGAGAACCTACAGCAAATCCATTTCCAAGGAGCTGGGGCCGAAGGGGGTCCGGGTCAACATCGTCTGTCCCGGCTGGATCATGACCGAGGGTGCCGACGACCTCGTGAAGAATGTGCAGACTGCCAATGGCGGCACGTTCGAGGAAGCGCGGCAGGCGGTCATGGCGTGGATCGGTGGAATCCCGATCGGACGCGCGGCTGCGCCGTCCGAGGTCGCCGACCTTATCGCCTACTTGGCCTCGGACCGCGCCGCCGCCATCCATGGCGCCGAGTTCGTCATCGACGGCGGCACCGTTCCGACCGTCTGAAGCCCTGGCCCACATTCGCTTTCTCTAAAGGGAGGGCGAATGTCGGCGTCCGGATGATTGCAGTCGATGGACGCTGCCATCCAGCACCATCGCAGGCGCGTCAGGATAGAATATCTCTCCGTCTATCTTGAGTAAGATCAGGACTCATTGACCTGGACGAGAATGCACGCCCATCCTTCGGGCGAGAATTTGAAGGCCAACGAATTCCTCCATAGGCGGCTGACGGCCCAAGATGCCGCTGCAGCCCATCTTGCCGCGCTCGACGCACGCCCGACATCGGGTTCGACACGTTCATCATCTCTGCGCCCACGCCGTTCGCGCGAGAGGATGTTCACAAGCTGAAACGCGATGCCGCAGACGTCATCCGGGCGAAGTTCCCGGACGCCGCTGATCTCTACGCCGCACGCGGATGGACCCTGCCCACCAGCATCGGGCGCGTCTATGATGCCGGCCATGCCGAGCGGCAGCTTGGTTTTCGTTGCTCGACCAGTTTTTCCGACATTCTTGCAGCGTTGCGCGAAGGCACCGAAATGCCGTTCTCCCATGACCCCAGCTACATCTCACCCAAGGAATAAGGCCCGCATCTGAGCCGATGGGCAAATGGCAGCCATGTAAGGTTTTCGAGCCAAACCAGAGCAGCCTGGCTCCGTGAACGCGGGCCAAGACGTCGGCTGCCCCGCCCTAAAAAGATCAATGGCTTGTTGCAGAAAGCCCGTTTGACGCTGCCGGGTGTGTCGCGGACAAGCTGGTCGGCGATCGGCAGGCAAAGGGGGGTATTTCCATGCACATCCATCGGCGGGCTTTGATGGCGAGCATGGCCGCGCTGGTCGCAATGCCCCGCCAAGCGAGGGCTGCTGCGGCGGCGACCGATCCTCAACTGGCGCGCTTTATCGCTGCCATGCCCAAGACGGAATATCATGTGCATCTTGAGGGCACGCTGGAAGCGGACATGAAGTTCGTGCTGGCGCACCGCAACGGCCTGAAGCTGCCGTTCGCAGATGTGGCCGCGATGAAGGCCAGCTATAAGTTCAACGATCTGCCCAGTTTTCTTGCCATCTACTATGACGGGATGAAAGTCCTGCTCAAGGAGCAGGACTTCTACGACCTTGCCTGTGCCTATCTGACCAAGGCGGCGTCGCAGAACATTGTTTATACTGAAATGTTCTTCGACCCTCAGGAACATCTGAAGCGCGGTGTGCCCATGGCAGCGGTAATCGGCGGGATCACGCGGGCCCGCCACGATGCGCAAGCCGCGCTGGGTATCCGGTCACAACTCATCCTTTGCTTCGTGCGCGATCTTTCGGCGGAAAGCGCGATGGCCGCATTGGATGCGGCCCTGCCGTTCAAGGAGCATCTGGTCGGGGTGGGGCTGGATTCGGACGAAAAAGGCAACCCGCCGGAAAAATTCCGAGCCCATTTTGCCAAGGCTCGGGCGAATGGCCTGCATGTGACGGCCCATTGCGATGTGGATCAGGTCGATACGTTGCGTAATATCCGCACGGCGCTGCTCGACCTGAAGGTGGATCGTATCGATCACGGCGGCAACATCGTGCAATCGCCGGAACTGGTAGCCATAGCGCGTGAGCGAGGCATCTATTTCACGGTCTGCCCGACCTTTTCGGGCACCTTGCGGGCAGCGATGCAACAGCCGGTCGATGTGGTGCGAGCCATGTTGGACGCAGGGCTGAAGCTTACGATCTCGTCCGATGACCCTGCTTATATGGGCAGTGAATATCTGAATGATGTTCTGATCCGCGCGGCCGATCGGAGCCAGCTGACCCGCGCCGAAATCACCATGATTGCTCGCAATGGATTCGAAGCCGCGTGGCTGCCGGCGGCCGACAAGTCCGCCATGATCGCGCGGCTGGAGAATTATGTGCGCCCTGCTGCTTGAAAGCCGGCGCACATCCTCGGCTGCCGCAATCTGCACCGAAGCGGAACCCCGCCCTTTCCGACACGGCCCTACTTAACGGTGCCAGCGCTATTTTTTGCAACGATCCGTGCCGATCATTGCGTTGGATAGAGAGGGGCAAAACGGGCATCAGGATCATACATGCGCGTCATCCGCTTTATTCCGTCCATCGACCCGTTTCTGCTGTTTCTGATCGCGACGGTAGCGACGGCGTCCTTCTTGCCTGTCCGGGGTGGCGCGGCTGCGTGGGTCGGGCTGATCGCCGATCTGGCGATTGCACTCCTTTTTTTCCTGCATGGCGCAAAGCTGTCCCGCGATGCGATAATGCAGGGCATCGGCAATTGGCGGCTGCATCTGCTGGTGTTTGCGTCCACTTATATGCTGTTTCCCGCGATCGGCCTGGCCGTCAGCGGTCTTTCGGGCCGCTGGATCGATCCGCTGCTACTGTCGGGCCTGCTTTTTCTGACGCTGCTGCCGTCCACCGTGCAGTCTTCGATCGCTTTTACCGCGATCGCCGGTGGCAATGTCGCGGCGGCGGTGTGCAGCGCCTCGCTCTCCAACCTGATCGGCATCGTGCTGACGCCGCTGCTCGTCAGTCAGTTGATGACCGCTAGCGGCAGCGGCGTACAGATGAGCTGGCATTCGGTGGAAGCACTTCTGTTGCAGTTGCTGCTGCCCTTCGTCGCAGGGCATCTGCTGCGGCCGATGATCGGCGGCTTCGTGGCGCGCAAAAAGGCGATCCTGCAGATCGTCGACCGTGGATCGATCCTGCTGGTCGTCTATTCCGCCTTCAGCGCGGCGGTCGTGAATGGCATCTGGCTGATCTTAGGGTGGGGCGATATGACGGCGCTGCTGATACTGAGCGCGATCATCCTGGCGATCGTCATGGTGGCCAATCTGCTGACCGCGCGATTGCTCAAATTGCCGCGCGAGGACGCGATCGTGCTGCTCTTCTGCGGATCCAAGAAAAGTCTGGTCTCGGGCGTGCCGATGGCGGGCGCCTTGTTCGCGCCGGCAAGTGTCGGCATGATCGTGCTGCCACTGATGATCTTCCACCAGTTGCAGCTGTTCGTCTGCGCCGCGCTCGCCGCGCGCTACCGCCGCCAGATGGAGGCCGGCTGACATGGAGGAACCCCGCATCCCGCTGACCGAGGACGAAGTGCTGGCCGCCGCGGCGATGCTCGACCTGCCGATCCTTGCGGCCTGTATGCCGGGCGTTCTGGCCAATCTCGCGCTGCTCGACCGTCACGCGCGTACGCTGCTGGCGCAAGGGGGCACGGAATGCGAATGACATCTGCCACCGCGATAGCCGATGCGGTGCGGGCCGGCGCGGTAACGGCCGTTTCGGTTCTGGAAGATTGCCTGGCGGGGCTGGAACGAGAGGGTGGAAGGCTGATCGCCGTCACCCGCCTGCTGGCTGATCGGGCGCGTCGGGAAGCGGAGGCCGTGGACGCCATCGTCGCGGCGGGGGGCGATCCGGGGCCGCTGGCCGGCGTGCCCTACGGCGTCAAGGACTTGTTCGATGTCGACGGTCTGCCGACCACAGCCGGGTCCAGCCTCTATGCCGATGCGCCGCTCGCGACCGCCGACGCCGAGGCGATCGTGAAGCTGCGGGCGGCCGGCGCAGTGCTGGTCGCGACGCTAAACATGGATGAGTTCGCCTATGGTTTCGCGACGATCAACGCGCACCATGGCACGACGCGCAATCCCCATGATCCGGATCGGCTGGCGGGCGGATCTTCGGGGGGATCGGCGGCGGTGGTCGCCGCTCAATTGCTCCCCTTCTCGCTCGGCTCCGACACGAACGGATCGGTTCGGGTGCCCGCCAGCCTGACCGGCATCTATGGCCTGAAACCGACCCATGGCGGGCTGCCGATGGGCGGCGTCTTCCCCTTCGCCGACAGTTTCGACGATGTCGGACCCTTCACCTCGTCGATCCGGGACATGCAATGCGTGTGGAGCGTTCTGACGGGCAAGAACCCTTCCCCCCGCACGGGCGCGCTCCGCGTCGCGCGGCTGGGCGGCCGCTTCCGCGACAATGCCGATCCCGACCAGATCAAGGCGATAGACGCGATCGCGCCCAACGCGCCGCTGGTCAAACTGCCCGATATCGGCGCTGCCCGATCGGCGGCGTTTCTGATTACCGCGGCGGAGGGCGGCGCGTTGCACCGCGCGGCGCTGGGACGCGATCCTATGGCGTTCGATCCTGCGACCCGCGACCGCCTGCTCGCCGGCGCGCTATTGCCGCCGGAACTCTATGGGAAGGCGCAGGATTTCAAGACGGGCTACCGCCGGCGGATCAATGCGCTGATTGCTGACCATGACGTGCTGCTCGCGCCGGCTACGCCGTGTGTCGCACCGTCGATCGCCGATCCGCGCGTCCTGATCGACGGCACCTGGTCGCCGGCCCGCGCGGACCTCGGCATCCACAGCCAACCGATCAGCTTTACGGGCCTGCCGTCGCTCTGCGTTCCGCTCAGCCGACCGGATAAGTTGCCGATCGGCATACAGCTTATCGGCAAGGTGAGCGAAGAAGCCACTTTATTCCGCTTCGCCGCGATGCTGGAAGAAGAGGGGCGGATCGGCGTAACATCGCCGGCGGGATTGTTTCAGGGGGATATGTTATGACCGAAGCCGTTTCGCCGGATCCGGCGGCCACAGCGCCGCCGCCGCCCAACCGCCTGGACCGCTATTTCGCCCTGACCGAGCGCGGCACCACCCCCCGCACCGAGATATTGGCGGGCATCACCACCTTCCTGACCATGGCCTATATCGTGCTGGTCAACCCGTCGATCCTGAGCGCGGCGGGGATGCCGGTCGCTTCGGTCGCGGCGGCGACCTGCTTCGCCGCCGCCTTCGCCTCCATCCTGATGGGCATGGTCGCTAACACGCCGCTGGCGCTGGCGCCGGGCATGGGCCTCAACGCCTATTTCGCCTTCACCGTCGTCGGCCAAATGGGTGTGCCCTGGCCGGTGGCGCTGGGATGCGTTTTCATTTCCGGCGTCGCCTTCCTGATCCTGACGCTGACCGGGGTGCGGCAGATGATCGTCGCAGTGATCCCACCCTACCTGTTCGCGGCGGTGGCGGGGGGCATCGGCCTGTTCATCGGTTTCATCGGCCTCAAAAATGCCGGCATCGTCGCCGCCAGTCCGGCGACCATCGTGGCGTTGGGAGACCTCAAGGCGCCAGGCGCGGCCCTCGCGCTGCTGGGCCTCGCGATGATTGGCGCGCTCAGCGTCTGGAATGTGCGTGGCGCCATGCTGTTCGGGATTGTCGGCACGACCATCATCGGGTGGTTGACGGGGCAAGTGACGGTCAAGCCCGAACCCTATGACCTGTCCGCGCTGACCGGCACGGCGTTCAAGCTGGATCTGCCTGGCGTGTTCGGGCTGACCGGGTCGCACGGCATCGGCCTTATCGAAATCCTGTTCGTGTTCCTGTTCGTCGACCTGTTCGACAATATCGGCACGCTGGTCGCCGTTACGAAGCGCGCGGGGCTGATGGACGCGGCGGGCCGCATTCCAGGCCTCAACCGCATCCTGATGACCGACGCGGTCGCGACGATGGTGGGATCGATCGCGGGCACCAGTACCGTCACCTCCTATGTAGAGAGCGCGGCGGGCGTGCAGGCCGGCGGGCGCACGGGCCTGACCGCCGTGGTCACCGGCATACTGTTCCTGGCGACGATGTTCGTCGCGCCCTATGCGCAGATCGTGCCACTGGCGGCAACCGCCCCTGCGCTGATCATCGTCGGTGGGCTGATGCTGCTGCCGCTGACGGAAATCGAATGGGAAGACCCGATGGCGGCGATCCCTGCCTTCCTCACGGTGGCAATGATTCCGCTGACCTTCTCCATCGCCAACGGTCTCGCCTTCGGCATCACCGCCCATGCGGCGCTGAAACTGATCCGGGGCCGCGCGACGCGGACCGACTGGTTCCTGTTCCTGCTCGCCGGGCTGTTCGTCGTGCGCTTCGTCTGGATGTCCGCTGCATGATCCGTTTTCTTGCCTTTGCGCTGCTCTCATTGTTCGCAGCGCCCGCGCTCGCCCAGAAGCTGGACGAGACGCCGCGCACGGTCGTGATGACCGCTTATCGGCCGGAATGGAATGCGCTGGTCGCCCATGTCGAGCAGCCGTGCGAGCACAAGATCAACGGCATGACGCTGCTGACCGGCACTATGTCGGGCAAGCCCGTCATCCTGATGATGAGCGGCGTGTCGATCGTGAACGCGGCGATGAACAGCCAGATCGTCATTGATCGTTTCGCGGTGAAGCGCATCGTCTTTTCCGGCATCGCCGGCGGCGTCGATCCGGCGCTGTCGATCGGGGACGTAATCGTGGCGGACAGCTGGGGCCAATATCTGGAAGCGAGCTTCGCCCGGCGCACCAAGGCCGGCTATGTCCCGCCGGAAAATGCGGGGCCGGACGCGCCCGCCAACTGGAACTTCATCTTTCCGCGTGGGACCACCGTCAGCAATGACACAACGCCGGCAAAGCGCTTCTTCCGCTTCGCCGTCGATCCCGCGTTGCTGGACATCGCCCGGAAAGTCGTGCCCGACGTCCAACTGGAGCGCTGCGTCCCCCATCATCCCGAAGCACTGCCCGGCTCCGCGCTTTGCCTGCCGAAGTCGCCGAAGATCGTTGTCGGCGGCACCGGCGTATCGGCCGGCATCTTCGCCGACAATGCGACCTTCCGCCAATATCTGCACAAGGCGTGGGGCGCGCGCCTGCTGGACATGGAGAGCGCGGCGGTGGCACAGGTCGCCTATGCCAATCGCGTGCCGGCGATCTTCTTCCGCAGCCTCTCGGACCTCGCCGGCGGCGATGCCACCAAGAATATGGAGGATACGTTCGAGCACCTGGCCTCCGTGAATAGCGCGCACGTCGTGCGCGCCTATGTCGCGGCCTTGCCAGACTGATGACGATGCAGACCATTTCCGGCCGGCACGGCATGACGACCGCGCCCCACCACCTGGCCGCAAGCGCCGGGTGCGACGTGCTGCGCGACGGCGGCAACGCGGTGGAGGCCTGCGTGGCGATGGCCGCGACGCTGGCCGTCGTCTATCCGCATATGACGGGAATAGGTGGCGATGGATTCTGGCTGATCGCCGAACCGGACGGGCGCGTCCACGGCATCCATGGCTGCGGCGGCGCAGCGATGAAAGCGGACATCTCGCTCTATGCCGGGACGGACGCGGTGCCGACGCGCGGCCCGCTGGCGGCGAATACCGTGGCGGGGACCATTTCCGGTTGGGAAGCCGCACTGGCCGGCAGTAGCGGGACGATGCCGCTCGACCGCCTGCTGCGCGACGCGATCAGCCATGCTCGGGCGGGCGTGGCAGTGACAAAGGGCGGCGCAGCCATCGCGGCGGCCAAGGGCGGCGAGTTGCGCGTCCAGCCGGGCGGCTATGGCGCGATCTTTGAACCGGAGGGCCGCCCTCTGGCGGAAGGCGACATTCTAAAGCAGCCCGTTCTTGCCGACACGCTGGAGTGTTTGGCTGCGGATGGGCTCGCGGGATTCTACACAGGCGCTCTCGCCGCAGACATCGCCGCCGATCTTGAAGCGCTGGGCAGCCCCGTTTCCGCCGCCGATCTTGCTGCGCATGAGGCCACCCACCCGGCCCCGCTCCATGTTCCAATCAGCGGCGCGACCCTCTACAACAGTGCACCACCCACACAGGGCTTCGCTTCGCTGCTCATCCTTGCGCTGTTCGACCGGCTACGGGCCGGGAGAGCCGACGGCTTCGATCATGTCCATGGTCTGGTCGAGGCGACCAAGCAGGCCTTCCTGCTGCGCGACGTCCATGTCGGCGACCCCGCTTTCCACGATTATGACTATCAGGGGCTACTGGACGACCGCCAAGCGCTCGACCATCTGGCTACGCAGATCGACCCGGCGCAGGCGCTGCCATGGCCGCAGCCGCCGCAATGGGGCGACACCTGCTGGTTCTCGGCGGCGGACAGCCACGGCCGCGTCGTCAGCTGCATCCAGTCCACCTATTTCGAGTTCGGCTCCGGCGTGGTGCTGCCCAGGACCGGCATCACCTGGCAGAACAGGGGTTCCAGCTTTCGCCTTGCGCCGGGCAGGTGGAACGCACTCAAGCCCGGCCGCAAGCCCTTCCACACGCTCAACCCCGCGCTAGCGCGGTTCGATGACGGCCGCGTCATGGCCTATGGCACGATGGGCGGCGAGGGCCAGCCGCAGACGCAGGCGGCGCTCTTTAGCCGCTACGCCCGTTTCGGCGTCGATTTGCAGCAGGCGATAAGCGCGCCGCGCTGGCTGCTTGGCCGCACCTGGGGCGAGGAAAGCACGACGCTGAAGCTGGAAGACGGGTTCGATGACCAGCTTTATGCCGACCTCGCCAGCGCCGGACATGATGTCGAGCGGGCTGGGCCGCTGACCGCCACCATGGGCCATGCCGGCGCTATCGTGCGGCATCCCGACGGCACGCTGGACGGCGCGAGCGATCCGCGCAGCGACGGCGGGGTGGCGACATGGTGAGCGGGGGCAGGCGAGCTGTGGCGCGGTGCGACGCGCTGGGCGTCGCGCCCTATAGCGACATGGAGGGCGGGCTGTTCCGCGCCTATCTGACGCCTGCCTATGCGGCGGCGCAGAGTGCGCTTGCCGGCTGGATGGAGGAAGCGGGCATGAGCGTCCGGCTGGATCCGGCCGCCAATCTCATCGGGCGATACGAGGGCATGGTTGCCGATGCCCCGGCGCTTATGATCGGCAGCCATCTGGACAGCGTCAAGGATGGCGGGCGCTATGATGGACCGCTCGGCATAATGCTGGGCGTGGAAGCGGTGGATGCGCTGAACCGCGAGGGAAAGCGGATGCCCTTCCCGATCGAAGTGATCGCTTTCGGAGACGAAGAGGGATCGCGCTTCCCCGCCGCGATGCTGACCAGCCGCGCAGTGGCGGGCGTGCTGGATCTGGGGGCGTTGGAGGTCGTGGATGGAGAGGGCGTCACGTTACAGGATGCCATCGCTCACTTCCGTCACCCCAGGCTCGACCCAGGATCCCGCTTTTCCACGGCCGCAGGACTAGGCAGCGGAACCCCGGATCAAGTCCGGGGTGACGACTATCTGACGGCAAAGCACCCCACTGCCCTCGCCTATCTCGAAGCCCATATCGAGCAAGGCCCGGTCCTTGAGGCCAAAGGCCTCGCCGTCGGCACCGTCACCGGAATTGCCGCGCAGTTGCGCTACCAAGCGGTCGTCACCGGCCAGGCGAACCATGCCGGCACCACCACTATGCCACTACGCCGCGATGCGCTGACAGGCGCGGCGGAAATGGTGCTGGCGATCGAGACGATCGCGAGGGGCGACGCCTCCGATCTCGTCGCGACGGCCGGCCGTATCGAGGTGCTGCCCGGTGCGCCGAACGTCATCCCCGGCGAAGCGCGCTTTACGATCGACATCCGCTCCGGCGACCCCGACCGCCGCGATCGGGCGGCGGGGCAGATCATTGCCGCCCTCGAGGCGATCGCGCTCGCGCGCGGGCTGACGCTCACGGTCGATCTTATACACGATCTGCCGGCCAGTCCCTGCGCGCCAGATCTCATGGATAGGATAGACGCCGCGATCGCCATCGTAGGCCAGCCGCCCTTCCGGCTCGTCTCCGGCGCCGGGCATGACGCGATGGTCATGGCCGCGCTCTGCCCGACCGCGATGCTGTTCATCCGGTGCAGGGACGGCGTCAGCCACAACCCCGCCGAGCATGTCGATCCCGCCGACGCGGAAATCGCGCTACAGGTGATGCTGGGCTTCATCGATCGACTGGGAGATTCCGTTGCTGCCGCTTGACCCCACCTTATTCGGCGAGATCGATCCGCCCCAGCGCCTGCTGATGGGGCCTGGCCCGGTCAATGCGCATCCGCGCGTGCTACGCGCCATGTCGGCCGACCTTCTGGGCCAGTTCGACCCCGAAATGACCGACTATATGAACCAGGTCATGGCTTTATACCGCCCGATCTTCGGGACCGACAATCGGTGGACCATGCTGATCGACGGCACCGCGCGGGCGGCGATAGAGGCGTCGCTCGTCAGTCTCGTGACCGCCGGCGATACCGTGCTGGTGGTCAATTTCGGCCGCTTCGGCCTGCTGCTCCAGGAGATATTGGCGCGCATCGGCGCGGTCGTTGTAACGGTCGATGCGCCGTGGGGCGAAACGGTCCCGCTCGACGCCATCGCCGCCGCAATTGACCGTGTCGGCCCGAAGATCGTCGCCACCGTGCATGGCGACACTTCGACGACGATGGCGCAGCCGCTCGATGGCCTGGGCGACCTTGCGCACGCGGCCGGCGCGCTGCTCTACGTCGATGCGACTGCGACCATCGGCGGCATGGAAATGGCGAGCGACCGCTGGGGCGCGGATATCGTTACCGGCGGCCTCCAGAAATGTCTCGGCGGACCGTCCGGCTCAGCGCCGATCACCATCTCGGACCGCGCTGCCGACCATATCTTCGCGCGCCGCCATGTCGAAGCCGGCATAAAGGCGGCGGGCACGACCGACGGCGCGGGGCCGCGCATCGGGTCCAACTATTTCGATCTCGCCATGATCATGGATTATTGGAGCGAAAAGCGCCTCAACCATCATACCGAGGCGACATCGATGCTTTACGCCGCGCGGGAATGCGCCAGGATCATGCTGGGGGAAGGACTGGAGGCGCGCTATGCTCGCCATGCGCGCGCGGGCCGCGCCGTGACGGCGGGGCTGCGCGCCATGGGGCTGACCGTCTTTGGCGATGACGCCTATCGCATGACCAATGTGACCGGGGTCTACATCCCCGCAGGCGTAGACGGCGAACGCATCCGCACGATGATGCGCGAGGCGTTCGAGATCGAGATCGGCACGGCCTTCGGCCCGCTTGCCGGCAAGATCTGGCGGATCGGCGCGATGGGCTACAATGCCGCCCGGCATAAGGTGCTGATCACGCTCGGCGCGCTAGAAGCCTGCCTGCGCCGCGAGGGGCATGGCCTGCCGGCGGGCGCGGCCGTGGACGCGGCGATGGAGGCGTGGGAAGGATGAGCCGCGATCTCATCGGTTATGGCGCTTCCCCGCCCGATCCGCGTTGGCCCGGCGGCGCGCGGATCGCGGTGCAGTTCGTCATCAATTATGAGGAGGGGGCGGAAAATTCGGTCCTCAACGGCGACGCGCGATCGGAAGCCTTCCTGTCGGAAATGGTCGGCGCGGCCAGCCACCCGGATCGGGCGATGGCGATGGAAAGCCTCTACGAATATGGCAGCCGCACCGGCTTTTGGCGGCTGCACCGGATTTTCATCGAACGGGGACTGCCGGTGACGGTCTTCGGCGTGGCGAGCGCGATGGCAATGAACCGGCAAGCGGTCGAGGCGATGCTCAGGGCCGACTGGGAGATCGCAAGCCACGGGTATCGATGGATCGACTATCAGTATGTGCCCGAAGATGTCGAGCGCGAGCATATTACGCAGGCGATCGCGCTCCATGAAGAACTCACCGGCGCTCGCCCGCTCGGCTGGTATCAGGGGCGCACGTCGCCCAATACCGCGCGGCTTGTGCGGGAAGAAGGCGGCTTCCTCTACGACGCGGACAGCTATGCCGACGATCTGCCCTATTATGCAGAGGGCCAGTTGATCGTGCCCTACACGCTCGACGCCAACGACATGAAGATCGTGGCCTATAACGGCTTCACCGAGGGTGAGCAGTTCTTCCGTTACCTGCGAGACACGTTCGACCAGTTGCGCGAGGAGGGCGGTCGCATGATGTCGGTCGGCCTGCATGGCCGCATCGCCGGGCGGCCGGGCCGCGCCCGAGCCCTCGCCCGTTTTCTCGATCATGTAATTGCCAGCGGCGATGCCTGGGTCACGCGCCGCATCGACATCGCCCGCCACTGGATGGAGGTCCACCCCGCATGAAAATTGATGATCCCGTCCTGCTGGCGGAAGTCACCGCCGCCTTCATGGAATATGAGCGCGCGCTGATGGAGGATGATATCCCGGCGATGGACGCGCTGTTCCACGACGCCCCCACCACCAACCGCTATGGCGTCGGCGAGGTGCTGTATGGCATCGAGGAGATACGCGAGTTCCGCAAAGGCCGCGGCGGGTCGCCGCAGCGCCGTCTGGGGAAGGTCGCCATCACCGTCTATGGCGATAGCTTCGCCACCGCCGACGCGGAATTTTTCCGCGAGAATAGCGATCGGCGCGGCCGCCAGACGCAGAGCTGGGTCAAGTTCGCTGATGGGTGGAAAGTCGTGTCCGCCCATGTGTCCCTGGAAGGGAGCACGCATTGACGGCCTTGTTCGAACATAGTCCCTGGGTCGAGGCGCGCGCCGACGCACTGCCGTCATCCGGCGACCGCCATGCCGATCTGATGGCGGTCATGCACGCGGCTACGCCCGACGAGCAGCTGGCGCTGATCCGCGCGCATCCCGAACTGGCGGGCAAGGCCGCGATCGACCGGACCCTGACCGACGCGTCAGCCGCCGAGCAGGCTTCCGCCGGGCTGGACCGGCTTACGCCCGAGGAGTTTGCGCGCTTCCACGACCTCAACACCGCCTATCGCGGCCGCTTCGGCTTCCCCTTCATCATCTGCGTGCGCCTGACCGACAAGGCGGGAATATTGGCGGCGATGGAAACTCGCCTGTCCCACGATCGCGATACCGAAATCGCGACCGCGCTGGCGCAGATCGGCGAGATCGTCAGGCTCAGGCTCAAGGACAGGGAGGTGCAGCAATGACCGGCCTTGCCAGGCTCGAAGCGGAGCTTGCCCGCCAGCTCTTGCTCATCGGCTTTGGCGGCGCGGACTGGACGCGGCCGCGCGTCCGTGGCGACGGCCATGTTTTCGATGTCGTCATCGTCGGCGGCGGCCAGAGCGGCCTAGCGGCAGCCTTCGGTCTGCTGCGTGAGCGCGTATCCAACATCCTGATCATCGACGAAAGCCCGGCGGGTTATGAAGGCCCTTGGGACACCTATGCGCGAATGATCACGCTGCGCACGCCCAAGGAACTCAACCCGATCGATTTCGGCATCCCCGCCCTCACCTACCGCGCCTGGTGGGAGGCGCAGCATGGGGCTGCCGCCTGGGACGCGGTGGACAAGATCGCGCGCGGGGACTGGATGGACTATCTGCGCTGGTATCGGCGGGTGTTGGGCCTGCCGGTCCGCAACGACACACGCCTGACCGCGATCGAGCCGATCGGAAACGGGCTTCACAGGTTGCATGTCGAAGGGCAGGCTGCGCTGCTCGCGCGCAAGGTGGTGCTGGCGACCGGCATCCAGGGCGGGGGCGAATGGCATACGCCCGCCATGGTCAAGGATGCGCTGCCCCGGCACCTCTATGCCCATACCAGCGAGCCGGTCGATTATGCCGCCATGGCCGGCAAAAGCATCGGCATCCTGGGCGGCGGCGCATCTGCATTCGACAATGCCAATGCCGCGCTGACGCTCGGCGTCGCGCAAGCGCATGTCTTCATCCGACGGAAAGTCCTACCGCGCATCAATCCGATCCGCTTCATGGAGCGGGTCGGCTTCACCGGCCGCTATCCGGCGCTGTCGGACGCGGAAAAATATGCGGTGATGGCGAGCTTCCTCGGCCATAACCAACCGCCGACCAACGACACGTTCGAGCGCGCCGCGCGCTGGCCCGGCTTCGACCTGCATCTGGGGTCGCCCTGGACGGCGGTCGAGCATGTGGATGGCAAGGTGCGGGTAAAGACGCCGACCGCTACGCACGACTTCGATTTCGTGCTGCTTTCGACCGGCCTGATCAGCGATCCCGGCCTGCGCCCGGAGCTTGCGAACCTATCCCCCTATATCGCCCGCTGGGCCGATCGCTTCACCCCGACGAGCAACGCCAACGCGCTGATCGACGCCCATCCCTATCTCGGCCCCGGCTTCGAGCTGCTGCCGCGCACGCCCGGAGGCGAAGCGCTGCTGCACGGCCTGTTTGCTTTCAACTATTCTGCGCTCATCAGCCTTGGCCTGTCCGCCTCGGCGCTTTCGGGGCTTCAGACCGCCTTGCCGCGCTTGGTGCGCGGGGTCACCGACCAGCTTTTCCTCGACGACCGGGACATGCTGGTCGCCGACCTCCTCGCCTATGAGGAGGCCGAATTCGTGGGCGAATGGCCGCGCGGGGAGGCGGTGGAATGAGCAGTCTGTCCACCCATGTTCTCGACACGGCGCATGGTTGCCCGGCGGCGGGCATCGCCCTGCAGCTGTTCGACAAGGACGGCGCACTCCTGTTCAGCGGCGTGACCGATGCCGACGGCCGTTGCCCCGGCCTGCCTGCGCTAAGTCCCGGCCGCTACCGGCTCGGTTTCGGGGTAGCCGACTATTTCCGGGCACGCGGCGTCAGCCTGCCCGATCCGCCTTTCCTCGACATCGTGACGATCGATTTCGGCATCGCCGATGCGGACGGCCATTATCATGTGCCGCTGCTGGTTTCGCCTTTCGCCTACTCGACCTACCGGGGGAGCTAAGATGGGCGTGCGCTTCCTGCTCGACGGCGATGTCGTGGAGATCGAAGATGTCGATCCAACCGCCACGCTGCTGGACCATCTGCGCTATCGCATGGGTCGCACCGGCACTAAGGAGGGCTGCGCCGAAGGGGACTGCGGCGCGTGCACCGTGCTGGTGGCCGAACTGGAGGAGGACCGGGTGCAATGGCGGTCGGTCAACGCCTGCATCACTTTCCTGCCGATGCTCAATGGCCGGGCGCTGATGACGGTGGAGAGCCTGGGTGGCGCGGACGGCGCGCTCACGCCTTTGCAAGACTGCATGGCGGCCAATGGCAGTTCGCAATGCGGCTTCTGCACGCCGGGTTTCGTCATGTCGCTCCATGGCCGCTGCATCGGCGCGGTAGGCCATGATTTGCCGGTAGCGGACGTAATCGCGGGCAATCTGTGCCGCTGCACCGGCTATGGCCCGATCCTGGACGCGGGGAAGACGGTGGGTCCAGTAACGCAGGATGACACGGCGGTCGCGTTGGCGCTCAAGAACCTCTCCTCGCCGGAAACCGCAACGGGCAACCATCAGGGCCGCCAATGGTTCGCGCCGCGAACCGTTGCGGCCTTGATCGAGCTTCTCGCCGAACACCCCGACGCACGCATGGTGGCGGGCGCGACGGATGTAGGGCTGTGGGTGACGAAGGGATTGCAGATCATCGACACGCTCATCTTCCTGGCGGATATCGCTGAGTTGCGCAGAATCGAGGAAGAAGCCGATGGTCTGAGGATCGGCGCCGGCGTCCGCTATGCCGACGCGCATGCGGCCATGGCGCGGCTACACCCCGACCTTGGCGAACTTGTACGTAGGGTGGGCGGACTTCAGGTGCGCAATGCAGGAACAGTCGGCGGCAATATCGCCAACGGATCACCGATCGGTGACGGCCCGCCCGCTCTCATAGCGATGGGCTCCCAACTGACATTGCGGAGCCGCGAGGGTCGCCGCACGATACCGCTGGAGGAGTATTTCCTGGATTATGGCAAGCAGGATCTCCGGCCAGGCGAGTGTGTCGAGAGCATCTGGATACCCCGACCGGCGAAGGACGCGCTAGTACATATATCCAAGCTTTCGCGTCGGTTCGACAGCGATATTTCGGCAGTCTGCGGCGCATTCAACCTGACGGTCGAGGCCGGAATGATCATGAGCGCGCGCGTCGCCTTCGGCGGCATGGCGGCCACGCCGCGGCGGGCGGGCAGGTGCGAAGCGGCGTTGACAGGTCAGCCCTTCTCACGCGCGACCATGGAAAAGGCGGCAGATGCCCTGCACGCGGACTATGCGCCGCTGAGCGACGTTCGGGGATCGTCCGACTATCGCCTGGAGGCCGCCTCCAACCTGCTGCTGCGCCTGTGGCATAGCGCGCAGGGCGACACCGTATCCGTGCTGGACGGTCTTACGGCTCATGGCTGAGCGGGATTCCGAGCGGCCGGTCTTGGCCAAGCCCTCCCATCCGCATGATAGCGCACGGCTCCATGTCAGCGGCATGGCGCGCTACGCCGACGACTCGGCGGAGCCGGCGGGCATGCTTCACCTCGCCTTCGGCCAGAGCAGCGAGGCCCATGCGCGCCTCGCCGCCATGAATCTCGACGCCGTGCGGGCGGCACCCGGCGTGGTTGCGGTCTTTACCGCAGCGGACATTCCGGGTGCTAACGACGTCAGCCCCGGCGCGGGCGACGACCGGCTGCTTGCCGATGGCGAAGTGCTCCATGTGGGGCAGGCGGTCTTCTTGGTCGCCGCCACCAGCCAGACGGCGGCGCGCCGGGCGGCACGGCTGGGCCGGATCGACTATGAACCGCTACCCGCCTTGCTCACCATCGAAGCAGCGCAGGCGGCGGGATCGCTGATCGAGCCCACGCAGCGCATGGCGCGGGGCGACGCCGACGCCGAGTTGGCCGCCGCGCCACTCAGCCTCACCGGCGAGTTTGATATCGGTGGCCAGGATCATTTCTATCTGGAGGGGCAGGTCGCCGTCGCCACGCCCGGCGAGGACGGGCAGATGCACATTCTCTCCTCGACGCAGCATCCCAGCGAAGTGCAGCATCTGGTCGCCCACATGCTCCAGCGCAGCTCGGCCGACGTGACGGTGGAGGTGCGGCGCATGGGCGGCGCTTTCGGCGGCAAGGAGACGCAGGCCGCCCTGTTCGCCGCGGCCGCCGCGCTGGTCGCGCATCGCACCGGGCGGCCCGCCAAGTTCCGCGGCGACCGGGACGACGACATGGCGATGACGGGCAAACGCCATGCGTTCCGCATCGGCTATGATGTCGGGTTCGACGCCGAAGGGCATGTGCTGGCGCTCAAGCTGCGCCTCGCCTCGCGCTGCGGCGCTACGGTGGACCTGTCTCCGGCGATCAACGACCGCGCGATGTTCCATGCCGACAATTGCTATTATCTGCCCGCAATCGAGATCGTGTCGGAGCGGCTCAAGACCAACACCGTTTCCGACACCGCGTTTCGCGGCTTCGGCGGGCCACAGGGCATGATCGCGATCGAGCGGATCATTGACGATGTCGCCGCGCATCTGGGGCTGGACCCGCTCGACGTCCGGACGGCCAATCTCTACGGCCCCGGCCGCGACATAACCCCCTACGATATGACCATCGCCGACAATGTCGCGCCGCAGATCATCGCCCGGCTGCGCGCCGACGCCCGTTACGACGAGCGGAGCGAGGAGATCGCCGCCTTCAACGCGGCAAGCCCGATCATCAAGAAAGGGATCGCGCTGACACCCGTCAAGTTCGGAATCAGCTTCACCACGACCCATCTCAACCAGGCCGGTGCGCTGGTGCTGGTCTATGCGGACGGCAGCATCCAGATCAATCATGGCGGCACCGAAATGGGCCAGGGGCTGTACATCAAGGTGGCGCAAGTCGTCGCCGATGTCTTCGCCGTTCCGATCGATCAGGTGCGGATCACCGCGACGCGCACCGACAAGGTGCCCAACACATCAGCAACGGCAGCTTCCTCCGGTGCCGACCTCAATGGCATGGCCGCCTACAACGCCGCGATGACCATTCGCGCGCGGCTGACCGACTTTGCGGCGCGAACCTTCGGTTGCTTGACCGATGAGGTGCATTTCACACCCGATGGCGTCGTCGCCGGCCGGGAAAGCCTGTCCTTCGGCCAGCTTTGCCGCAAGGCGCATATCGGCCGCATCTCGCTTGCCTCGACCGGCTATTATGCGACGCCCGACATCGCCTATGATCGCGCCGCGCATAAGGGGAGACCCTTTTATTATTTCGCCTATGGTGCAGCGGTCAGCGAGGTCGCGATCGACCTGCTGACCGGAGAGCATAAGGTGCTGGCCGTGGACATCCTTCATGATGTCGGCAAATCGCTCAATCCGCTCATTGATCTGGGCCAGATCGAGGGCGGCTTCCTTCAGGGGCAAGGCTGGCTGACGACCGAGGAACTGGTCTTCGACGATAAAGGCCGCCTCCTCACCCATTCGCCCGCGACCTACAAGATCCCGACCGCGTCGGACCGGCCGTTGCGGATGACGATTTCGCTGTGGAACGGGGAGAATGTGCAACCGACCATCAACCGGTCCAAAGCGGTTGGGGAACCGCCCTTCATGCTGGCGATCTCGGTCTTCTCGGCCCTGACGCGCGCGGTCGCTTCGGTCGCGCCGCACAAGCGTGCCCTGCCCGCGCTCAGCGCGCCGGCAACGCCCGAGCGGATTTTGTGGGCCTTACGGGATCATCGCGCGCCATGATCGACTGGCTCGGATGGCTCGATGAGGTCGCCCGCAGACACCCCGCAGCGCTGGTCAGCATCCTTGCCAGCGAAGGCTCGGCTCCGCGCGGCGCTGGCACCCGGATGTTGGTGACCAGCGACGCACTGTTTGGCACAATCGGCGGCGGGCAGCTGGAATATCGGGCGGTCGAGCAGGCGCGCGCGATCCTCGCCCTGCCGCCCGGCAGTTGGCGCATACAGGACTATCCGCTGGGGCCGCTGCTCGGCCAATGTTGCGGCGGGCGGGTGCGGCTCCTCATCGAGCATGTCGATCCGGCGGGGCTAGGCTGGATCGGCGATGCCGGCGAGGATCGGGCGCTGGTCTCGACCTTCATGGCCGAACGCATCGACCGGCACTGCACCCACCCCCTGCCGGCGACGCCCCTCTCGGCGCGGGGCGATCGGCCGCGCGCGGGGAGCAGCGTGGTGGAGCTATTCGGGCAGCGCCGCCGCCCGCTCTATCTGTTCGGCGCGGGTCATGTCGGTCAGGCGATCGCGCGCCATAGCGTCGGCCTGCCCTTCCGCCTTGCCTGGTTCGACACGCGGCCGGTGTTCGAGACGGTCGAGGGCGTGACTGTCGTACCCGAAGCCGGACTCGAGCAATGCGTCACCGAAGCGCCCGAGGATACCGCCATCCTGATCCTGACGCACGATCACGCGCTCGACTACAGTCTGACAAAGGCGGCCCTCAGCGGCAATCCGGTCACCTTCGTCGGCCTGATCGGGTCGGAGACCAAGCGGGCTCGTTTCCATTCCCGGCTGGAAAAGGACGGGATAGATGCTGCAACGCGCGCGCGGCTGACCTGTCCGATCGGCATCGCGGATATCGCCGGCAAGGAGCCGGACGTCATCGCCATCGCCACGCTCGCCCAGTTGCTTCAGATGAGGCAGCAATGACACTTAAAGCCTATCGCGGCGAAATCCTGTCGGTGTCGCTCGATCCGCTCCCCCGTCCAGACGCCATCCGGCATGACCCTGACGGGCTGCTGGTGGTCGAAGACGGCATCATCGTGGCGCGGGGCGCTTACGCGGATCTCGCCGACCGGTATCAGAGCATCCTCGTGGAAAGCCTGGCCGGCTTGATCGTGCCGGGCTTCGTCGATGCGCATGTCCATTATCCGCAGATGGACCGCATCGCCGCGCATGGCGAGCAATTGCTCGACTGGCTGGAACGGCATATCTTTCCGGCCGAGCAAGCCTTTGCCGATCGCGCTCATGCGAGGGAAGTAGCGGACCTGTTCCTGGACGAACTGCTCCGCAACGGCACGACCAGCGCGCTGGTCTTCCCCACGGTTCATGCCCATTCGGTCGATGCGCTATTCAACGCGGCGCTTGCCCGCAACATGCGGATCGCGTCGGGCAAGGTGCTGATGGACTTGGGGCCTGATGGGCTGCGCGACACGGTCGAAGCCGCGCGCGACGACAGCGAAGCGTTGATTCGCTGCTGGCGGAATCGAGGACGGCTATCCTATGCGGTGACGCCCCGCTTCGCGCTGACCTCCAGCGACGCGCAACTGAGGCTTGCGGGCGAGCTGCTGGCGGCGCACCCCGACATGCTGCTCCACACGCATCTAGCCGAAAATGTGCAAGAATGTGCGGCGGTGATCGATCGCTTTCCCGACGCCTATCATTATCTCGACGCTTATGACCGGTTCGGCCTCGTCGGCGCGCGGTCGGTCTTCGCCCATGCCATCCATATGTGCGGCCGGTCCTGCGCGCGAATGGCGCAGGCAGGCGCGGGCATCGCCATATGCCCCAGTTCCAACCTGTTCCTGGGATCGGGCTTCTTCGATTTCGCGCAAGCCGACACGCATGGCATCCGGCTGGGCCTTGGCACCGATATCGGCGCGGGCACGTCCTTCTCGATGCTCTTCACCGCCGGTCTCGCCTATCAGGCGGCGCTGGCGCGCGGCACCGCGCTCGATCCGTTCCGCGCGCTCTATCTGGCGACGGCAGGCAGCGCCGCGCTGCTGCATATCGGCGACCGGGTCGGCAGCCTCCTGCCCGGTCAGGAGGCGGATTTCGTGGTGCTGGACAGTGGCGCGACACCCCTGCTCGCGCGGCGGACGGCCGGCGCATCGCTAGCCGATCGGTTATTCGCGCTGCAGATATTGGGCGACGATCGCGCCGTTGCGCGGACCTACGTCATGGGCGAATGCGCGTGGGACAGGACTAGCGGAGGCACCCCATGACAGACATCGACGCTTTCATCGCCGGCCTGCCCAAGGCGGAGCTGCACCTGCATATCGAAGGGAGCCTGGAACCCGAGCTGATGTTCGCGCTCGCGAAGCGGAACGGCATCGCCATCCCCTACGCCTCGGTTGAGGACGTCCGTACGGCTTATGCCTTCTCCAACCTTCAGGGTTTCCTCGACATCTATTATGCCGGAGCGGATGTGCTGCGGACGCGGGAGGATTTCCACGATCTCGCGACCGCCTATTTCGACCGGGCAGCGGCAGACGGCGTGCTCCACGCCGAAATCATGTTCGACCCGCAGACCCACACAGCCCGTGGCATCGCCTTCGAGACGGTAATCGAGGGGCTGCTGTCCGCCTGCGCGCAAGCGGAAACGGAACATGGCCTCACCAGTCGCCTCATCCTTTGCTTCCTGCGCCATCTGAGCGAAGCCGAAGCGCTCGAGACGCTGGCGCAGGCGGAACCCTGGCTGGACCGGATCGCCGCGGTGGGTCTGGACTCGTCCGAAGTCGGTCATCCGCCGGAGAAATTCGCCCGCGTCTTCGCCACAGCGCGGGACAAGGGGCTGAAACTGGTCGCCCATGCCGGCGAGGAAGGACCGCCCGCTTATGTGTATGAAGCGCTAGATATTTTGCAGGTCGATCGCATCGACCATGGAAACCGATCGCTGGAGGACATGACTCTCACGGACCGGCTGGCGCGAGAGGACATGCCCCTGACCGTCTGCCCGCTCTCCAACCTGAAGCTCTGCGTGATCGACCAAATGGAGGATCATCCGATCGACCGGATGCTGGACCTCGGCCTCCATGCCACGATCAATTCGGACGATCCCGCCTATTTCGGCGGCTATGTCGCGGACAATTACCGGGCCGTCGCGACGGCGCGGGGATTGACGCGGGTGCAGCTTGTCACCCTGGCGCGCAACAGTTTCACCGGCTCCTTCCTGCCGCCCGAGGCAGTCGCTGCGCATCTCGAACGGATCGACGCCTATGTGGCGGCGCAACCATGAGGCTGCTGGCGATCATTCTCTCTGTCCTGATGTCGGTCACCGCCGTGCAGGCGCAGGACGGCCCGCGCAAGGTCATCATCGATGACGAAGGCTTTGCGCTGATGCACCTGATGCTGCTCCAGGCGCCCGATGTGGACGTGCTGGGCATCACCACCGTGTCGGGCAATGTCTGGGCCAACCGCGCCACCGCGATGGTGCTGCGGGGGCTCGAGATTGCCGGCCGCACCGACGTGCCGGTCGCCCAGGGCGCGACCTATCCGCTGCTCAACAGCGAAAAGCAGACCGATCGCTGGGAAGCACTATACGGCAAGCTCACCTGGAAGGGCGCGTGGATGAAGCAATGGGTCGAGCCGACCCAGCAGAGTACGCCGCCCTATTTCGGTCCCGACGACCCGGTGCATCTGCCTGAAGGCGACCCCACCACCAAGCCCGCTGACGAGATCGCCGCCAATTTCCTCATTCGCATGGTCCGCCTCTATCCGGGTGAGGTGACGATCGTCGCCTGCGGGCCACTTACCAACCTCGCGCTGGCGCAACGGCTGGACCCCGCCTTTGCCGGGCTGGCGAAGGAGCTGGTCTATATGGGCGGCAGCCTCAATCCCCGGCAGACGCTCGACACCGTGTCCGCAGCGCAGTTCGCTCGCGAGTTCGTCAATACGCCCCGCCGCGAATTCAACATCCGCTTCGATCCCGAAGCGGCCAGCATCGTATCGCGCAGCCCGTGGCGGAAGATCACCATCGTCCCGGTCGATCCCTCGACCGACACACAGCGCACCAAAGCGCTGATCGATCGCATGGCGAAGGCAGCGCCTGCCCGGCTTGCCACTTATATCAGCGCGATGGAGCCGGGCTTTCCTCTATGGGACGAGATTGCCGCCGGCGTGTGGCTCGACCCCCGCATGATCACCCGGCGCGAAACGCTTTACATCGACTATAATACGCAGTTCGGACCCGGCTATGGCGACATGCTGTCCTGGCGCCGCGACTATCGACCCGACCTTGGCGAGCAGCCGGCCGAGGTCGTCAGGGCGATCGATCCCAAGCGGCTGGAGGCATTGATGGTGCGGCTGATGGGCGAACGGCCCGGAACCAACTGACTCGCGTCAGACGTCGTCCGCGCCCAGCCAATGCTCTGTCTTGGGCGGCAGATAGTGCGCCATCCGGTCAAGCAATACGCCCGGATCGTCGTCCACCAACAGCATCGCGCGATGGCGCGGCTGGAGGAAGCCTTCCTCCACCACCTGATCGATGAACCGCGCCATCGGCGTATAGAAGCCGTTGACGTTGAGCAGGCCGCAGGGCTTTTCATGATAGCCAAGCTGTGACCAGCACCAGGCCTCGAATATCTCCTCCAGCGTGCCGATACCGCCGGGCAGGCAGAGGAAACCGTCGGCGAACTTCGCCATCATCGCCTTGCGCTCGTGCATCGTCTTGACGACGTGCAGTTCGGTTATGCCCTGATGGTCATGCTCGCGCGCGCGCAACGCTTCGGGAATGACGCCGATCACCTCGCCCCCGGCGGCGCAGACCGCATCGGCGACGATCCCCATCAGCCCGACCGTCCCACCGCCATAGACGAGGCCGATCCCGCGTTCGGCGAGCAGCGCTCCGACCCGTTCGGCCGCTTGGGCATAGACGGGCGAGCGGCCGGGCGAAGAGCCGAGATAGACGCAGATCCGCATCAGGCGAGACGCTCCGGCACCGACAGCGCTTCCTCGATGATCGTGTTGCGCGTGCCGACCGCCTCCCAGGGAAAAACGAACCAGCGCTTGTCGTCCTCCCGGTCGATCATCTGCGCCCAATAATCGACGGTCGCGCGCGACCGGCTGTTGTTGATAAGGACGGCGAAGCGCAGGTTCGCGCCTTCACAATCATTGTCCTGCAACAGCCGTCGGACATAGGCGATGGTGCCGCCGCTGTCGTTGATGTCGTCGATGAAGAGCAGCTTCACGCCGGCCGCGCTCTTGGCGGCGACCTTCGCCAGCAGTTCGTCGGCAAAGCCGGGCACCTTGGAGCTGTGATCGATCGACAGCATCGGCAGGTCGGCATGATGCGAGATATAGACCGCCGGGACGAGGCCACCGCGCCCGATGCCAATTACGAAATCGGGCTTCCAGTCACTCTCGCCGATCTGTCGCGCGACGCTTCTGACATCAGCCAGAAACGCCGCGTCGGTGATGTAGTGAAGTTCAGGGGCTGCCTCTATGCTCATGACGCGAATCCGTTAACTCTGGAAATTCGCCGCTATCGGGTCGGCAAGCTTTGGGCAATCGCCGCACGACAAAAGTTTAAAGCGATTTCTAATCAGATGAAATCATCTGATGACTCGGAAATCGCGCAAATCAAAAACTAAAGCTCCCCCGGCCCCTCGATCGACAACGGATAGCTGAGTTGGCTGAAGCCGTTCTCAATCTCCTGGAGCATCATCGCCGCGGCATAGGAGGGCGTTCGAGCCGACGCCGTGCACAGGCCCAGCGTCATCGGGCGCAAGATCGGGTCGGAAATGCGGGTGAAGGACAAGAGGCCGCGCCGTACCTCAGTAATGACGTCCAGTGACGTCAATATGCCAACGCCGACGCCTTGCAAAACGATCGAAGTGATCATCTGGATATTGTCGGACGACACGGCCCTTTCCATGACCACGCCCGTCGTACCTTCCAGCACCGAAATCTGCTCATAGACGGCGAGCGGCTGGGCCGGTACAATCAGCTTCGACCCGCTACAGGCCGAAAAGCGCGCCTCGCGTTTCGCGCCGAAGGGATGGCCGCTCGGAGTCACGAACCCCAGCACCACATCGACGAAGGCCCGCACCGCCAGATCGCGATAGCTCTGCGGATCGAAGAAAATGCCGAAATCCACCTCGCCCCGCGCCGTCGCTTGCCGCGCAAGGTCGTTTTCCAGCACTCTGACGCCAATGCTGATGCCGGGATATTTGCCCTGGATCGACTGGATGACGGAGGGGATATAGCCCTTCGCCAGGGCGTCGATGACGGCGATTTCCACATGGCCCCGTTTCAGGCCTCGCAGATCCTCTATCTGAGCGACGACATCAGCTAGATTCTTCTGCCATTTGCCGCCAGCTGCCATCATGATCTCGCCTGCCGCGGTCAGGCGAAGGCCGCTCGGCAGGCGCTCGAAGAGCGGCATTCCAAGCGTTGCTTCCACATTCAATATCTGGCGGTCGATCGCGGAGGCCGAGACGTTCAATTCGTCCGCCGCGCGCCGAATCGAACCCAGCCGTCCAACGGCTAGAAAATAGCGGAGAAAGCGGGAAAGAGCGGGCACACCCAACCTATTTTTTGCAACGCAGCGTCGAGTTCATGGCATTTGCTTGCATCGCGTCAAGCCCCTAACTCCTGTTGCGGCATGTTATGCGCAAAGCGGAACTGCGCTGAGATCAGTGCGGCGCAGAGCATTGCCCGTAAAATTTCCCGCAGCATCCAACCATGCGCGGCGACATTCGGCCAAGACGACGGAGAGGAGATCAGGGGAAAAGAGCCGCGGGGCATTGTCACTGGGCAGCGCTCGACGGTCAAAGGGGGGTACGACCATAATGACTATGCATTTGAAGACGCTCGAACAGAATCCTGCATCGCAAAAATCCGTACGGCTTGCTCCATACCCCCTCATTACAGCTGCTCTTCTTGCCTGCACGGCCTTGACGGCGCCGGCATTTGCACAGACCCCCGCCCCTGCCGAAGAACCGACCGATGAGATCATCGTCACCGGCGCACTTGACGCGCTGCCGATTAAGAATGTCGGCTCCATCTTCGGCTTCGACAAGACGATCGTGGAAACGCCGCGCTCCGCCTCCACCATCTCGAAGGAACAGATCGAGCGTTTCGGCATCACCGACATCTACGACCTCGTCGCACAGGCGCCGGGCACCTTCACGAACAGCTTTTTCGGCGTCGGCGGCGCGCTCGACATTCGCGGTACGCCGGGCGAAGTCTATTTCCGGGGCATGCGCCGCCTGGACAATCCGGGCAACTATCCGACCCCGATCGCAGCGTCCGATCGCATCGACATCGTGCGCGGCCCGGCCTCTCCCATCTACGGCCCGTCCAAGACGGGCGGCTATATGAACTTCGTGCCCAAGTCCGCGCGCGTCGCCGATGGCAAACTGCGCGACAAGGCATCGGGCGAAATCAGCTACACGCGCGGCAGTTGGGACATGAACATCGCCAAGGGCGAAATTTCCGGGCCGCTCAAGATCGGCGAACAGGAGTTCGGGTACAGCCTGTTCGGCCAATATGAGGACGACGGCAGCTACTATCGCAACATGGGGACCAAGCAATATATATTGCAGGCGTCCTTCGACACCGACCTATCCGACCATGTGCGGATCGAATGGGGCGGCCAGTATCAGAATTACAAGGGCCAGCAGAATGGCGGCTGGAACCGCCTTACCCAGGATCTGGTCGATAACGGCACCTATCTGACCGGCCAGGCGCAGCCCGTGGACACCAATGGCGACGGCCAGATGTCGCAGGGCGAGATCAACGCCGTCATTCCCGGCGGCTTCTCGATCTTCGGCAACTTCGGCTGCCCCAACAGCACGTTCAGCCCGTTCGCGACCGGATTTACCGACGCATGCTTCGGGCCGGGCGGCTTCAATGCGCTCAACCTCGTCAACACCGGGACGGCGAAGCTCAGCCGCCGCGACACGCTGACGGGCAAGGACGACAAGCTGAACAACAGGGGCACCGCGCTCTATTTCGACGCGATCTACACATCCGACAGCGGTTTCGAACTCAAGAACCAGTGGTTCTACGACAGCTATGAGAACCTCAATGAAAATGCCTATGGCTTTTCCCAGTTCCATGACAGCTGGGTGATCGAGGACAAGATCGTCGCGTCCAAGACCTTCGAGAACAAGGCGGGTAAATTCTCGTTCCAGCTCTCGCCGTCGGTGCGCTATACCAAGTTCGCCCATGGCGACGACTTCAACTATGAATATTTCCACCGCGTTGATTTGACCGTGGGCTACAACGCCCTGTCCGATCGCCTGCTGTCGACCGAATGCGACTGCGATTACACGAGCTACGTCGTCGGCCATTATTCGGACCTCGCCTTTGCCGGTCTGGCCGATCTCGATTTCGCCTTCGGCCTCGATCTGACGCTGGGCGCTCGCTACGACCATTTCGACGTCAAGGCCACCAACCTGACGTCGAAGATGGAAGCCGCCGCTATCCCGGCGATCAACAATGGCAGCGGCAGCAAGGGCGCGTGGTCCTATTCCGGCAGCGCCTCCTACAAGCTCCCCTTTGGCCTCATTCCCTACGCGACGATCGCCAAGCAGTCGGTCGTGATCGCCGGCCAGGGTGCGGAAATCTATCCCGACCTTGCCGCCACCAACACGTTCATCTCCGCGTCGAAACTCTATGAGGGGGGCATCAAGGGAAGCTGGCTAGACAACACCCTCTATGCCGCCGTCTCGGTCTACAAGCAGAAGCGCAACGACTTCAACGTCCAGTCCATCACGGTCAACCAGGCGGTCGAAACCAAGGGTCTGGAAGCGGAATTCCGCTGGTCGGTGGACAAGCACCTGCTGATCACTGGCGCCTACACCCACACCAATGTCTATAACCTGACCGCACTTGAGAGCGGTACGCTGTTCAGCTTCTTCGGTATCGAAGATCTGGTGAACGTCAGCAATCCCTATCTCTATCTGGGTGGCCAGCCGATCGGCCTTGTTCCGATCAACAGCAAGAGCGATTCCAAGCGCGCGGGCATCCCTGAAAACATGTTCTCGGCTACAGCGACCTATGCCTTCGACTTCGGCCTCGCGCTATCGGCCAGCGCCGTCCATGTCGACTCGGTCTATTCGGGCCAGAGCCAAGCCGTGAAGCTCCCAGCCTACACGACCGTCGATCTTGGCGCATCCTTCGAGACCGGGCCGTTCCTCTTCCGCCTGGTCGTCAAGAATGCGACCAACGAGAGATATTTCCGCGCCAACTTCACCGAATTGTTCGGCAGCACCATCGTCCTCCCGGAACGTCCGCGCAGCTTCCAGGCATCGGCGGTCTACAAATTCTGATGAGCGGGGGGGCACCTGCTTGCGGGTGCCCCTTGCTCAACACGGTGTTCCTGCGGAAGCAGCAGCACGCCCCTTGCCGGCTGGAGGATAGCCACGAATGTTCCGATTGATGCGCATCCTCCCGATCCTCGCAGCAATCATCCTACCCCTGCCGAGTCACGCACAAACTCCGCCCGCTACCGACTGCGCGCCCGGCGCGCCCTGCTCCCAGCCGCTTCCCGTCCGGGTCGTCATCGTCACCATGTTCGAAATCGGCGCGGACACCGGCGACGCGCCCGGCGAATTCCAGCTGTGGAAAGAACGGCGTAAGCTCGATATCCGCATCCCCTTTCCGCAAGGCTATCACGACCTCTACTACAATCCCGACAGCCGCATCCTGGCGATGGTGACAGGCGTGGGGACGGCGCGGTCAGGCACCGGCGTGATGGCGCTGGGCCTGGACCCGCGGTTCGACCTTTCGCACGCCTATTGGCTGGTCGCGGGTATCGCCGGCATCGACCCGCAGGACGCGTCGATCGGATCGGCCGCCTGGGCGCGCTACAGCGTCGACGGCGATCTGGCGCATGAGATCGACGCGCGTGAAATTCCCAAAGGCTGGAAATCGGGCTTCTTTCCCCTCGACAAGCAGGGGCCGGACGACAGGAGTCCGCCCATCACCGAAGGCCGTGTTTTCGCGCTCAATCCCAAGCTCACCGACTGGGCCTATGCGCTGACCAAGGACATGAAGCTGCCCGACGATCGGGGTATCGCCAAGGAGCGCGCCCGCTATTCCGGCTACCCCAACGCCCAGAAGCCGCCCTTCGTGCTGATGGGCGATCAACTCTCCGCCATGACCTTCTGGCATGGCAAGCTGCTCACAGGTTGGGCGAATGACTGGGTGCGTTATTCGACCAGCGGCAAGGGTGAGTTCGTGACCTCCGCCATGGAAGAGACGGGCACACTCCAGGCGATCACCTATCTCGACAAGATCGAGAAGGTGGACAGAGACCGCGTGCTGGTGCTGCGGTCGGGCAGCAATTTCTCCATGCCCCCGCCGGGCGTCGCCGCCGCCGACTATCTGCTGCGCGAGAATGAAGGCTATGCCGGCATGAAGGCGTCGCTGGAGAGCCTCTACATAGTGGGATCGAAGGTGATCGATCAACTGGTCGGCCATTGGGACCGTTACGAAAAGGCGCCGCCCGAATGACCCTGACGGTCATCCGCAATGCCGACATAATCGTCACCATGGATGACCGGCGGCGCGAAATTGTGGGCGGTGCGCTGGCCTTTCGCGATGGGGCCATCGAAGCAGTCGGGACAACGGCGGAACTGACCGCTCTCGTCCCGGACGCCGATGAAGTGATCGACGCCACTGGCTGCGTCGTGACTCCCGGCCTCGTCAACACCCATCACCATCTCTACCAGTCGCTGACGCGGGCGCTGCCCGGCGCGATCAATGCGTCGTTGTTCGATTGGTTGAAGCGCCTCTATCCGATCTGGGCCCGCTACACGCCCGACGATGTGTTCGCGGCGACCCAGCTTGGCCTGGCGGAACTGGCGCTGTCGGGCTGCACGATGAGCAGCGATCATCTCTATCTTTTCCCGAATGGCGTGACACTGGACGATACGATCGCTGCCGCGCGGGGCATCGGCATCCGCTTCCACCCGACGCGCGGCGCGATGAGCGTTGGCGAAAGCGCCGGCGGCCTGCCCCCCGACAGCCTGGTGGAACGCGAGGACGCGATCCTCAACGACTGCATCCGCGTGATCGACCGCTTCCATGATGCAGCGGACGGTGCGATGGTGCGGGTCGGCGTCGCGCCCTGCTCGCCCTTCTCGGTCAGCCGCGACCTGATGCGCGACGCCGCCCTGCTCGCGCGCGACAAGGGCGTGATGCTGCACACCCATCTGGCCGAGGACGCCGACGATGTCGCCTTCAGCCTGGAGCGCTTCGGCTGCCGGCCGGGCCAATATGCGGAGGAACTGGGCTGGACCGGACCGGATGTCTGGCACGCCCATTGCGTGCAGCTCGACGCGCAGGAGATCGACCTGTTCGCGCGGACGAAGACCGGCGTCGCCCATTGCCCCTGCTCCAACTGCCGCCTTGGATCGGGCATCGCGCCGCTCCGCGCCATGGTCGCCCAGGATGTGCCGGTCGGCATCGGCGTGGACGGCTCCGCCTCGAACGACAGCGGGCACCTGCTGCTCGAAGCGCGGCAGGCGATGCTTCTCCAGCGCGCGATCGGCGGGCCTTCGGCGTTCGATTCGCGCGACGCATTGTTCCTGGCGACGCGCGGCGGGGCGCAGATCTTGGGGCGGTCCGATTGCGGATCGCTTGAGCCGGGCAAGCGCGCCGATATCGTGCTGTGGGACGTCGCAGACATCCCCTCCGCCGGCGCATGGGACAAGGTGGCGGCGCTGCTGCTCGCCCCGCCCTCGGGCGCGCGCGATGTATTCGTCGAGGGGCGCGCGGTCGTGCGCGACGGCGAACTGGCGCAGGCCAGCCGCCGCGACATCCTGCGCGCCGCCGACCGTTCGCTCGTCCGCCTGATGGAAGCCGCCTGATGCACGCTCCGCCCCCTCCCGCGCTGAACACATCGTTCCACGCCGGTGTGATGACGGCCGATCAAGCGTGCGATCCCGACCATTTTCCCAACCTCACCGTCGCTCTGCCCCTCGGCATCCAGCATGTACTGGCAATGTTCGTCAGCAACCTGACGCCCGCGATCATCGTTGCTGGTGCGGCGGGCTTCGGCTTCGGATCGCCCGATGCCAGCTCGCTCATCTACATGATCCAGATGGCGATGCTGTTCGCCGGGGTCGCCACCCTGATCCAGACGATCGGCATCGGCCCGGCCGGCGCACGGCTGCCGCTGGTGCAGGGGACCAGCTTCGCTTTCCTGCCGGTGATGATCCCGATCGTCGCCGGTCAGGGCGTCGCCGCCATGGCGCAACTGACCACTGCCGCGATATTCGGCGGGCTGTTCCATATGGGCGTCAGCTTCTTCATCGGCCGCATACGCTTTGCACTGCCGCCCATGGTCACGGGGCTGGTCGTGCTGATGATCGGCCTGTCGCTAATGCGCGTCGGGGTGCAATATGCCGCCGGCGGCGTCCCCGCTCATGGTACGCCTGCTTACGGCGCCGGCATCAGCTGGATGCTGGCGGGAATTGTGGTGTTCACGACGCTCGGCTTCAGCTTCTTCGGCCGCGGCATCTGGTCGACCGCTTCGGTGCTACTGGGGCTAGCCGCCGGCTATGCGGCGGCGGCGCTGCTGGGGCGCGTGTCGCTCGCGCCGGTCGGTTTGGCACCCTGGTTCATGCTGCCTTCGCCCTTCCGTTTCGGCTTCGCCTTGTCCGCCTCGGCTATACTCGGCTTCGTGCTGATGGGCTTCATCTCCGCGATCGAATCGATCGGCGCGGTGTCGGCGATCTGTGAAAATGGTGCGGGCCGGCCGGCGACCAACCGGGAACTGATTGGGGCGACCTGCGCCGACGGTATGGGCACGGCGATCGCCGGCATGTTCGGTGCCATGCCGAATACCAGCTTCAGCCAGAATGTCGGCCTGATCGCCATCACGGGCATCATGAGCCGCCACATCGTGACGATCGGCGCGCTCTTCCTGGTCGCATGCGGCCTCGCGCCCAAGGTCGGCGCCTTGGTCACCACCATCCCGATCGAGGTGCTGGGCGGCGGGGTGATCGTGATGTTCGGCATGGTTGCGTCGGCCGCGCTGTCGATCCTGTCGGGGGTCGCCTGGACTCAGCGCAACATGCTGATCTTCGGCGTGGCACTGTCCGTCGGCATCGGGTTGGAACTTGAGCCTGATGCGGTTTCCCACCTGCCCGATACGCTCCAGGTCGTGCTGACATCGGGCGTGCTGCCTGCGGCGCTGATCGCAGTGGTCCTCAACCTGCTGGTGCCCGATCAGCCTCCGCAGCCTCTGGCAGCCCCGGCAGAATAGGGGATTCCGGTCAGAAATGCAGGCCTTCCGACACAAAATAGGTGACCGCGGCTGCAATTAGCAGGCCTATTAGGGCTCTCCAGGCGGACGTCCCAAGCGGCACGGCAGTTGATCCGTCGATTGTCGTCGTGCCGCCGGTGATCATGGGTCCGATTAGGTTCCGCCGGCGCGCTACTTGGTAGAAGAGGATGGCCGCAACATGCAGCGCGATCAATCCAAGCAGCAGGTTGAAGATCAGGCTATGCATGTCCGAAGCCCAGCGTCCTGCATCGAAGCTGACATAATCGGCAAGCGGCCCTGATTCGAGGCCATCGACATCGACCGCGAACAGTCCGGCCGTCACCATTACGATCAATATCGCCAGCACACTCCAGCCGCCTAGTGGGTTATGACCAATGTCCGGTCTTTCCAAGCCGCGGAGATAGGCATATGCCGCGCGGGGCCCTCGCACGAAATGCGCAAAGCGGGCGGTCGTTCCGCCGACCAGCCCCCAGTAGAGACGGAAAACGAGCAGGAAGAGAATCGCGTAGCCCGACCAGCGATGCCATTCCATCTCGTGATTCTCGCCGCTCCACCAGGAGAAGGCGAGGAGCCCGACGAGCAGCCAGTGGAACAGGCGGAGCGGCAGATCCCAAACAGGCTGTAGGGTCGGCTTCATCGCTCGCGCCTCAGTTATCCGCGCGGAACTGCTTGTGACAGCCTGCGCAGGTGCCGCCGACAGTCTTGAACTGCGCGCCGATGGCATC
Source organism: Sphingobium olei (assembly GCF_042678845.1). NCBI lineage: Bacteria > Pseudomonadati > Pseudomonadota > Alphaproteobacteria > Sphingomonadales > Sphingobiaceae > Sphingobium > Sphingobium olei. The sequence goes on along the minus strand of NZ_JBHTLS010000132.1, from coordinate 56,263 downwards.
GACGTTGCCGCCGTTGACGACCGTCACCAGCTTGCCCGATTCCGCGACCAGCTTGGCCATTTGTGCGTCGAAGGTCGCCTTCTGCGTCCAGATGGCGGGCAAGGCATCCGTGCCCGCGCCGCTGCCGGCTGGGAAGAGGGCACCCTGCTGCCTGGCGGTGGCGGCAACCGTTTGGGCTGCTGCCAGCATCGCCGGCTTGGCAGGAGAGCCGCTGGCGAGCTGTTCCTTCAACACTTTCATCGCGGCGCCCATCTTCTTGAAGCTCGCCTGCCGCGTGGCCTTGGGGTCCGTCGGCGCTGCGCCAAGCGCGCCAGCCAAGGTCAAAACCGTCAGCGGAAGCGCGATGCGGCGGGTGATTACAAATATGCTCATGCCTGTCTGCCCAATGTCCTTGTTGATCTATTTCTGTGCGGTCGCGAGGGTGGTCGCAGCCGGCGGTGGAAATATTTTGAGGAAGATGTTCTTGACTTCGCTGAGGCCCTTTTCGGCCATCTGCGCCGCCGTCGCGCCGCGCTTGGTCGCGATGTCGGTGCGCGCACCATGCGCCGCCAGCAGGCGCAGCATGGGTTCGAGCGCCGGCTGCGGCCCGCCATAGAGCAGTACGTGCAACGGCGTCGCGCCGGCGGCATCGGCGACATTGGCATCGGGCGCAAGCGTCAGCGCATAATCGAGCGCCTCGACATTACTGCCGGCTGCAGCCGCCAGCAGGATGTTGGTCCCGTCCGCAGCGATGAAATCCGTCTTGGCGCCAGCGTCGACCAGCTGTCGCATGACAGCCGCATGGCCGCCAGCGGCCGCCATCAACAAAGGCGGCGTCGGCGGAACCGGCGGAGGCGGGACGCCGAAATTCGCTTCGGTCACCCATTTGATGCTGGTCGAGCCAGTGAGGCCGTTCACGTCCGCGCCCTTCGCCAGCATCGCGGCCACCAGGGCAGCGTCACCCCCCGACGCAGCGACATGCAGCGGCTGTCGTCCCTCCCGGTCCCGCTCGGCAAGATCACCGCCCTGCCCCACGAACAGCAAGGCAGCAGCATAATGATGCTGGTAGAGCGCGAGCTGCAGCGCGCTCGTCCGCTCTGGCCCGCGATAATCGGCCTTCGCGCCCGCCGCCAGCAAGGCCTCGCAGGCGGGAACAGACCCTTTGCGGATCGCGAAGAACAGGGGCGTGAAGCCGCCCTTCGACACGCGATTCACATCGGCACCGGCCTTGATCAGTGGTACGATCGCCTCGACCCGGCCTGAGGACGCGGCCCACATCAGGGGCGTCTGCCCCATGGCGTCGGACTTGTCCGCAGGCGCGCCGGCCGCGAGCATCCGTGCGACCGCGTCCGCCGGGCCAAAACGCGCGCAAATGGCGAGCGGAGTGACACGATCCGGCCGAGCGGCACCGACATCGGCATGGGCGTCGAGCAATTGCGATACAATCCCGGCATCGCCCAGCTCGCAGGCCAGCGCGAGCGGAGTCACCCCGTCGGCGCTGGCCGTGTCTGGCCTTGCGCCGCCGGCGAGCAGCGCCCGCACCAGATCGGGATTCTGCCGGCTGACCGCCCAGGCGAGCGGGGTCGCGCCGAAGCCAAGCCTCTCGTTCGGATCGGCCCCGGTCACGAGCGCGCTGGTCACACCAGCCACATCATTCGCCTTGATCGCGTCGAGGAGCGGCCCCTGAGCCTGGGCGAGGCTCCCCCAAAACATCAACGTCATCCCCGCGAGGCCAGGAAACCATTTCCGACCCTTGCATCTAGACGAAAGGACTGGAGATGGATTCCTGCTTTCGCCGGAATGACGGCCGTTCTGCGCATGGCTAGCCATCGGTCAATGCTCCGAACGGCGCGTTGCTATCGCCGATCGCCTTGGCTGGCACATCAAGCAGATGGAGGCCCGCAAGCAGCAGGTTGGACATGGTCGTGCCCTTTTCCGCCGCGATGTGCCGCCCGCCCCTGATGAGGCCGCCAGCCGCGATCACCGGCAGGTCCATATGGTCGTGATCGTTGGGATCGCCGAAGGCCGAGCCGCGCAGCACCAGCGTACGATCCAGCAGGGTGCCGTCGCCATCCTTCACCGCCTGCATCCGATCCAGATAATAAGCGAAATAGCTCATATGATGTCGATTGATCTTCGCCAGCTTCTCCATCTTGTCCGGGTTGTTGCCGTGATGGCTCAGCATATGATGGCTGTCCGGCACGCCGATCTCGGGATAGGTGCGGTTGGAAAGCTCGCGGCCGATCATGAAGCTGCCGATGCGGGTGATGTCCGCCTGCATCGCCAGCACCTGAAGGTCGATCATCAACCGCACATGCGCGTCGAAACTGTCGGGAATGCCGGCCGGCTGGACCATGTCGCCGGCGCTTGCCGTCACCGGCGATGTCATGGCCCGTTGGATGCGGTTTTCGATGTCGCGGGTGGCGGTTAGATATTCGTCCAGCTTGGCGCGGTCCGCCATGCCGAGGTCGCGGGTGAGCCGCGCCGTATCCTCCATCACGAAATCGAGGATGCTGGTCTGGCGGCGCAGCTGCGCGATCCGCCCCTTCTCGTCCAGGGTCTCGCCGTCGCCGAACAGCCGCTCGAATACGTCGCGCGGGTTGGCGGTGACGGGCAACGGCACGGTCGGGCTGCGCCAGCTGATGCCGTTGGTGTAGGCGCAGCTATAGCCAATGTCGCAGCTGCCGAGCAGGCTGGCCTGATCGATGCCTAGCTCCAGAGAACTGATCTGCGTCGCGTCGCCCAGGTGATCGGCGAAGACCTGATCCATCGACACGCCGCAGCGTATGTCGGTTCCTTCGGTCTGCTTCACATGCACCCCGGTGATGAAGGCGGGGCAGGAACGGCCATGCCCGGCCGGCCGATCGCCCATCGCGGCGGCCTGCGGATGGCCGAGGCCGGTGACGACGGCGATCCGCTCCCGATGCGCGGCCAGCGGCTCCAGCGTCGATGGCAGGGTGAAGCCAGCGCCCGTCTCCTTTGGCACGAAATCCTTCATCATCATGCCGTTGGGAGAATAGAATATCTGGAGGCGCTTGGGCCGGGCCGCGAGGTCGGCTGCCTTCGCGCTCGGCATCATCGCCTCCAGGAATGGCAGCGCCATCGTCGCGCCGAGGCCGCGCAGCATCGTGCGCCGATCAATGGGATTGCGGATCAGCCTCATGATTGCGGGGTCTTTCGCAGGAGGAAGGCGTCGCTCTTCACGATGCCGCGCACGATCGTCTGGATGCGATAGCCGTCCGCAGCCGCCGCCCGGGAAATGCCCCGCACCATCGGCATGTCGCGGCCGGTCAGACCCCGCGCCAGCGCGTACGTCAGCAGCCGTTCTGTGAAGGCGGCGGTAAACTGATCCTTGCGTGCCATCAGCACCTCCCGAAGACCGCCGATGCCGGCGAACTTCGTGCCGTCGGGCAGGACGGCGGAGGCGTCTATCGCCTGCCCTGCATCCATCCGGCGATAGCCGCCGATCGCGTCGAAATTCTCCAGCGCGAAGCCAAGCGGGTCCATTTTCACATGGCATCCGGAACAGGCGGGGTCGGCGCGGTGCATCTCCAGCTGCTCGCGCGCAGTCAGCAGCCGGCCATCCCGCGTTTCCTTGAGCGCGGGCACATCGGGCGGCGGCGGCGGCGGGGCGGCGGCTAGCATATTGTCGAGAATCCACTTGCCGCGCTTCACCACCGACGTGTGATTGCCATAGGAGGTGACGGTCAGGATGCTCGCCTGCCCGAGCAGTCCGCCCCGGTTTGAACCGGCGGGCAGACCGACCAGCCGCATCGCTGGCCCGCTGACGCCGCCGATGCCGTAATGATCGGCCAGCCGCTGGTTCATGAAGCTGTAATTGGCGGAGATGAAGTCCAGCAGGCTGCGGTTGGTGCGCAGCACATAGCTGAAGAACATCGCCGTTTCCTGTCCCATGGCGCTGCGTAGCCGCGCATCGAACTTGGGGAACACGCTGATATCGGGCCGCTGCTGGTCGAGGTTGCGCAGATAGAGCCATTGCCCGGCGAAATTGGTGGTCAGCGCCTGTGCCTTGGGATCGGCGAGCATCCGCGTCACCTGCGCGTCGAGAACGGCCGGATCGCGCAGCTGCCCCTTGTCGGCCAGGTCCAGCAATATGTCGTCGGGAATGCTGCTCCACAGGAAGAAGGAGAGGCGTGACGCCAGTTCATGATCGTTGACCGCGTGGACGCTGCCGGGCGCGCTGCCCTTCGGATCGCCTTCGACCAGAAACAGGAAGTTCGGCGACACCAGGATCGCCTCCAGCCCCGCCTCGATGCCATGCTCGAAATCGCTCCGCGCCCGCTCAGCGGCATAGAGGCGCATCAGCGGCGCGAGATCCGCATCGGTCACGGGCCGGCGATAGGCGCGCCGCGCTAGCGATCCCAGGATGCGCCGCGCACAAGCCGTCTGCGCCGCCTCGCCCTTTGGATTGCAGAGGAAGACGCGGTCGCGGCTGGGCGTGCGCGCTGCCCCCTTCGGCGCGAACGGCCCCGCGACATCGATCTGCAACACGTCGCGCGGGTAGTTCTGCTGGGCATAGCGGGGCGACAGACGATAGGACGGCACCGCCACAGTCTTCACCACCTTGCCGTCGATGGAGACGTCCATCGGCAGCATCTGCGGCGCGGCGGTCGGCATCGGCACCTTGTCCAGATCGTTGCGCAGCGTCTGCACGCTCTCCTCAGGGGCCAATCGCCGGCGGAAGGACAGGCCCACGACATGCGCGCCTGCCTTCATTGGCACCCGCACGCTCACCTTGTCCTCGGGCAGCCGGTCGGTCTCGTTATTGGTGTTGGCGTTCAGCCAGCCGCTGATCTCGTACGTGCCGTCATGCCGCGCAAAATAGGTGAAAGCACCGCCGCCGCGCGAGCCCAGCGGCAGATCGTCGCTCGCCTGCTCATTATAGGCGGGGCGGCCGCCATTCATGATCGATCCGTCCTTGGGCAGCTCATAGCTGGTGACGAACGGCCTTGCCGAGGCAAGTCCCGTCGCCATCCGCCCGACCTTGCCCGCGACCGCGATATAGCGGTCCATCAGCGTCGGCGAGACGCTCAGCACATCGGCGATATTGTCGAAGCCATAGCCCGAATTATCCTGCGGCAGTTCGCGTGACATATCGATCTTGAGCGCCAGCAGGTCGCGCACGGCATTGGCATATTCGACGCGATTGAGCCGGCGGATGGTCGCGCGGCCCGGATCGGGATGGGCGGCGGCATAATCGTCCAGCGACTTTTCCAGCCACCAGACGAAGGCGGCGCGCTGGGCCGGATCGGGCTGCGGTTTATTGAGCGGCGGCATTTCGCCCAGGCTGACCCGGCGCAGCACCTTCTCCCATTCCTCGACATGTTTGCCCCACTCCAAATCGGCGGTGCGCAGGTCGTCGAGCGATAGGCCGGCGATCCGATCGTCGTCATTATGGCATCGCCCGCAATAGTCACTAATGATGTCGGGCGGGCTGTGCGCGCTTGCAGACGCCGGAACGGAGGGCATTGTCGGCGCGTCCTGCGAATGGCTGACAACCGAAGCGCCAAGCGTCAGCGCGGCGAACGCAAACGCGTATCTCGGCCACAATACGCCGGTCATAGCCGCCAATCCCGCCGCCTTGTCGGCACCCGTCAAACTCCCTTTCGATAAGCAGGACGGGCAGCGCAGCGATATCCGCAGTCTGCTCGTCCGCGCTGGACTATGGAGGATACAGCGCAACGTCCATTGCCGTTATCGCGACGAGGCGATGTAAAAATTAGGCGGCAATGGCCCTGCCCGATCGAATAAACGCAATGTCACGTGCGCAATATCGTGATTGAAGCGCCGCGGAGGGACCGTCACAGCGCATCGCGGTGCTTGTTCGTTTGGGGGGTGACATGACAGGCTTGACGAGATGGATCGCAGCGCTGCTGCTGAGCGCGACTGCGGTATCGGCGGAGACGCCGCCCGTGTCCGACGAAGCGCGCACCGCCGCCTATATGGACGGCATAGCGGCCAGCCCACCTCGCCTGCGCCTTTTCCTTCAAGCCATGCCCAAGGGCGGCGACCTGCATAATCATGCCGGCGGCGCCAATTTCGCCGAGGACTATCTTCGCTGGGCGGCGTCAGACGGGCTTTGCCTGATGACGGACAGCTACAAGCTGGTCGAACCCCCATGTGACGCGCCGGGCCGCATTCCCGCCGCAGGCCTGGAGCGCGACTATCCGCGCTATGCCGCTGCCATCGACGCTTTTTCGACGCGCGGGTTCGAGGCCGGGACGGGCGACCCGACAGTCGCGGGCTATGACCGGTTCTTTTCGACCTTTGATCGGTTCGGTCCAGCCTATTCGCGCCACGTGGGGGAAGTGCTGACGCTAGCGCGGCGACAGGCGTCGGCGGACCATGTATCCTATCTCGAATTGTCGAGCGGATCACGCGTCGCTGGGACATTGGCGGCAAAGTTCGGCAGCGCGGACCCGGGCGACTTGGCCGCGCTTTACGCCCGGATCGCCCCCCTCCTGCCCGATGTCGTGCGACAAGTGACCGCCGATTATGATGGCTATGACGCGGAAATGGCTAAGGCCGATGGCTGCGGCGGCGCGATGCCGACGCCCGCCTGCGATGTGCCGATGCGCTATCTGTTCACCGCGTTGCGTACCGTGCCACCAGCCCAGGTGTTCGCCCAGCTCGCGCTTGCCTTCGCCACGGCCGACGTCGACCCGCGCTTCGTGGGCGTCAATATCGCGGCACCTGAGCACGATCCCGTCGCGATCCGTGACTATCGGCTGCACATGGCGATGATCGCCTTCCTGAAGGCGCGCTATCCCAAAGTCAGGTTGTCGCTCCACGCTGGCGAACTGTCGCTGGGGCTGGTGCCCTCCCGCGATCTGGCCTTCCACATACATGACGCCGTGACGGTGGCGGGGGCCAACCGCATCGGCCACGGCATCGACATCAGCTATGAAACCGATGCGGCCGCGCTGCTCCAGCGTATGGCGCGGGACAGGATCGCAGTGGAGATCAACCTTACCAGCAATGCCGTGATTTTGGGGGTGAAGGGCGCGGCGCACCCCCTCTCGCTCTACCGCGAGGCTGGTGTGCCGGTGGTGCTATCAACCGACGACGAAGGGGTATCGCGCAGCGACATGACCAACGAATATCTGCGCGCCGTCGTCGAGCAAGGGCTTCGCTATCGCGATCTCAAACAAATTGCGCGCGACGGACTCCAATATGCTTTCCTTGAAGGGCCGAGCCTCTGGCAGGATCGCGCGGGCGGGCCTTTGGTTGCCGCCTGCGCTGCACCCGATGCGCCGACGTGCAAGGCATTCCTGGCAGCCAGTCCCAAGGCCGAGCGGCAATGGCGGCTGGAACGCGACCTGAAAATCTTCGAGGCCACAGCTCGCTGATCGGACATCTCTTCGGGCTTGCGTGTACACCGCCCCGGGTGCGGACTGCACCCCGAAAGCAAGCGCATTTAGCGCTTCGAAACAGCAGGGTTAAATCGGGGCACAATCGGTGCCGGTCGAGCAGAAGAGGACTCAAAGTCGGATTCTACCAATTGTTGGAATTCTTAGTCGTGAAAGGACATTGGCACCTGTACCCTCAAATGTACCGCAATTGAATAGCAGAGGGGTACGAGGCCCATACTCGCTTGTCTGGCAATTTTTCTATCTAACGGCTTCTACCAAAAACGCACCCTTTCTCCGGGCGCAAGGCCGATCAATTGGTTCGCCAAGCCGCTTGATCATACCAAGGTTTAAGCCAGCCATCCGCTCGCACAATTGGTTGGCGGCAATGATCTGCCATTCTTCCTGCCGCAGCCCGCTCCGGGTTGCAGCGGAGGACATAGTCTATGGCGAACGATTGTATCGAGCCCACGCGTACGGCGCTGCTGCTGGTCGATCCCTATAACGACTTCCTGGCGTTAGAAGGCAAGCTCTGGCCGATCGTCGCCGACGTCGCCCGGCAGGTCGGCCTGCATGACAATCTTCGCCGGGTGGTTGGTGCCATGCGCGCCGCGGGTGTCCAGATCGTCTTCGTTCCCCATCATCGCTGGCGGCCGGGCGATCTGGACGGGTGGAAGCATCCCAATCCCTATATGCTCGCCCGCTATGAGCAGCAGATATTCGCGGCGGGAAGTTGGGGCGGGGAATGGCATCCCGACTTCGTGCCGCAACCGGACGACCTGATCGCGACCGAACATTGGGGTAGCAGCGGCTTTGCCGGCACCAATCTCGACACGCTGCTGAAGCAGAGGGGGGTTACCCATGTGATCCTTGTCGGGCTGATCGCCAACACCTGCCTGGAGAGCACCGGCAAATTTGCCGTCGAGCTTGGCTATCATGTGACGCTGGTGCGCGACGCGACCGCCGCGGCGAGCGGTGAAGCCATGGCCTGCGCCCATGAGATCAACGGGCCGACTTACGCCCATCACATCACCACCACGGCAGAGCTGATCGGCGCCTTGTCGCCCCAAAGCCCTGCCCCTGAAGGAGCACGTCCATGAGCATCGTCCTAGATCACCAGACCGCGCTCAGCGCACCCAATCAGTTTGTGAAGGTCGGCGACCGCCGCATCGCCTATCGCCGTTTCGGCAGCGGCCCCGATCTGGTGCTGTGCGTGCGGTTTCGCGGCACGATGGACGTGTGGGATCCGCTGTTCCTGGACTTGCTGGCGGAGAATTTCACCGTCACCATCTTCGACTATCGCGGCCTGGGCGGTTCGACTGGCAAGGCGAGCTATGCCAAAGCCGACATGGCACAGGATGTCGATGACCTGGTCACCGCGCTGGGCATCGAGAAGCTGATCATCGCGGGCTGGTCGCTGGGCGGCTTTGCAGCACAGGTGTTCGCCGCGACCCGCCCGGAGAAGGTCAGCCATGTCCTCGCGATCGGCACCATGCCGCCCGGGCTGATGTCAAAGTCGTTCGAGAAGCTGTTCTTCGAAACCGCCTGGATGCGAGAATATGGTACGCGCGAGGAATATATCCTGTTCTTCGAGCCCGACAGCGCGCGCAGCCGTGCGCTCGCCGACCAGTCGCTCGCCCGGATCGCCGCGCGTAGCGTGGTGCACGATGATCCGACCGATCCGCAGGTCTTTATCGATTCGGTGGAGGCGAACACGGACCCCAGCACGCCCTTCCCTGATCCGGACGGTGCTTATCAGGCATTCTATCGGTCCACCGACATTCCGGTGCTGGCGCTGTCGGGCGATCATGACATCATCTTCCCGGTCGAAAACTGGTATGCGCTGAACGATCAGTGGCCGACGCTCTTTGTGGTGACCTTCCCCGACAGCGGGCACGGGCCGCAGCATCAATATCCGGCGCTGGCGGCGGACATCATCAAGAGCTTCGTGCAGAACAGCTGAAGCTTCGAGAACAGGGAGTATGCGTCATGATCCTCATCCTTGCGCTTTCCATCGGCGTGGTCGCTGGCTTGCGCGCGATGATTGCGCCCGCCGCCATCAGCTGGGCGGTGCATAGCCGCTTGGTTGGCTTGGACGGGAGCTGGCTCGCCTTTCTCGGCTGGCGCTACACGCCCTGGGTGTTCACCGCGCTGGCGCTGGCGGAACTCGTCACCGACCAGCTGCCCGCCACGCCGAGCCGCAAGGTGCCTGTGCAGTTCGCCACGCGGCTGATCATGGGCGGCCTGTCGGGCGCTGCGATCGGCGCAGGCGGTGGCATGCTGTTCGCGGGGCTGGCGGCCGGAATCGCGGGTGCCGTGATCGGCACCTATGGCGGCGCGACTGCACGCAGCGCGCTGGCGCGCGTCTTCGGTGCGGACCGGCCGGCGGCGCTGATAGAGGACGCGGTGGCCGTTGGCGGCGCGGCGCTGATAGCGGTGCCGTTGTGACGGAGCGGTTCGATGCGATCGTGGTTGGTGCGGGGCAGGCGGGGCCGGCACTGGCCGGGCGGCTGACCGGTGCGGGTATACGCGTGGCGCTGGTTGAGCGCGACCGGATCGGCGGCACCTGCGTCAACACCGGCTGCACGCCCACCAAGGCGATGGTCGCCAGCGCCCATGCCGCCCACATCGCGCGGCGCGCGGCCGATTTCGGCGTGTCGGCCGGGTCGGTGTCGGTCGATCTGGCGGCGGTGGTGCGGCGGGCACAGGATATCGCCGCCCGATCGCGCCACAATAATGAGCACTGGCTCGAGGGCATGGCCGGCCTGACGCTGATCCGGGGCCATGCGCGTTTCGTGGCACCGAAGGAGATGGTGGTCGGCGACCGGCGGATCACTGCACCGCGCATATTCCTGAACGTAGGCGGCCGCCCCGCGCGGCCCGACCTGACCGGCATCGGCAGCGTGCCGACACTCGACAATGCCGGCATATTGGCGCTGGAGACCGTGCCGCAGCATCTTGTCGTGGTCGGCGGCAGCTATATCGGGGTGGAATTTGCGCAGATGTTCCGCCGGTTCGGCGCGGCCGTCACGATCGTGGAGACGGGCCCCCGCCTGATCGGCCGCGAGGATGAGGAGATCAGCGCGGCAATCCACGCGATGCTGGAGGCCGAAGGGGTCGCGATACGGATCGGGGCCACTTGCATCGCGCTGTCGCCGGCAGAAGGTGGTGTAGCGGTCGGCTTGGATTGCCAGGGCGGGCCGCCCAAAGTGATCGGCAGCCATGTGCTGCTCGCGACCGGGCGGCGGCCCAATACAGATGATCTCGGGCTCGAGATCGCCGGGATCGAGTTGGATGCGCACGGCTATATCACTGTCAACGACCGGCTGGAGGCGAGCGCGGACGGAATATGGGCCTTGGGCGACTGCAATGGGCGCGGGGCCTTCACCCATACGGCGTGGAATGATTTCGAGATCGTCGCCGCGAACCTGCTCGATGGCGAGGATCGGCGCGTGAGCCAGCGGGTGCCCGGCTATGCGCTCTATACCGATCCGCCTTTGGGCCGCGTGGGCATGACCGTAGCGCAGGCGAAGGCGAGCGGGCGGCCGCTGCTGGTGTCGACCCGGCCGATGAGCAGGGTAGGCCGCGCGATCGAGAAGGGGGAAACGATCGGCCTGATGCAGCTGGTCGCCGACGCGGAGACGCGGATGATATTGGGCGCGGCGATCCTGGGCACGGGCGGCGACGAAGCGATCCACGGCATCCTCGACATGATGAGCGCGGAGCGGACGATAGACGAGTTGCGCTGGGCAGTGCCGATCCATCCCACGGTCGCGGAGCTGATCCCGACGCTCATAGTGGATGCGCAGCCGGTGTAGGCTGCGCAATTGGGAAATGCAGGCGGCGCGGGCGTTCGATCGCCCGGACCGCTTTTTCCGTGGGCGTCGCGCATCCGTTCATACCTCCGTATGAGGGCGGGAACCAAGCGTACAATGGATTGGGCCAGCCCGGCGCTGCACATTCCTTCCCGACACGAAGGAGGAGCCGAACCATGACCGACAAGCCTGTCCTGACCCACGCCAATGGCGCGCCCGTCGTGGACAATCTCAATATCCTGACCGCCGGCCGGCGCGGGCCTGCCCTGTTGCAGGATGTCTGGCTGATTGAGAAGCTCGCTCATTTCGACCGCGAGGTGATCCCGGAGCGGCGGATGCATGCCAAGGGGTCGGGCGCCCATGGCACCTTCACTGTCACCCACGACATCAGCCGTCTGACGCGGGCGAAGCTGTTTTCGCGGATCGGCAAACAGACGGCCGTGTTCGTCCGCTTTTCAACCGTCGCAGGCGAACGCGGCGCGGCGGATGCGGAGCGCGACATCCGGGGCTTTGCTGTCAAATTCTACACCGAGGAAGGCAATTGGGATCTGGTCGGCAACAACACTCCCGTCTTTTTCTTTCGCGATCCGTTGCGTTTTCCCGACCTAAACCACGCGGTGAAGCGCGACCCGCGCACGGGCCTGCGCAACGCACAGAATAACTGGGATTTCTGGACCCTGCTACCCGAGGGGCTGCACCAGGTGACCATCGCCATGTCGGATCGCGGCATCCCGCGCAGCTATCGGCAGATGCATGGCTTTGGCAGCCATACGTTCAGCCTGATCGATGCAGAGGGGCAGATCGTTTGGGTCAAGTTCCACCTGCGCTGCGGGCAAGGGATCGAGAACCTGACCGACGAAGAGGCGGCCACCATTATCGGCGCGGACCGCGAAAGTCATGGCCGCGACCTGTTCGAGGCGATCGAAGCGGGCGATTTCCCGACCTGGACGCTCTGCATCCAGGTGATGACGAAGGCGCAGGCGGCGGCGCATCGGCACAATCCGTTCGACCTGACGAAGACATGGCCCAAGGCGGATTATCCGCTGATCCCCATCGGCGAACTAGAGCTGAACCGCAACCCAGATAACTATTTTGCAGAGGTCGAGCAGGCCGCCTTCTCCCCGGCCAACATGGTGCCGGGGATAGGCTTTTCGCCCGACCGTATGCTCCAGGCGCGGCTCTTCTCCTATGGCGATGCGCAACGTTACCGACTGGGCGTCAATCATCAGGCCATTCCGGTCAATGCGCCAAAATGCCCGTTCCACAGCTATCATCGAGACGGCGCGATGCGCACGGACGGGAATTTGGGCGCAACGCTCAGTTTCTCTCCCAATAGCCAGGGCGTGTGGGAGGACAGCCGGCATCTGCCCGAACCGGCGATGGAGCTGGACGGCCCGGCCGACCATTGGGACCACCGCGCCGATGACGATCATTGGGAGCAGCCCGGCGCGCTGTTCCGCCTGATGAGCCCGGCCGAGCAGGAGCGGCTGTTCGCAAACACCGCTCGGCAGATCGGCGGGGCATCGGTCGCGGTGCAGCGGCGCCATGTCGACAACTGCACCCGCGCCGACCCCGCCTATGGCGCGGGCGTGGCGCGTGCCTTAGGCATTGAGCTGCCGATGGCAGCCGAGTGATCCCGCATCGAAAGGAGCATTGCCATGACCATGTTCAAGACCAGCGACGGCACAGAAATATTCTACAAGGACTGGGGGCCGACGGACGCAACGCCGATCATGTTCCACCATGGCTGGCCGCTGTCCGCTGACGATTGGGACAATCAGATGATGTTTTTCCTGGAGCGCGGCTATCGCGTGATCGCGCATGATCGGCGCGGCCATGGGCGATCGAGCCAGACGTGGCGAGGCAACGAAATGGACACCTATGCCGCCGATGTCGCCGCGCTGACCGACGCGCTGGACCTGAAAAACGCGATCCATATCGGCCATTCGACCGGCGGTGGCGAGGTCGCGCATTATGTGGCGCGGGCGAACCCGGGTCGGGTTGCCAAGGCGGTGCTGATCGGCGCGGTGCCGCCCATCATGATCAAGACACCCGATAATCCAGGCGGCCTGCCGATCGAGGTTTTCGACGGCTTCCGCAAGGCTCTGATCGACAATCGCGCGCAGTTCTTCCTGGATGTTCCGGCAGGGCCCTTTTACGGCTATAATCGGCCTGGCGCGAAGGTGGACCAAGGGATCATTCAGAACTGGTGGCGGCAAGGGATGATGGGCGGCGCGAAGGCGCATCATGACTGCATCAAGGCGTTCAGCGAGACCGATTTCACAGACGACCTGAAGCGGATCGACGTTCCGGTGCTGGTCATGCATGGCGATGACGATCAGATCGTGCCCTATGCCGATTCGGCGCCCTTGTCGGTGAAGCTGCTTAAGAATGGAACGCTCAAGACGTACGAGGGCCTGCCGCATGGCCTTTGCACGACACATCCCGACATAGTGAACCCGGACCTGCTGGCGTTTATCGAGAGTTGATCGGCCTGCCTTCCCGGCAGTTGCGGCGGCGCGCGATGATGATAGCATCGCGCGCCGTCATTTTGCTTGGCTTGGGGGAGTGCATGACCGATCCGATCGTCCACATTGTTGATGACGATGAATCGCTGCGGCTGGCGCTGGATGGCTTGTTCCGGTCCGTCGGCCTTGCCACGCGGCTTTACGGATCGCCGGCCGAATTCGTGGCGGCCGATCGCCCCGATGCGCCGGGATGTCTAGTGCTCGATGTACGCATGCCCGGGATGAGCGGCCTCGATTTCCAGGAACAGCTTGCCGGCCTGGGCGTCCGGCTGCCGGTCGTGCTGATGACCGGCCATGGCGACATACCGATGACGGTGCGGGCCATGAAGGCGGGCGCTGTCGATTTCCTGAGCAAGCCGTTCCGCGACCAGGATATGCTCGATGCAGTCGGTGCCGCGATCGACCGTGACCGGGGCCGGCGCGCTAGCGATGGGCAGACCGACGCGATCCGCTCCCGCTTCGCGCAGCTGACCATGCGCGAAAAGCAGGTGATGACGTTAGTCACCGCCGGCAAGATGAACAAGCAGGTCGCCGGCACGCTGGAGCTGAGCGAGATCACGGTGAAAATCCATCGCGGATCGGCGATGCGCAAGATGGAGGCCCGCACGCTGGCCGACCTGGTGCGCATGGCTGAGGTGCTGGAGTTGCGGCCCGACGCCGTGCTGTCGCCACCCTAGCAGAAGCGCGACAGGCTTCGTCTCACCCGAACCAGTCCCAAACGTAGCGCGACTGCCGTCAAAGTCGCTTCCGCCGGCGACTGGCGTAGCGTCAGGGCGAGGACGAGCACAACTACCGTCCACCGGTCCTGAGGCAGAATGGGCTGCAACCACTGGATCATGCGTCATTCCCTTCGATCGGTATGACGCATGATCGCCTGTCGGCCAGGCGCGGCCCATTCTACGGACGGATCGCGACCTCATATGGACGTATGAGTCGTATCATGCCGCAGGCAGCAGCAAGCGGAAGACGGCGCCGCCGCCGTCGCGATTGGCGGCGCTGATCCGCCCGCCGAGCGCCTCCACGATCGACCGGCAGATGGGCAGGCCAAGGCCTACGCCGGTCTCCTTCGTCGTGAAAAAGCTTTCGAACAATCGATCCATATGATCGGGCGCGATACCAGGGCCGTTGTCCGCAATATCGATCAGGATCGCCCCGTCGGTGGCCAGCGTCGCGATCGACAGCGCGCGCCGCGGGACATCCGCCCCGCTCATCGCCTGCATCGCGTTGACGGCAAGGTTGACGATCACCTGTTGCAACTGGGTCCGGTCGGCGACGACGGGGGGCAGGCCTGGTGCCAAGTCGAGCGTCAGCGTCAGCTGCTGCGCCTGTTGCTCGTGCGTTAGGAACAGCATGGCTTCCCGGATCAGGTCGTTGATGTCGATGGGCACCGGGTCAGGCGCGCGTTTGGCCGACATCGCCTTGATCCGAGCGATGATGTCTGACGCGCGGCGGGCATCAGCGACGATGCGGCCGGTCAGCGCGCGGACTTCCTCCACCTCCGGCACCGGCCGGCCCAGCCAACGCAGCCCCGCCTCGCCATTGGTCGCGATCGCCGTGAGCGGCTGGTTCACCTCGTGTGCGATCGAGGCCGCCAGTTCGCCCAGTACGGCGATCCGGGCGGCATGGGCGAGATCGCTTTCCATTTGTCGCATCACACGCCGCTGCGCCATCTGATCGGTCAGGTCCGTGACGCCGACCAGCACCGATCCCTTGCCCTTGTTGTCGGTGGGCCAGGAGACGGTGAACAGCGTATCGATGGTACGGCCGTCGAGCGTAAGCAACTGCGTCTCCGCGATCAGATGCGGCTTCATCTCGATCGCGGCCAGCAGGCTCGCGGCATAGACATGCTCGCTCTGCGGCGGCCAGAAGCGGCGCACGTCCCGCCCGATCAACTCGTCGCGGGTCGCGGCGCCGAACAGATCCAGCGTCTTGTCGTTGACGTCGACGATGAAGGTGCTGCGCATCGCCTGGTCGATGAAAACGGGATTGCCTGCCAGGAAGGTCCGCATGTCGCGGGGGCCGGCGATCATGACGTCGCGGATCATAGCGCGAACCAGTGAGAAATCGAGCTCCCAGAAGGATACGACCATAGCGTGAAACATGTTGCGATAGCGATGGTCGAGTACCGATTGCGCCTCTGCTTCACGATTGCGTTCGGTGACGTCCCAGCTGGTTTCCAGTATCTCGCCGGACGTAGCGGTGTCGCAGATAAGGGTGCAGCGCATATCGACGATCAGTTCGCGGCCATCGGATGCCGTCCGGCTGACCTGGCCAGACCAGTGGCCGTTGGCGGCCATTTCCTCCTGGATCAGCTCCACCTCGCGCGCATAGCGGCAATGGAGCAACTGCTGGATGTTGCACCCCGCGGCCTCCGCCCAGGTCCATCCGTAGAGTCGTTCCGCCGCCGTGTTCCAGCCGATGATCCGGCCGCGCAGATCGCGCCTGACCATCGCATCATGCGTCTGGTTCCAGACATCGCCTGAGGGGATCGCCGGATGGGAAAGGTCACGCGCCACGGCGCAGAATGTATCAGGTCGTTTCGATCAGGAAAGTGGCCTGCGCAGCGGCAGGATCAGGGCCGTGCTAAGCAGGGCGATCGACGCGGGTGCCCAGATGGCGAGCATGTCCAGCATGGCGAGCGCGGCCGGTGCCTGTGTCGGCGCACCCGGCACGAAGCCGGCACGGTCCAGCAGCATGAAGGCAATGCCCGGGCCGATCGCCATGCCAAGCTTGTTCGAGGAGAGGAACAAAGCGGCGATCAGGCCAGACTGGTCAACGCCATGCGCCTGTCGCTCCACCTCCGCGACGTCTGCCAGCATCGATCGAATGAGGACGGGCCCGGCGCAGAGCGTCGCGCCGAACAGCAGCAGCAACGTGGCGGTTCGCACGCCCGGCGCGGCCGGCAGCAGGGCGATCAGCGCCAGCAGCAGGGCAAAGGCGACGAACGCCACGCCCGCCGCCGGCGCCTTGCCGATACGGCCGCCAAGCCAGGCCCAGAGCAGCGCGCCCGGCAGCGAGCCGAGATTGGTGAGCAGGAACAGCATCGCCGCCGTCTTGCCCTCCAGCGCACGCGCGCCGAAATAAAGGAAGAAGAGTGTGCCACAGGTGAAGACCGCCATGCCCGTCAGCATGTCTACGGCCAGCAGCCGCAGCATGGAGGGCTGTGCAACCAGCGCCATGACGTCGCGCAGCCGCGCCCGTTGCCCGCTGCCTTGCTTCGTCGGCAGTGGCAGGATCAGGCAGGCGACGACTACACCCGCAAGCAGTGCAATCAGGATGAACAAGGAGGTCGGCGTTGCCGCTCGAGCGGGGTCGGTGGCGACGAACAGCGGAATGATCGCCGGGATCAGTACCCCCGCCACATGGGCCGCCTGTGCCCAGCCGAACAGCCAGTTGCGGCCATCCCTGTCCTCCGCCAGCGCGCAGCCCCAGCCCAGATGCGCGATGCCATAGGCGGAATAGCCGACATAAGTGAGCAGCAGCGCCGCCAGCAGCCAGGACGCGCCGACATTGGCCGGCGGGAAGAAGAGCATCGCCGTACCCGCCATCAGCGCAGGCGTCGCCAGCAGCAACCAGGTCCGGTGCCGCTGCAGCGCGCCGGTCCGGTCGACCGCCACACCGATCAGCGGATCGACCGCCATGTCAAGGATGCGCACCAGCAGGAAGACCGCGCCGATCGATGCCAGCGGCACGCCGAGCCCGGCATAGAAGGACGGCAAATAGGTCAGCAATGGCAGGCTGAGCCCGGCCAGCCCGATCGCCGGTGCGGCGAAGCCCGCGCGCAGCAGTCCCCCCTTCATGCGCCAGCCACCCCCAAGGCGCGATCGATGCAAGCGATGAGCTGATCGGCATCGAACGGTTTGCGAAGCAGGCAGAAGGGCTGAGCATCGCGGGCGCGCGCAAGGAGATTTTCCTCGGTTCGGGAGGTGATCATGATGAGGGGGATGGCATGACCGTGATCGTCAAGCCAGTGCTTGAGCGTAATCCCGTCCATGCCTGGCATCTGGATGTCGGTGACGATGCAGTCGGGACGATCCTGCATCATCATCGGGAGGTAAAGATCGGCCGATGGGCTGAGCTGTGTCCTGTACCCTAGCGACCGGACTAGCCCGGCAAGGGCATCCCGGAGAGAATGGTCGTCATCGATAATGGCGACAAGGGGTTGGTGGAACAATGAAGCGACCTTTTGGTGATATCCCTGACGGGTCCGATGCCGCCAGCATGCGCTGATCGCACAGGGCCGCAGCGGCAGAAATTATACGGTGGTATAGGCGGCTTACACGCCAGCGACAGCGCCAACCTCCTTGAAGTTCGCGGCATCCATTTTGGCACGCGTTATTTGATCTGATAGTGCACGGACAGCGAACAAAGGACATCATTCTCGGCGGGACTCGGAGGTTTACGTACACATTCCAACCGGTCTGAAACGCTCGTAGCCGGATTTTGCCGCCAAGATGCTGGGTGCAAGTCTAGCCCGGTGCAGTTCGCGGACCCGCGACGCCCTATGGCTTTCCGACAAGGGATCTGCGCCAGACCGGCTATTATTGGCTGGCCTATGATCTGCGGAATACTGTTCCCTTGGCATGCATTGCTGCTGAACGGCAGGCGGGGACGTCGCCGACATAGGCCGATATCGAACGCATGCAGATCGTGTCGGGAGCCCTGCACGAGCCGAAAATGCATTTTGAGGCTCCGCCATCGGAAGCGGTCACATCTTTAGATACAACAAATTTCTGAAACCGCCCCGCCTCTCCCGGTCGTTTCCGCATAGTAAAATATGGCAAAGATTAGCCCGTAACGGTTCCCGCGGCAACTGGCGATGGCCGGGCGGCACCCAGCCTCGCGGCATTGCGCCGCAAAACGCGGTGGCGCGCGCAGAAGCCGGTGCCGGCGGAGTCCCCGCCGCCAGATTGAGGCAAGCGGCAGCCGCTAGCCACGCTGCGCTAGACCGCATGGCTGAAGCGCTTTTCCTCCACCGCCAGATAAGCGTCGAACCGCGCTGCAATGGCCCGCGCATATGGACGCGCGGCCGGTGTGAGTAATATGCGCTCCTCGCTGTATTGCACCAGCCCTAACGCTTCGAAATCCGACAGATCGGGCATCGGCGTTGCACCCGGATGCGCCTCGCCCCGGCAGAGCAGCGCCTCTATGATGCGCCCCCGTCGCCGGTCCTCTCCATCGCGGATCAGCCCACGGGTGGCGGTCAGCCGGCCGGCGGCGACCCGCTCGCGCCAAGCCCCGGCGCGCTTCTCATTCTGGATCAGCAGGTCGGGAAATGCGCTGATTGCGGTTGCACCCATGCCGATCAGCGCATCAGCGTCATCCTCGGTAAAGCCTTGAAAATTACGCTGCAAGCGCCCCTCGCGCGCGGCCCGTGCCAATCCGTCGCCGGCCAGCGCAAAGTGGTCAAAGCCAATTGGCTGATAGCCGGCCGCGACCAGTCGATCATGCCCTTGCGCCGCCATCGCGAAGCGGGTTTTCAGGTCGGGTAGGTCGTCGGCGTCGATCCGTCGCTGGCGCGGCATCAGGCAAGGCATATGTGCATAGCCGAACAGCGCGATCCGCGCCGGCGCCAGTGCGATGCTGGCATCCAGCGTGGCGATGAGGTCGTCAATCGTCTGTCCCGGCAGCCCGTACATCAGGTCAAATCCGGTCGCCACGCCGGCATCGGCAAAGCCCTCCACCGCGCGCTCCACCATCTCGCGCGGCTGAATGCGACCGATCCGCGCCTGCACAGCCGGGTTGAAGGTCTGCACGCCCAGATTAACGCGATGCACCCCCATGGCCGCCATCGTTGTGATCCATTGGCTGTCCAGTCGGCGCGGATCCAGCTCCACCGAAATCTGCGCATCATGCGCATCGAAACAGCGGGTTAGCTGCTGCAACAAGCGGACGAAATCGACCAGCGGAAGGGAATTGGGACTGCCACCCCCAAAGGCGATGCGCCGCACCCGGCCTCGGCCGGCCAGGCGTGTGGCGATCATGGCCATTTCACGCTCCAGCGCCTCGATATAAGCGCTCAGGCGTTGGACGCGATTGGCCGCGCCGGTGTTGCAGCCACAATACCAGCAGATATCATGACAATAGGGAATATGAACATAGAGGGAGAGCGATGTGTCTGCCTCAATCGCTTCCAGCCGCGCCATCAATTCCGCCTCTCCCACGGCATCGCTGAATTGCGCCGCAGTGGGATAGCTGGTGTAGCGCGGCACCGGCCGCGCGAGCAGATCGGGATGGTAGGTCCACATATGGACGAGATCGCACAGACGGAGGCTCCGCACATTGCGCTATGTCAAATATCGCGTTGCGCCGGATCAATGTCCAATCGGCCGATGGGGCGCAAAGGGCAGTCATCAACCAGAAGGGAAGGAGACCCCTATGAACCGGACAGTCCTATTGCTGAGCGCCGCAACCATTGCCGGAGCTCTCGCCACGCCGGCGCAGGCGAAGCAGGGTGATGTGCTGATCCGACTGCGCGGCATCATGGTCGCGCCCAACGAAAAAAGTGGTAGCGTGCTGCCTGGGTTCGCGGGCGAAAAGGTGAGTGTCGATAATGCGGTCGCGCCGGAGGTCGACTTCACCTGGATGGCGACTGACCACATCGGCTTCGAACTGATCGCAGCGACCACCAAGCATAGCGCCAGTGGTCGTACCGGCACGATCGGCAGCATCGGCAAGCTCGCTTCCACCTGGGTGCTGCCACCGACGCTCACGGCGCAATATCATTTCGTGCCCCAGGGCAAGGTGCGGCCATATGTAGGTGCCGGCATCAACTACACGCTGTTCTACAATGAGGACGCTTCCACGGCTCTGGAGGGCGCTGTCGGCAAGACCAAGGTGCACATGTCCGACAGCTTCGGCTGGGCGGCGCAGGCCGGCGTGGACATCGACCTGACCGATAAGGTCTTCCTGAACTTCGACATCAAATATATCGACATCGACACCAACGCGCGGCTCAGCACGAGCGCTGCGGGCGTGCAGAAGGTCCATGTGGAGCTAGACCCGCTGGTTGTCGGCGTCGGCATGGGTATGCGCTTCTGATCTCAGGGAGGGGCGCCGCCTCTGAACAATGCCCCCTTTCCGTTCGCCGGCATCGGGGCATTGACCACCGCACGACCACGCCACCATGCTGGGATGCGCGTCGCGATCTTCGGCACCAAGGGTCGACGGCCATGACCCGCAGTTCCTGAGCCGGGCCAATGCCAAGCCGTCGCCGAGTTCACTATGGCCCTGCCGCTGGCGCTCGACCGCAAGGTGCATCGCGCCTGGGCGCGCGTGCGGGAGAATGATTTCGCGCTGGATGGCCTAACCTGCACGACCGTACCGCCCGCGTCATCGGCACCGGCCGGATCGGCGCGCTGGCGGCCCGCACTCTGCGGCTGGGCCTCGGCTGCGAGATGCTGGCGAACATCACCGATTTAGAGGCGGGGAGCCGCTTGCGAACAGGATCGATCCGCCGCTGGTACGGTAGCGCCCTTCGGTGCCGACGCTGTTCAGAAACAGCGCTCCAGGATCACCAAGGTCGCGTCGCCCTCGACAGCGCGCGCGGAGAAGCCCTTCTCCCGCTCCAGCGAGATCGCGGCATGATTCTCGCGACTTTCGATCGATCGGAGCCGGCGGACGCCCCAGTGCCGTGCTTCGGCGGCGGCGTGATCGAGCAGGGTCCAGCCGATGCCACGCCCCTTATAGTCTGCGTCGATGGAGATCGCGACTTCGGCACTCTCACCAGTCCGGTCGGCTGCCAGTGTGGCGGCTGCTATGATCTCGTCCATGCCAGGCAGAAAGGCCAGAAAGGTTTCGCGTCGGTGATAGTCAAACTCGGTGATATCCTTCGCCTGCGCCGCCGTCAGATGCCGGATCGAGGACAGGAAGCGGAACCGCCGGTCCTCGTCCGACACCCGGTCGAAGAAATCGATCACCGCGTCGGCATCGGCGGGTATGGCGGGGCGGAGCGCGAGACTGAAGCCGGCGCGGGTTTCGAGATGGATCATAACCAAGTCCTTTCGTTCAGGCTGGCGCGAGGCCCTTGACCAGGAAGGGAAGCTGGTCTCCGTCCGGCTCGGTCAGCGTCAGGTAACTGCCCGACCGGATGACGCGCGCATCCAGCCGGAATATCCGTTCATCATCCTCTTCCCCCGGGGCGTAGGACAGCACCCATCCCTCGGACGTCCGGACAAGATAGCCCCGCCGATCGGGTTCGTTAGGCCAGAAACGGCGGGCGGTCGCCAGCTCCGGATGGGACCGATATTCCTGCTCGTTGATCAGCCCGTCGGGTTGCAGCGGCAGGCGCAGCACATAGCTGCGGGCGGCCGAACCGTTGGGGAAATCCTCCGTGCGCGCCAGTTCCAGGCGTATCGTCGTCCATGTCATGGCCCCCTTTTCCCGTTTCGCAGCGCCCGAAGAAATAAGGACTATCCCTGATGTGCGATCCCGGACTCAGGGGCTAGTGAAAGCCATCGAAACATCCGCGCGGAAAGGTCGGGGCCATGAAATCCATACTGCTTCATATCCATGACGATCTGGGTCAGGAAAGCCGGTTGCAGGCAGCCTTCGACATCGCGCGCGCGACCGGCGCGCATATCCGCTGCGCCCAGGTGACGATGCTCCCGGATCTTGTGGAGGCCGATCTCTATGGCGGCGCGGGCTTCGCGCCGACGATCATGTCCGAACTGAAAGAGATCGATTGCAAGGCGCAGGGAGAGGTCGAGGCACGGATGGCGCGGGAAGGCGTGCAATGGGACTGGATCCAGCGCGAGGGAGATGCCGTGAGCGGCATCCTCTCCGCCGCGCGGCTGTCGGACCTGATCGTCGCGACCCTACCGCAGGGGCCGCGTCGCAGCATGTGCGACCCGCTTGCCATCGTGCCGGACCTGACGCTTGGCGGCCGCGTGCCGGTGCTGGGCGTGCCGCAGGCGGCGGCGCGCTTCGCCGTGGCCGGGCGGGCGCTGGTTGCCTGGGACGGTTCGCAGGAAGCGGAGGCAGCGCTCCGTTCCGCCATCCCCCTGCTCAAGATGGCCGACGCGGTGCAGGTCGTGACCGTCGAAGAGGTTGGAAAGGATGCCTTCCCGGCCACCGACGCGCTGAAATATCTGTCGCGCCACGGCATCGAGGCCGAGCTGAGCTGCCGACCGCGGCAGGGGCACAGCGTCGAGGAGGTGCTGATGCGCATCGTCGGCGACCTCGCGATCGACTGGGTCGTCATGGGCGCCTATGGCCACAGCCGGCTGCGCGAGACCGTGTTCGGCGGCGTCACCCGTCGCCTGCTGCGCGACACGCCCGTCCCGCTCTTGCTGGCGCACTGAAAGGACGGCATGGTCGCGGCATGGCGGTTGCGGATGACGAAACGGACGGGCTGAGCGAGCGCGCCCACAGCCTGGAGCAGGCGTTGCTTGGATCGATCCTGGCAACTGTGCCGGACGCGCTGATCGTCATCGACATGACCGGGCGCATCGTATCGTTTGGCGCGGCGGCGCAGCGCATGTTCCAATATGCCGAAAGCGATGTGCTGGGCGAGAATATCTCGATGCTGATGCCATCCCCTGACCGCGAGCGGCACGACGGCTATATCGGCCATTATCTCGCCACGGGGGAAAGGCGGATCATCGGCGTTGGACGGTTGACCAGCGCGCGGCGACGGGACGGGTCCACCTTTCCCATCGAACTGTCGGTGGGCGAGGTGCAGGACGGGACGCGGCGGCTGTTCACCGGCTTCATCCGCGATCTCACCGAACGGCAGCAAGCGGAACGGCGCGTCGCCGATCTTCAGGCGGAATTGGCCCACGCCAGCCGTGTCACCGCGATGGGAACGCTGGCGTCCGCTCTCGCGCATGAACTGAACCAGCCGCTGACTGCGATCGCCAACTATATGGAGGCAGGGCGCGACCTGCTGGCAACGGACGGGCCGGTTGACCGCGACATGCTGCGCGAGGCGATGGCCGAAAGTGCCGGCCAAGCCCTGCGGGCGGGGGAAATCATCCGGTCGCTTCGCGAATTCATCCGTCAGGGCGACACGCTGCGCCAGCCCGAGCCGCTGCGCGGTGCGCTGGCGGAGGGAGTCGCGCTGGCCTTTATCGGCATGGACAGCCGGGGCATCGACATGGACATCAGCGTCGATCAGCAGGTGGACAAGGTGTTGGTCAACCGAGTCCAACTCCAGCAGGTGATCATCAACCTGGTCAAGAATGCGGTGGAGGCGATGCAGAACCGCCCGGCGCACATCCTGCGCTTGACCGCCACCCCGGCAGAGGACGGCCGTGTGGAGGTGGTGGTCGCCGACAGCGGGCCGGGACTGGACCCCGAAATGTCGCGCACGCTCTTCACCCCTTTCACCACCACCAAGGCACAGGGCATGGGCCTCGGCCTCTCGATCAGTCAGACCATCGTGGAAGGACATGGCGGCCGCATCTGGGCCACACCCTCGCAATGGGGCGGCACCGCCTTCCACTTTACCCTGGAAGCCGTTGATTAGGGACGAAACGGCCACATGAGCGAACTATACACCATCTACGTCGTGGACGATGACGAGGCGATCCGACGCTCACTGTCCTTTATGCTCAGGACCAGCGGTTATACCGTGCGCCTGTTCGCGGGCGGGCCGGAGTTCCTGAAGGAGGCGGGCGCGCTGCCTCGCGGCTGCGTGCTGCTCGACGTCCGCATGCCCGACATCGATGGGCTGGAGGTGCAGCGGGAACTGCGCGCGCGCGGCATCACCCTGCCGGTCGTCATCATGACCGGCCATGGCGATGTCGACATGGCAGTCGCGGCGATGAAGGCAGGCGCCAGCGACTTCATCGAAAAGCCCTTCGAAAAGGCAGCGCTGCTCACCTGTATCGAGGCCGCCAAGACCCTGTCCTTGGCCGAGCGAGGCGCCATGGCGCGCGCCGAGGAGGCACGGGCGCGACTCAACGTGCTGACGGACCGGGAACGTGACGTGCTGGACGGGCTCGTGCAGGGCCTGCCCAACAAGAGCATCGCCTACGACCTGGGGATCAGCGCAAGGACGGTGGAAATCCACCGCGCCAACCTGATGCACAAGCTGGAGGTGAAGAGTCTGGCGGAGGCGCTGCGTATCGCCTTTCATGCCGGGTAGAGGAGGCGGAGAAATCATCAGCACCTATCTGGAACATCCCGCCAAGAGCGAGAGTGAAGCCTGATACGCTATTTTCGGTTTCATGCCTTCGACGCCGCGCACCGATAGGGACATTTACGGATAGGTCGCGGCCTGCGCTCTCGTCATCCAACGGCATGGATATGCGATTTGACATGGCGCAAAATGCCGCCTTCCCGACCCCGGCACGAATCTGCGGCAGCCAGTGCTGCAACGCTTGCGTCGTGCGCGACCGTGCCATCTGCGCGGACCTAACCGAAGGCGATCGCGGCGCGCTGAGCCGTCTTGGACGGCGGGTCACTTTGCAGGCCGGTCAAACCGTGATGTGGGAAGGGGACGACAGCATGGTCGTCGCCAATGTCATCGAGGGCACGTTGAAGCTCGCCACGTCCACAGGTGACGGGCGCGAGCAGATTGTCGGCGTCGTCTATGCCTCCGACTTCATCGGCCGCCCTTTTGGCGCACGAACGCCGCATAGCGTGACGGCGTTGACCGACGCGCGGCTGTGTCTTTTCCCGCGTGGCTGTTTCGACGGTTTCGCCATGCGGCATGGAGAATTGCAGCATCGCCTGTTGCAACGCACGCTGGATGATCTCGACCGCACCCGCGCCTGGATGCTCCTCCTCGGCCGCAAGTCTGCGCGTGAGAAGGTCGCCACTTTCCTCCTCGACATGAGCCGGCGGCTGAAGGCGGACGGGGATGGGGTGATCGCGCTCCCGCTGTCGCGCCAACAGATCGCCGACGTTCTGGGCATTACCATTGAGACGGTGTCGCGGCAGATGACCGAAATGAAACGTGACGGCATTATCGACCTGGTTGGGCGACGCGGCGTACGGCTGATTAACATCGCTGCACTGGAAACGCTGTCCGAGACGGTTTGAAGTTCGCCCACCCGGGTCATTCGCCGTCAACCCCACGACTACGCAATTTCCCGTAAAGACCCGCTCCACCGCTTTTGACAGAGGTGAGGCCATAAAGGCGGGAGCTCTCCAACAGAGCGCCGCAAAGCCTTCGCGGGGACAGATCCATGGACAGATTGGTAATGCGGACGGGCGGCTGGTTCGCGCTGGCGCTGGCCGCCTTCGGGGCGATGCTGGCGGCGGGCGATAATGGTTTTTCCGTTCATATGGGCATCGTGAGCGCGACGGCGCTGGGGCTGGCCATCTATGGGTTGCGCGCCGCGGATTATGCGGGCTTTGCGCGGGGGCTCGTGAGGATGCCGGCAGATCAGGGCCGCTATTATGACGATGTGATCCGCTGGGGCGTGATCGCCACCGTCTTCTGGGGCCTCGCGGGATTCCTTGCGGGCCTCTATATCGCGTTGCAACTCGCCTTCCCCGCGCTGAACCTGGGCCTGGAATATACCAGCTTCGGGCGGTTGCGGCCGCTGCACACCTCCGCGGTCATCTTCGCCTTCGGCGGCAACGCGCTGATCGCCACCAGCTTCTACGTGGTCCAGCGCACCTGCCGTGCCCGGCTCTTCTCCCCCGCGCTCGCGAACTTCGTCTTCTGGGGCTACCAGCTCTTCATCGTGCTGGCCGCCACCGGCTACCTGATGGGGATCACCGAGGGCCGCGAATATGCCGAGCCCGAATGGTATGTCGATCTGTGGCTGACCATAGTCTGGGTCGCCTATCTCGTGGTCTTCGGCGGCACGATCCTGAAGCGCAGCGAGCCGCATATTTATGTGGCGAACTGGTTCTACCTCAGCTTCATCCTGACGATCGCGATGCTGCACATCGTCAACAACCTGACGGTGCCGGTCAGCTTCCTGGGCTCCAAGAGCTACAGCGCCTTTGCAGGCGTGCAGGATGCGCTGACCCAATGGTGGTACGGCCATAATGCGGTCGGCTTCTTCCTGACCGCCGGTTTCCTTGCCATGATGTATTATTTCGTGCCGAAACAAGCCGAGCGGCCGGTCTACAGCTATCGCCTGTCGATCATCCACTTCTGGTCGCTGATCTTCCTCTACATCTGGGCGGGCCCGCACCACCTGCACTACACCGCTCTGCCCGACTGGGCGCAGACGCTGGGCATGGTCTTTTCGATCATGCTGTGGATGCCGAGCTGGGGCGGGATGATCAACGGCCTGATGACGCTGAACGGCGCCTGGGACAAGATCCGCACCGACCCCATCATCCGCATGATGGTGATGGCGCTCGCCTTCTACGGCATGTCGACCTTCGAAGGCCCGATGATGTCGGTGAAGGCGGTGAACAGCCTGTCGCATTATACCGACTGGACCATCGGTCATGTCCATTCGGGAGCGCTCGGCTGGAACGGCATGATTACCTTCGCCTGCCTCTATTATCTCGCGCCGCGCCTATGGCAGCGGGAACGCCTCTATTCGCTGCGCCTCGTTAACTGGCATTTCTGGCTCGCGACCGTGGGGATCGTCCTCTACGCGGCATCGATGTGGGTCGCGGGCATCATGCAGGGGCTGATGTGGCGCGAATATGGGTCGGACGGCTATCTGGTCTACGCCTTCTCGGAGGTCGTGAGCGCCATGCTGCCCATGTACCTGATCCGCGCGGCCGGCGGCCTGCTCTACCTGTCCGGCGCGATCATCATGGCTTGGAACATCGGCCGGACCATCGCCGGCAGCCCGCTGCGCGCGGAGAAGCCGATGCATGACGCAGCCTATGACCCCGCGGTCGACAAGCCGCTGATCGCCCAGCCCGTTTAAGGAGACGCCCTGATGGCATCCCGCTTTTTCGACCATGGCAAGCTCGAGCGGAACGTCTCGCTGCTTGGTATCGCCGCGCTAATCGTTGTCGCCATCGGCGGCATCGTGGAGATCGCCCCCCTCTTCTGGATCGACAACACGATCGAGAAGGTGGAAGGAGTGCGCCCCTACACGCCGCTCGAGCTGGCCGGGCGCAACATCTACATCCGCGAGGGTTGTTATAATTGCCATAGCCAGATGATTCGCCCCTTCCGGGACGAGACCGAGCGCTACGGCCATTACAGCCTTGCCGCAGAGAGCATGTACGACCATCCATTCCAGTGGGGGTCCAAGCGTACCGGACCGGACCTTGCCCGCGTAGGCGGGCGCTATTCCGACGAATGGCATGTCCAGCACCTGAAGGATCCGCGCGCCGTGGTGCCGGAATCGATCATGCCGACCTACCCGTTCCTCGCCGAGCGCGACCTGAAGGCGGGTGACATGGCCGCGCATCTGACGGCGCTGTCCGACGTGGGCGTGCCCTACAGCAAGGAGGACGTCGCGAAGGCCGATGCCGACCTCGTCGCGCAGGCCGATCCGAGCGCCGACGCCACGGACCTGGTCAAGCGCTACCCCAAGGCGCAGATCCGCGACTTCGACGGCGATCCGGGCAAGCTGACCGAGATGGATGCGCTGCTCGCCTATCTCCAGATGCTGGGCACGCTGGTCGACGTTAACGCCGCCGAGCCGCAGGAGGTGGAGCGATGAGCCGCTACGACACGCTGCGACATTTCGCCGACAGTTGGGGGCTGGTGTTCATGGGGATGAGCTACCTCGTCTTGGTGGGCTGGCATTTCCTTCCCCGACGCGGCGCACACAGCCACGCCGCCGCCAGGATGATCTTCAGGGACAGCGAAGAGACGGAGATCGGTCATGGCTGACGACAAGCATATCGACGCCGCCACGGGCACGGAGATCAAGGGGCATGAATGGGACGGTATCCGTGAGCTGGACACGCCGCTGCCCCGCTGGTGGCTCTGGACCTTTTACGCCACCATCCTCTTCGCGGCCGCCTATACCATCGCTTATCCCGCCTGGCCGATGATCCACAGCGCTACGCAGGGCATGCTCGGCTGGTCGAGCCGCGGTGCGCTTAACAAGGAACTGGCCGCGCGGGAGGCGCAGATGGCTCCGATCCGCAAGGCCATCGCCAAAACGCCGGTCGAGGCGCTGCCCGGCAAACCGCAGCTGATACAGGCAGCGGTCGAGGGCGGGCGGGCCGCGTTCCGGGTGCATTGCGTGCAATGCCATGGCTCGGGCGCGGCGGGGGCCAAGGGCTATCCCAACCTGAACGACGACGACTGGCTGTGGGGCGGCGATCTCGCGACGATTGAGAAGACGATCTTCGACGGCGTGCGCAACCCCGATCATGCGGCGACCCGCATGTCGCAGATGCCCGCCTTCGGCCGCGACCAGCTGCTGACCGCAGCGCAGGTGGACGATGTCGTCGCCTATGTCCGCGCCATCAGCCGGCAGGATCGGCCGAGCACGGCCTCGCAGCGCGGCGCAAAGCTCTTCGCCGACAATTGCGCCGTCTGCCACGGCCCCGTCGGCGGAGGTAATCGGGAGGTTGGCGCGCCCAATCTGACCGATGGCATCTGGCTCTATGGCGGCGATGCCGACACGATCCGCCAGACCGTGTGGAACAGCCGCCAGGGCGTGATGCCCCGCTGGGGCGACAAGCTCGACAAGGCGACGGTTCGGATGCTCGCGGCCTATGTCCACAGTCTCGGCGGGGGCGAGGCGGCGCCGGTCATGGCGGTGGCCGAAGGGGCGGGCGATGCAGGGAAGTAAACTCAAACCGTTCGCCCTGAGCTTGTCGAAGGGGCCGGCAGAGCGAAGCGAAGCCACTTCGCTTCGCTCTGCGGAGGGCTTCGACTTCGCTCAGCCCGAACGGTTGTAGAGGTAAGCGCCATGCTGATGCCCGCCGGCTCTTCCGACCTCTATGAAAAGCGCAAGGGCGTCTATCCCAAGGCGGTGGACGGCTTCTATCGCCGCCTCAAATGGGCGGTGATGGCGGTCACGCTCGGCATCTACTGGGTGACGCCGTGGCTGCGCTGGGACCGCGGTCCCTATGCGCCCGATCAGGCGGTGCTGGTCGACCTCGCCCATCGCCGTTTCTACATGTTCGCCATCGAGATCTGGCCTCAGGAATTCTATTACGTCGCAGGCCTGCTCATCATGGCGGGGGTGGGGCTGTTCCTCGTCACCTCGGCGGTGGGCCGCGCCTGGTGCGGCTATGCCTGCCCACAGACGGTGTGGACTGACCTCTACCAACATGTCGAGCGCTTCATCGACGGCGACCGCAACGCGCAGATCCGGCTGGCGAAGGCGTCCTGGACCCCGGCGAAGCTGGCGCGGCGCCTGCTCAAATGGAGCGTCTGGCTGGCCATCGCCTTCCTGACGGGCGGCGCCTGGATCTTCTACTTCGCCGATGCGCCCACGCTCCAGCAGCAATTCTGGACCGGCAGCGCCGCGCCCGTCGCCTATGCGACGGTCGGCGTGCTGACCGCGACCACCTTCGTCCTGGGCGGGTTCATGCGGGAACAGGTGTGCATCTACATGTGCCCCTGGCCGCGCATCCAGACAGCGATGCTGGACGAAAAGTCGCTGGTCGTCACCTACAAGGACTGGCGCGGGGAGCAGCGCGGCAGCCTGAAGAAGGCGGAGGCGCATCCGGGTGACTATGGCGACTGCATCGACTGCAACCAGTGCGTCGCGGTGTGCCCGACCGGCATCGACATCCGCGAAGGGCCGCAAATCGGTTGCATCACTTGCGCGCTGTGCATCGACGCCTGCGATAAGGTGATGGCGCAGGTCGGTCGCCCGCGCGGCCTGATCGACTATTGCACCGAGGACGATGCGGAGGCGGAGAAGAAAGGGGCAGCGCCCCGCCCGGTGCTACGGACGCTGCTGCGGCCCCGCACCATCGCCTATTTCACGCTCTGGTGCGGGATCGGCGCAGCTATGCTGTTCGCGCTCGGCGCCCGCACCCGCATAGGGATCAGCGTGCAGCAGGACCGCAATCCCATCGCCGTGCGCCTGTCCGACGGCATGGTCCGCAACGCCTATACGATCAGGCTGAGCAACATGGAGACGCGGCCTCGCCAGATGGCGGTGACGGTCAAAGGGCTGCCGGGTGCGCGCCTCTGGACTGATGGCATGACCCGCGAGCAGGCTCGCCCGGCCATTGCCGCGACCGTTCCCGCCGACAGCGTCGCCAAATTGCGCCTGTTCGTCGCCCTGCCCGGCGAAGGTCCGCAGCGCCAGGACTTCCGTTTCACCGTTCGCGCTACTGACCGCGAGGGCGGCGGCGACAGCGAGCCCGCCCGTTTTGAAAGGCCTCTATGATGTCCAACAGCCTTCCCGCGCGCCGCTTTACCGGCTGGCACATGACCGCGATCCTGGTCGCTTTCTTCGCGGTAGTGATCGCGGTCAACATGCTGATGGCGACGGTCGCCGTCCGTTCCTTCGGCGGCACCGTGGTGGAGAACAGCTATGTCGCGAGTCAGCGCTTCAACAGCTGGCTGGCCGCGGCCCGCACGCAGGAGCAACTGCGCTGGAAGGACGATGTGGCGACCGATCACGCACGCCATGTCGTGCTGACACTAGGCGACGATGCCGGCGCACCGGTCCGGTACAGGACGGTGAAGGCTCTGGCGCAGCATCCGCTCGGCCGGGCCGCCGATATCGCGATCGCCTTTCGTGAGACCGCGCCCGGCCGCTATGTCAGCGAAGCCGCGCTACCACCCGGTCGCTGGCGCCTCCGCCTCGACATTCGCCATGCGGGCAGCGAAAAGCATCTGCTGCGGGAGATCGACTGATGGCGACGCGAGCACTCCTTCCTGAACCGGCGCCGCAGGTCGAAACGCGCGAAAGCCTGCTCGCCGTCCCCGGCATCCACTGCGCGGGTTGCATCTCGAAGATCGAGAACGGCCTGCCAAAGGTGATCGGCATCGAATCCGCCCGCGTCAACATGGGGGCCAAACGTGTCGCGATCCGCCATGACCCAGCGTTGAGCCCGCCCGACCTGAAGGCGGCGCTCACCCGGCTCGGTTTCGAAGCGGAGATGCTGGCCGACCCCGGCCTTGACGTTGCCGCGGCGGAGAACCGAGCCTTGCTTCGTGCCCTCGCCGTCGCCGGCTTCGCAGCGATGAACATCATGCTGCTGTCGGTATCCGTCTGGTCCGGCGCGGAAGGCGCCACGCGGCAGATGTTTCACTGGCTCTCAGCGCTGATCGCGCTGCCGACCATCGCCTATGCCGGCATGCCCTTCTTCCGGTCCGCCTGGGCGGCGCTGCGGCAGGGCCATACCAACATGGACGTGCCGATCAGCATCGGCGTGCTGCTGACCTCGGGCATGAGCCTTTACGAGACCGCGACCGGCGGCGCGCATGCCTGGTTCGATGGGGCGGTGATGCTGCTCTTCTTCCTGCTAGCGGGACGCTGCCTCGACGGCTTGATGCGCGGCCGCGCACGGGCCGGCGTTGCCGCGCTGCTAAAACAGACCGCGCCGGGTGCTCTCGTGCTGGACGAGGCGGGGCAAAGCCGCTGGACGCAGGCTGAAACGCTTCGTGCGGGAACGCGTATGTTGGTCGCGGCGGGAGAACGGCTGGCGGCGGACGGGCGCGTTCTATCAGGAGACAGCAGCCTCGACATTTCGTTCCTGACTGGAGAAAGCACACCCGTTCGAGTCCGAGCGGGTGATACTGTACAGGCTGGAGCACTCAACGTCGCCGGCCCCTTGACGGTCGAGGTGACCGCGTCGGGCACCGACACAGTGATCGCCGACATAGCAAGGTTGATGGAAGAGGCGGGACAAGGCAAGTCGCGCTACGTCCGCCTCGCCGACCGGGCAGCGGGCTGGTATGCGCCATGCGTCCACTTGCTTGCCGGCTTGTCCTTCGCCGGCTGGATGATCGCCGGGGCGGGGATGCACCAGTCGCTGCTGATCGCAGTCGCGGTGCTCCTCATTACCTGTCCCTGTGCACTCGGCCTTGCCGTGCCGGCAGCGCAGATCGTGGCTTGCAGCGCACTTATGCGGCAGGGCGTCCTGGTGAAGGACGGCTCCGCGCTGGAGCGGCTGGCCGACGTCACCGAAGTCGTGTTCGACAAGACCGGCACGCTGACCCTTGGCCGCCCCATTCCGCGTCATCTCGACCGGCTGGATGCGGAGGATCGCTCCGTCCTTCTCGCGTTGGCGCAGGCCAGCCGCCACCCGCTGAGCATGGCGTTGCGACAGGCGCTGGAGGCCGAAGGCGTCCGAGCCGCCTCTCTTGATGCAATCCGCGAGATGCCGGGCAAGGGACTGTTCGCCGACCATGAAGGCGTCCCGGTATCGCTGGCACGTCCAGTCAGCCCAATTACCCTGTTCGAGCTGGCGAGCGAATATCGCCGCGGTGCGGAGGCGCATCTGCTTCCCTTCACCGATGCGCTGCGGCCCGATACGGCCGAAACGCTCGGAGCGCTACGCGGTGCGGGCCTTCGGACACTGGTCGCCAGCGGCGACCGGCCCGACGCGCTGGAGGAGATCGCGCGCGCGACCGGGACAACGGCGATCGGCGGGCTTCGGCCTACCGGCAAGTTGGCGCTGCTTGATCGGCTGAAGGCGCAGGGTCAAAAGGTGCTGATGGTCGGCGATGGGCTCAACGATGCTCCAGCGCTTGCCGCCGGGCACGCCAGTATGGCACCGGCATCTGCGAGTGACGCCAGCCAGCTTGCAGCCGATATCGTCTTTCTGGGAGACAGGCTGACGCCGGTCGCGATTGCGCTGCGGGCCGCGCGGCGTACGATACGCGTGGTGAAGCAGAATTTCGCGCTCGCCATCTGCTACAATATATTGGCGGTGCCGCTCGCGATCGCGGGCAAGGTGACGCCGCTGGTGGCAGCGGTAGCCATGTCTTTGTCCTCGCTGATTGTCGTCGTTAACGCCCTTCGTCTCAACGACAGCGCGAAATGACCGGTCTAGCCCTCCTCATCCCGCTCGCCCTGCTGTGCGGACTTGTGGCACTGGCAGCTTTCTTCATGGCGCTGCGCACCGGTCAATATGACGATCTCGACGGAGCGGCGATGCGGATGCTGGCCGACGGCGAGGAGGATTGACCCTAAAACCGCGCAGCCGCCCTCCGTTGTCTTGCTGGAAGGAGCGCCGCGTCGCCACGATTGGCCGCCTTACCCTGAACTGTCGCTCCAGATCGGCTTCGCGACCATCGAGTCCATCCCGCAAGCCGACATCCGCTCAAGCGAGCGTGTTCGGACCACCACCGATCATCTGGCCTTGTTCAGAAGAACGATCATCCGCTTGGCGGCGAACGGGGGGAGCTTGACTGCGCGAGCGGCCGCGATGTCGGGTGCGGCCGGCTTTCCTACCTGGATGAGCGCGACCATGCCCATCGAATAATGTGGCATGCACTTGATGCCATAGAGGCCGGGCTTTGCCACCGTCAGCACCGCTTCCTTGTTCATCATTCCCTTCATCGGCGATGCTCCGGCCGGAAGCATGGTCGAAATGGTTTCCGCATTGTGACTGGGGTCGGTCGGCTTGAAACGGATGACGTCGCCGGGGGCGGCCTTCACGAAGGACGGTTCGAAGACCATGGCGCCTTCGGCTCCCTGATTCTTCATGTGGACCACGATCTCTCTCGCCTGGGCGGGCATCGCCGACGCGGCGGCCATCAAGGCTGCGGCGGCCATCACGATGGGATGTCGCATCTCGTCTCTCCATAATATGTTGCCGGTTGGACCCGCACCTTGCCGATGGCGACGGAGCAAACAATTGATCTTTGGTCCAATCAGCGCTCGGGATCGACCGGCTTGAGGGTCAGGCCGAGGTCTCGCCAGCCGTCGGTCCCTTCCGCCAGCCACCAGACATTGCGGTATCCAAGCGCGCGCAGTCGCCGTGCCGCGTTCCAACTCATCCAGCAGTCGGCGAGGCAGAAAGTGACGATCATCCGGCTCTTGTCGCCGCCGGAAAGCTGCGCGATGCGGCGCTGAAACGCGAACAATATGGCGGCCGGCGGTGCTGCACGGCCGGCCTCGGCAAACCAGTACGCGCCGGGAATCGTGCTGTGCGCCCGCGCGAGACGCCACCGACCGTCATCCTGCCGATAGCCGCCCTCCGCCGGCAGCACGTCCACAAATATGGCGTCGACATCGGGCCTCAGACCGGCAAGAGCGACAGGCGCGATCCGCCCCACGCCTTCGGGTGCGCGATGCACCGGGCCGCGATGCTGAGCGGCGCGATAGCCGGCCGCGTCGAAGAGACGAGGCTCCTGCGCGTGAACGGTGACCGGCAGCGTCGTCATCAGCAGGATACGCATCACCGCCTTCATCACACATGCCCTTCATCATCGACCCAAGGTGCAATGGTAGCGATCCTGACGCCCGAATAATCATGGACTTTGGGAGAGTGGCATGACGCGCCTTTTGCTGTGGACGGTTCCGGTCCTGCTGTCGCTAAGTGGATCGAGCGCCGCGGCCTGGGCGGGAGCGCCCTACCCGGCTGACCCGCTTGGGTCGCCGATGTGGGAAGCTCATGCCCGGATGCTGTTCGGCGACGATCCGGTTCAGTTCGATCAGCGCGTTCGCGTTCTCTTTCCCCAGATCGCGGAAAACCAGCGCAACTTTCCCGTCATAGTGGATGCGCGCGGCGTTGGTGCCGTGGAACGAATGCTGATCTTTGCCGACCTCAATCCTATTCCCGTCGCCATCGACTACCGGCCGGTCGGAGCCGATCCCTATGTCGCGACCGGGATCAAGCTGGATCAGCGGACGCCGGTTCGCGGGGCGGTGCGGCTCGCAAGCGGGGAGTGGCTGGTAAGCGGCGGATGGATCGACGCAGCGGGGGGCGGCTGTTCGGCCCCGCCGGTCAGCCGCGTCAAGGGAGACTGGGCGGAGCATCTGGGCGAGATAAGGGGTGGGGCATGGCCCGCGCGTGACGGGACGAGCCGGCTGCGCCTGATTGTCCGCCACCCGATGGACACGGGCTTTGTTGCGAACATCGCCACCTATCATATCGATCGGCTGACGGTGACGGACGCACGCGGCGACACGCTCGGCGATATGGACATCTGGGCGTCCGTCGCGGAAGACCCGACAATCACATTGCTGCCGCGCGCGCAAGCCGGCGCACCGCTGGCCGTGACGGCGCGCGACACCAACGGCCGCGTCTATGCCGCCAAGATCATGGTTGCTCGCCAGTCGCCATTCCCTTCCCACGGCGATGCCCCATGACGATCAGCCGCCGGCACGCCCTGGCCGGCCTGATCGGCGTCGTGCCGATGGCGGCTGCGGCCGAAAGCGCCTACGCCATCAAGCCGGTCGCGGTCGCCGACGGCATATGGATGATCCACGGCGCGGACGAACCGATGCTGTTCGCCAATGGCGGCGCGATCGCGAACATCGCGATCATCGCCACGTCGGCGGGCACCGTGCTGGTCGATGCGGGGCCGTCGATCCGCTACGGGCGCTTGCTCAAAACAGTGGCAGAGGAACTGACACGCCAGCGGGTGGTCCGGGTCTATGTGACGCATCTTCACCCCGATCACGGCATGGGCATCACCGCGTTCGATCCGGCCATCGTCGCCGCGCTGCCCGGCACGATCGCGGACATGAAACGGGACGGGAGCGGCTTTTCCGATGCGCTCTATCGTCTGCTGGGCGACTGGATGCGGGGCACGGACGTGGTGTTGCCCGGACGCAGCATCGATCAAGCTGCCGAGGATTTTGGAGGTTGCCGCCTGCGGTTGCTGGCTCTCGCCGGGCATAGCGCCGCTGACCTCGCCTTGCTGGACGAGCGGACCGGCACCCTGATAGCGGGCGACCTGCTGTTCCTCGATCGCGCGCCAAGCACGCCGACCGCCGATCTTGAACGGTGGCGCGAGAGCCTTTCGGTGCTGGCGGCGCTGCGGCACAAGGCGGCCATCCCCGGCCATGGCCCGTTCGACCCGACAGGCCGCAGGGCAATCGATCAGACAAGGGACTGGCTCGACTGGTTGGACATGACGCTACGCCAGGCGGCCTCGTCCGGGCTCGATATGGTGGAAGTGGGCGATCTGCCGATCCCGCCGCGATTCGCCGGCATGGCGGCGGCGCGTTACGAACTGCAACGCAGCGTGTCGCACCTCTATCCGGCGCTGGAGGCGGCACTGCTGCCCCGCGTGGATGTGGAAGGCGAGTAGGGGCGATCAGAAACGTGCCTTGACGCCCATATGCCAGCGGCGCGGGGCGCCCGGACCATAAGAACGCGCGTCGCTCGCGCCGGGCGCTTCCTCCAGCTCGATCTCATCGACCTGCGCGAAAGTGCCGAATGTCGCATAGCGGCGTCCGAACAGGTTGCGCACCTCGCCGAACAGGGTCACTCGCGGCATTACATCGACTCCCGCCCGGACATTGACGATCAAGTATCCGGGCGATCGGGCATTGTCGTTGCCTTCGTCCCCGACGAGATACTGGCCGGATCGTGCGATCAGGTCGCCACCGACCGTCCAGCGGCGACCGCCGACCGTGCCTGCATAGTCGAGGCTGAGCGTTGCGGAGTGTCGCGGGATGCCCGGCAGTGTGTCGCCGCCCTGCACCTCTATCGTCCCGTCCTCGCCGGCCATGGGATTGGCGGGGCTGCTCAGGAGCAGCGAATGGCGATAGGTCGCATCCGTGAAGGCGTAGCTGAGGCGGGCGTCAACGCCGCCCCGCTTCAGCTTGACGGATGCGTCAAGCCCCTGCCGCCGCGTTCGTCCGATATTGCGGAAATAAGCCCGCCCCCTGATGGCGGAGGCGACATATTGGATGTCGTCGTCATTGGTGGTGCGATAGGCCGACAATAGCCAGTCCGCGCTCCATCCGCCGCTTGCGACATGGCCCGACGCCCCGGCTTCCCAGCTTCGTGCGACGACCTGCTTGAGCGGCGGATCGGCGATGAAGAAGTTGGTGAGGCTGCACGGTGCGGCTTCATCGGCGCAGGAGAGTTCCGCAGGAGTCGGCGCGCGGCTCGTCTCCGCATAGCCTGCTCTCAGCGACAGGCCGTCCGACAGGCGATAGTCAAGCTCGACGCCGGGATTGAGACGCTGGAAGCTGTGCCGCCCATTGAGGGCCGTCCCGATCTGATCCACCAGTTCGATCCGCGCATGGTTCCAGCGCAAGCCGATTTCCGCGGCGAGGCCTGGCGCGATCGGCAGGCGGTCCTGCAGGAAAACGCCCCAGTGACGGTTATGGGCGACCAGTCCGACCGGCGCTATCGCACCATCGTTTTGCATTATAATGGAGCCCAGCCCGGTGACGCTGCGATCCTCTGTCAGCGTGCCCAGTTCGGTCGATGCGGCAAAGCGGGTGCGGCCGCGATCATGGCTGATGCCGAGGGCCAGATGATTGCGGCCGCCCGCCAGGCTGCTATCATCCACGATCTGGACTAGGAACCCGGCAGCATTCGTCCGGATCCGTCCGCGGTTGAGCACGCCATAGCCTTCCCCGCCTAGACGGTCGGGGACAGATTCGCCGGCCGTTGTGGTCAGGATCGCCTCCTCGCCAGCCCCGCCTGCTGCTTCCAGACACAGCAACCCCTCCGCATCGTCATCCTCGCAGGATTCGATATCGGCCGCGTCACCATTCACCGTGCGCAGCGTCAACCGCTGGGCATAGAGGCTGGCCTCCAGCCGGCTGGTGTCCGACAACGCGACCCAGGGGTGCAGGCTGACACGGCCATAGCGGCTGCGGCTGTTGTCGGGCCAGGTGAAGACCGCGCGCCGATTGGCGGCCAGCAACTCCACCGGAGCAACGCCATTTCCGGTAAGGTCTGTGTCCGCGCCGACCAGTTTCGCGTGAATGCCGCCTCTCTCCGCATCCAGCCCGAGATCAATGTAACCGTTGACGAGGCGCGAAGGGCTGTGGTTGCGCCAGCCGCGTTCGCGACTATACTGGATCGCGCCGAAACCGCTGAATGCGCCATCGGCAAAGCCCGCCGCCATGCTCGCTTCCGCATAGCCGAAGCGACCGCCGGTCGCGCTCGCCTCGATGCCTGGTTCGGCCCGTCCGTCCTTGGTTTGCAGCAACAGCGCGCCGCCCAGTGCGTTGAGACCGTAAACCGGGCTGGCGTCGAGCAGGGTGATGGACCGGATTGCGGCTTCGGGGATGAGGTCGAACTGGACCGTATCGCCGAACGGCTGGTTGAAGCGTGCGCCGTCCATATAGACGGCGATGCCCTGCGACTGGCCTTGAAGCGGCGAGGCCGTGAAGCCCCGATGGACGAGATTGGGTTGCCAGGGATTACCCTGCGCATCCTGCAAAGTGATGCCGGCGATGTTCCGGGTGAGTGCCGCCAGCAGATCGGGGACGCCGGCGACAATGATGTCGCGCGACCCGATTATGCGCGCGTCGTCCATGTCAATCGCGCCGCCGGGCGCGGTGACGACGATAGCCGGCAGCTGTACGACAGCGGCCTCGTCCGCGCGCGCCGGGGCCACACTGAAGCCGATGCCGGCCAAACCTGCTAAAAGCCAGCCTCGACCTCGCACATCCCCTCCTGCTCATCTTGTTGATCGGAGGGTAGGAGGCGCATCCATGCGCCTCCATTGGACCTTGGGTCAGGCGGCGAAGGCCAGGCGGCTGCGCACCAGATCGTCCACCACGGAGGGGTCCGCCAGGGTGCTGGTGTCGCCGAGCGCCTGTGGGGACACCTCGCCCTCGGCGATCTTGCGCAGGATGCGGCGCATGATTTTGCCCGACCGGGTCTTGGGCAGGCCCGGCGCGAACTGGATGACGTCGGGGGTCGCGATCGGGCCGATTTCCGCTCGAACCCACTGGATGAGCGCGCGGCGCAGTTCCTCGCCCGGCACCTCCCCGGCGTTTAGCGTCACATAAGCGTAGATGCCCTGTCCCTTGATCTCGTGCGGCATACCCACCACCGCCGCCTCCGCCACGGCAGAGTGAAGGACGAGCGCGCTTTCAACCTCCGCCGTTCCCATGCGATGGCCCGACACGTTGATGACGTCATCGACGCGGCCGGTGATCCAGTAATAGCCGTCCGCGTCGCGCCGCGCGCCGTCGCCGGTGGTATATTTGCCGGGAAAGGTCGTGAAATAGGTCTGGAAGAAGCGGTCATGATCGTTCCACACGGTGCGCATCTGGCCCGGCCAGGACCGCGCAATCACCAGATTGCCCTCACCCTCTCCCTCTATCGGCCGGCCTTCGCCGTCGACGATCATCGCCTCGACCCCAGGCATTGGGAAAGTGGCGCTGCCGGGCTTCAAGTCCGTGGCGCCGGGCATTGGAGCGATCATCGCGCCGCCCGTCTCAGTCTGCCACCAAGTGTCGATGATGGGGCATCGATCCTCGCCCACGACATGATGATACCAGCGCCACGCTTCGGGATTGATCGGTTCGCCGACGCTGCCCAGCAGGCGCAGCGACGCGCGGCTGGTGACATGAACGAAGGCGTCACCTTCCTTCATCAGCGCCCGCAGCACCGTCGGTGCGGTGAAGAGGGTATGGACCTGATGCCGGTCGACGATTTCCCAGATGCGGCTATGCGTCGGCCAGTTGGGGAGACCTTCGTACATCAGCGTCGTCGCTCCGTTCGCCAGAGGACCATAGACGATATAGCTGTGCCCTGTGACCCAGCCCACGTCGGCGGCGCACCACCAGACATCGCCCGGCCGATAATCAAAGCAGAGTTGATGCGTGAGGCTGGCCCAGAGCAGATAGCCGCCGGTCGAATGCACCACGCCCTTGGGCTTGCCGGTCGAGCCGGACGTATAGAGCAGGAACAGCGGATCCTCGGCGTTCATGATCTCGGCGGGGCAATCGGCCGAAGCCTGCGCCATCGCCTCGTCGTACCAGATATCACGGCCGTTTTGCATGGGCACAGTGCCGCCGGTTGCCCGGACGACGAGGACATGGTGCACGCTGGAGCAGTGATCGAGCGCCAGCGCGGTATCGACATTGGCCTTGAGCGGAACACGCCGTCCGCCCCTGCGCCCTTCATCGGCGGTGACGACGATGGTGGAATCGCAATCGATGATCCGGCCGGCCAGCGCCTCGGGCGAAAAGCCGCCGAAAACGACCGAATGGATCGCGCCGATGCGGGCGCAGGCAAGAAGCGCGACGGCGGCCTCCGGTATCATCGGCAGATAGATGGTGATGCGGTCCCCCCTCCGCGCACCGGCTCCCTTCAGCACGTTGGCGAAGCGGCAAACCTCGGCATGGAGCTGACGATAGGTCAGCTGGCGCGGCGTTTCGTCCGGGTCGTCCGGTTCCCACAATATGGCGACCGCGTCTCCACGTTCGGCAAGGTGGCGGTCGAGGCAATTGACAGACGCGTTGAGCGTGCCGTCGGCGAACCAGCGAATAGTGAAATCAGCTTCATCGAAACTGCTTTCGGACGCGCGCGTCGGCGGCGTGTTCCAGTCCAGTCTGCGCGCCTGTTCTAGCCAGTAAGCGTCGGCATCTTCCAGGGAGCGCTGGTAATCGGCCGCCCGCGCAGCCTTGTCGATCCGCGCACTTGCGGCCCAATCGGCAGGTACGGGAAAAAGATCGTCGGACATGATGGCTCCCTTCAATGACCAAATCGGACGCCGATCCACAGCGTCCGCGGCGTTCCCAAGTCGATGGATCCGCCGGCATTTCGCGTGACGACCCGGCTGTTGGACAGATTTTCCGCGCGGGCGATCAGGCTGAAGCGGCTCGACACCGGCAGGCGCAAAAAGCCGTCGACGGTAAGCGCATCGGGCAACGCGTCCACTTGCAGATCGTCCTCATATTGCCGGCCTACATAGCGCAGTGTCGCCGACAGGGTTGCGGCGCCCCGCGTCCAGTCCACAGTTGCGCTCGCCGCGTGGCGAGGCACCTGCGCTGGCCTCTTGCCATCGAGCAGCGCACCGGGCGCTGAGACGCGCGAGCGGCTGTAGGCGTACGCTGCCGTCAAGGTGAGCTGCGGGCTGAACCTTGCGCGTCCGGTGAGTTCCGCGCCATGCGCCTCGATCGCGTTGACATTCTGCCGCTGGCGCAGGTTCGGGGCGACCGTGACATTGGCAATGGCATCATCAAGGCGGTTGGCGAAAAGGGTGGCCGACATCATGATCTTGTCGTCCACCGTCCAATCGAACCCACCCTCAACGCCTTTCAGTTTTTCCGGTTTCAGCGCAGCATTGGCCTGTGTCGTCACGGGAAACACCACGAACGGGCGGTACAGTTCATTGAGGGTCGGCAGGCGGAATCCGCTATAGGCTGCCGCTCTCAGGGCAAGAGCGTCCGAGACATGAAACAGGGCGCCGGCCCGGCCCGAAACAACCCAGTTTGAGCGGTCGGGAAAGACGTTGTTGGCGGTCAGCATGCCTGCCGCGTTGGCGGCGCGGAACGTGCCGTTCCGGATCGCCCAGCGGTCCGCGCGCATCCCGCCCGTCAATACCAGCCGCCCGCCCAGCGCGGCCGGAGTCCAGTCATCCTCCGCGAAGAAGCCGGTCGTCAGTTGATGCCCGCTTGCCCGACGCCGCGCAGTCAGCGGGTTGGCGGCGATATTTGCGTTATAGGCGTCCTCTGCCATGGTCCCGCTGGACCATCGCGTGTCCATGCCGAAGCGCAACGCATGGGCAGTGCCGAGCGGCGGTCGCAATTCGATCTTCCCGCCAATGCCTGTGGATGGCGTATCACGCTGATCGAGCGACTTGCGGAAGCTGGCCGAAGAAATGACGATATTGGAAAAGTTGCGCGCCTGCACATAGGCGAGCGCATCGACCTGCCAGCGCCCCCGCGACAGATAGCGGATGCTGGCGTCCTGCCCCTGGCTTGCGCTGTCCGCTCCGGCGAAACGAAGCGTGCGCCGGTCGTCGAACAGGGTGGCGCGAAACTGCACCTCGCTGCGCGCGTCGATCGGCGCGGCGATGCGCAGGTTGGCGGACCAGCTATCGTACATGGCAGGCACTGTAGCGGCGACGCGCTGGTCGCGAGGGGTCGTGTGGAACCCGTCTCCTTTGTCCCAGCGCCCCGACAAAGACGCAAAGCCTGCTCCCATATTCGGCGAAACGCTGGCGGAAATCTCGCGCGAGTCCCGACTGCCATAGAGAGCATTTGCCTCGACTGCGGCCAATTGATCGCGCGTGGCGCTCGCCAGTTCGATCGTCCCCGCCACCGCCCCAGAACCGAAAGCACCGCTTCCGCCGCCTCGGGTCACACGCACGAGTGACAGACGGTCGGGGACCAGCGCGGAAAAGGGAATGTAGCCGAAGAAGGGATCGGCAACCGGCACGCCGTCTAGCAGGACTAGCGTGCGGCTCGATGCGTTGCCGCCCAATGCGCGCAGCGTCGCGCCCTGGTTGGATGGGTTGGACGCGCGGCTATCCGCCCGACGGAACTGCTGGAAGCCCGCGACATCCGATAGCAGGTTCTCGATCCGGCTTGATGCGCCATTTTCAAGACGCGGGCGGTCGATCAGCACGGATCCATAAGCCGGAGCGCCGGGCGGCAGCGGCAGCCCTGCGCCAGTGACCACTATTGCAAGGCCAGGCGCCGCGTCCGGCTCCGCCCAGACAGTGACCGGCGTTGCTGCCGCCGCGATCGCGAGACAGGCTGTTCCGCGCATCTTCTCATCCTCCCCCCGTACCCCCGCCCGCGTTGAGGCGGCACCGTCAGAATAGGGCGCCGCCTCTCCGGTCGACATTGACCTTTCGGTCGCTGCCGCAATCGCTCCATCAGAAGAAGAGGATCGCTCCTGCCGCGATCGTGTCGCTCTGCGCCTCGTTGCCGTTATGCGCGCGCGATGTGGTGCTGATATATTCGCCGATCAGCGTCACCCAGCTGGTCAACCCGTATCGCGCCTGCCCCACCCAGCTGCTGTTCCGGCGCAGCAATGCGGGATTGGCGATCGCGTCGGCAGCGTTGGCATAATGCAGCCGGCTCGCGCCATAGCTGCCGCCCAACGAGAATTTGCCGAAGGTCGCGAGACCCTGAATATAGAAGCCGTCGCTGTCCCGCTTGTTCCCCAATGCGTCGGTGTCGAAGAGGTTGAGAGCGGTCGTGCCCAGGCCCGAACCTTTATAGTAATAGCCGGTCAGAACCACCGGGCCGTACCCGATCTTGGCGCCCGTATCGAATCCGCTGCCGGTATAGGAGATGCCGTCGACCCGGTTGTGCTTCTGAGTGATGCCCGACAGCCAGGCCCGGGCGGAAAAATCCCCGAACTTACCGTCATAGACGATCTTGCCCTGAAAGCCGGGCGACTTGCTGGTTTCGCCGGGACCGGTCAGGGACTGGAGCGGCTCGAATATGCCGACCGACACCTGGAATCCCGACAGGTTGGGGGAGGCGTAGGTGATCTGCGGCTGGAAATCGGTGTAGATATAACCGATGCCGATGCGGCCGAGCGACGTGTTGGAGGGCGCGACGTTGCCGCCGCTTGACCCGACAGACAGCAAAGTAATGTCGTTCAATATGCCTTCCGAGCCGAACAGGCCGATGTCGCGCCCCAGCTTGAATTCGCCGAGGCCGGCCCGGCCGACCGTGAGGTAGGTCTGACGAAAATCGATCCCCGCGGTTTGAAGTGCAACCGGGCGGCCAGCTGAATTGGCGCCACCGCCAGCGGCGTAATTGACGCTATTGATGCCGGGATACATGCCGAAATGCGCGCCGACGTCCCACCCGGCCTGCGTGGTCGTCACGTCGAACTTCAGGAAGCCTGGCAACAGGCCGTTGCGGATCGCGGAACTGCTGCCACCAACCGGCACAACGCCCCCGACCACCCCGGTGCCCGGCCCGGCTGCCTGCCCGC
Source organism: Sphingobium olei (assembly GCF_042678845.1). Lineage (NCBI taxonomy): Bacteria > Pseudomonadati > Pseudomonadota > Alphaproteobacteria > Sphingomonadales > Sphingobiaceae > Sphingobium > Sphingobium olei. Next base: position 11,989 of record NZ_JBHTLS010000132.1, on the reverse strand, counting down.
TTTCATGGGTGTAGAAGCCATTGACCGAACCGGAAATCTTGACCGTTACGTCGCCGACGTCGAAGCCGACACCGCTGTCGGCGACACGGACGACAGGCTTGCCCTCTACCGCAGGAGGGGCGGTCGGGGCTGGTGAAGGTGCAGCATCGTCCTTCGCCAGCTGGGCATATTCCTCGTCCGTCAGGATACCTTTTTCATGCAGTCGCTTCAGAAGCTCCGCCGTCGTTCCGGCTTGCGCCGGCACACTCGCAGCGACAAACAGCAGTGCCGATGCGGCACTGCCCAGGAATTTCCCCCTAGCCATGTCATCCTCCCTATGAACTGCCGGTCATGCCGGCCGATGGGCAGAGTGCGCGGCAGGTGAAGGCGCTGGAATTGAACTTTAGGTCTTATAACTTGTCCTTTGGGTCAGGGCACGACCACTATTCCCCACGGCCCGGCGCCCACCGGGATATTACCGACGACTTTCGCCGCCGGAACATCGATGATCGAAACATTGTCCGAAAGGCCATTGGCGGCGTAGGCGCGTGCGCCGTCGGCACTGACGGCGACATGCCAGACCCGCTTGCCCACCGGCACGTAGGCGCGGACGGTGCGGGTGGCGACATCGACCAGCGCCACATGGTTGGCGCGGCCTAGCGCCACGATGGCGGTCCTACCATCCGGCGTGAAGCGAATGCCGCATGGCAATATCTGATAGTCCTGCAAGCCCGGAATGGCGAAGCGGATGGTGTCCACGACCCGGCGCGTGTTGGGATCGGCGATCTGCACCGTCCCGCCCATTTCTGCCGCGATCCACAGCGCGCCGCCGTTGGGCGTGAATTCGACATGACGGGGCCGCTGGTCGGTCGGCGTCGCATCCACCATCTTGCGGGACACAGGATCGATCCAGTTGACGACGCCCTCGTCCTCGGAGGTTACGACGACCCATTTGCCATCCGGGCTCTGCGCCACGCCCTCCGGCTCCTTGCCGACATCGACCTGAAAGGCGACGGTGCGGCTCGCCAGATCGATTGCAGTCAGCGCTGCGTCATCCTCATTGGCGACGAACAGCGTGCGCCCGTCGCGCGACAGGAAGAATTGCTCGGGGTCCTGACCCGACGGAAGATCGGCGACAAGCTTCCCGGTCGCGCGGTCGATCATCTGCACGGCATGGTCGCTGCTGGCGCAGAGAAGAATATATTTGCCGTCGGCCGTAAGCGTGATGCCGCGCGGCCTGCGGCCCACCGCCCATGTGGCGACGGTTCGCATCGTCGCTGCATCGATCACGCTGATGCTGTTCCCGCGCTCGTTCGAGACATAGAGGGTTTCGGCATCGGCTGCCGTCCCCACGCCGACCAGCGCCAGTCCTAACAGGACGCCCTTCATCATGCCGCTCGATCCTCACCCTCGTCTGTATCCATAGGTATCTAGCCGAGCACACCGGCGGACAGCATTGTACCAAAGACCAATGGGGCAGCATCAGCGGCTTCCCTACTATCCAGGGTCATCATGGACGGTCGGCGGCTGCTAAGACCGCGACAAAAAAAGAGGGTTTGGGATGAGGAACTTCGGACGTATCGCCCTGATCGGCGCAGCCTGCGTCGCCGGGGGATCGATTACATCGGCGCTGATGGCGCACGGCAATGTCACTCCGCAGGCCGTGGACACCGCCGCCCTGCCCGAGATCGGCACGGAATGGGTGCAGCACAACCCCTATCGCGGCAACGCGACTGCGGCGAAGATCGGCGAATCCGCGTACGGCCAGAATTGCGCGCGCTGCCACGGGCTCGACGCGGAAAGCGGCGGCATTGCGCCTGACCTGCGCTATCTGGAGGTTGGCGACAGCGGCGACGAATGGTTCATCCAGCGCTACCAGCACGGCTCCAGCCACGATGGAAAGGTCTATATGCCGCCCTTCGGCGATGTGCTCGGGCAAAAGGCCGGATGGGCGATCCGCGCCTGGCTCGAAACCAAGCATCAGGAATGATCGCCATGGACAGGCGCGCCTTTCTAGCCGGCGCGGCGCTCGCCGCGCTGGGCACCGCGACCTCCGCCATTGCCGCTCCACTCGGCAAAGTCAGGGAACTGGGAGTCCTTCGGGTCGCAGTCTACAAGGACAACCGCCCCTGGTCCTGGCGCAAGGATGGCAAGCTCGCCGGCATTGATGTCGACATCGCGCGGGCGCTGGCGAAGGCCTTGGGCGTGCGCGCCGACCTCGCCGAACTGGTCGCGGACGAAAGCGCAGACGACGATCTGCGCAACGGCGTGTGGAAGGGTGGCCTTCTGGGCTTCCAACCCGCCGACATCATGCTGCACGTCCCGTTCGACCGGACTTTTGCCGCGCGCAACGATCAAGTCGCGATCGTCGCGCCCTATTATCGCGAGAGCTTCCAGTTCGCCGCTGCCAAGGGGGCACTGGATGTCAACGCGCCGCCGACCCAGTATCGCGGGCGGCGCCTGGCGGTCGAGATCGACTCGATACCCGATTTTTACCTGATCGGTGCGTTCGGAGGACTGCTGGCGAAGGATGTCATCCACTTCCCGGGCGGAACGGAGGCCGCGATGGCCGTCGCCGAGGGCAAGGCCGATGCAGTGCTCGCCAGCCGCGCCCAGATAGAGGCCGTGCTGCACGACAGCGGCGCGACGAACATCGTCCGGCGCATCGGCCCGCTTCCTGCCTTCGCTTCACCGGGATGGGATATCGGCATGGCGGTCAAGGAAAACAGCCGCAACCTGGGCGACGCGGTCGAGACGATCCTGGCGGAGATGACAACGTCGGGCGCGCTCAATGCGATATTCGAGGCCCATGGCGTCACCTACGCCCCGGCGCTGGCAGCGGGCTGAAAGCCCCGACCCAAGGTCTAATTGGCAGCGGAGGCACGCGCAATAGACTGTCGCACGGACGGCGCGAAAACGCGCCGGAAAACAAGGGAGGATGAGAATGACGGGACGTTTCACGCGTTCGTTCCTGGGGGTAGCCGGCATCGCTCTGGCCGCAAGCACCGCGCCGCTGATGGCGGAGGGGCCGACCGACATGGACCTGATGAACGACGCCGCTTCCACAGGCGATGTGCTCACCTATGGCATGGGTCCGCAAGCGCAGCGCTTCAGCCCCCTTGCCCAGATCAACAGCCAGACGGTCGCCAAACTCGTTCCCGCCTTCTCCTCGTCGCTGGGCGGTGAAAAGCAGCGCGGGCAGGAGTCGCAGCCGCTCGTGTACGACGGCACCATCTACGTCACCGGCTCCTATTCGCGGCTCTACGCCTTCGACGCGCGGACGGGCGAAGAGAAGTGGGAATATGCCGCCCGCCTGCCGGACGACATCATGCCGTGCTGCGACGTGGTCAATCGCGGCGCGGCGATCCATGGCAACAAGATCATCTTCGCGACCCTCGACGCACGTCTGGTCGCTCTGAACCGGCATACGGGCAAGGTCATATGGAACAAGCAGATCGCCGACTATAAGGCCGGCTACAGCGCGACCGCCGCGCCGCTGATCGTCAAAGGCATGGTCATCACCGGCAACTCGGGGGGCGAATTCGGCATCGTCGGCGCGGTGGATGCCCGCGACGTCGAAACCGGCGAGCTGATCTGGCACCGCCCGGTGATCGAAGGCAACATGGGCACGTTGCGCGGCAAGGATAATGGCGTCACCGGCAAAACCAACGCCACCTGGACCGGCGACCTTTATAAGACCGGCGGCGGCGCGACCTGGCTGGGCGGCACCTACGACCCGGAAACCAACCTCGTCTATATCGGCACCGGCAATCCAGCGCCGTGGAACAGCCACTTGCGGCCCGGCGATAATCTCTACACCGCCTCCACGCTGGCGATCGACCCCGACACCGGCACTATCAAATGGCATTATCAGACGACGCCGCATGACGGCTGGGATTTCGACGGGGTCAACGAGTTCATTCCGTTCGACGCGACCATAAACGGCAAGCCGATGAAACTCGGCGCGAAAGCGGACCGCAACGGCTATTTTTTCGTGCTGGACCGCACCAACGGCAAGTTCGTGAGCGCCAACAAAAGTTCGTGATGCAGACGACATGGGCGAGCGGATATGACAGGAGCGGCAAGCCCATCCTGATCCCGACCGGGCGCCCCGGTGCGCCAAACGGCACCGAAAAGGGGGCGACCGTCTTCTCTTCACCCAGTTTCCTGGGCGGCAAGAACTGGATGCCGATGGCCTACAGCAAGGACACAGGCCTGTTCTACATCCCGTCGAACGACTGGGGCATGGACATCTGGAACGAGCCGATCGCCTACAAGAAGGGCGCAGCCTATCTGGGCGCGGGCTTTACCATCAAACCCATCGCGGAGGATCATATCGGCGCGCTGCGGGCGATGGACCCGAAGACCGGCAAGATCGTGTGGGAATATAAGAACAAGGCGCCGCTCTGGGGCGGGGTGCTGACGACGGCGGGCAACCTGGTCTTCACTGGAACGCCGGAGGGGTATCTCAAAGCCTTCGACGCAAAGACCGGCACCGAACTGTGGAAGTTCCAGACCGGATCCGGCGTCGTCGGATCGCCTGTCACCTGGGAACAGGATGGCGACCAATATGTCGCCGTAATGTCCGGCTGGGGCGGCGCGGTGCCGCTGTGGGGCGGCGAAGTCGCCAAATCCTTCAAGGACATCAACCAGGGCGGTTCGCTCTGGGTCTTCAAGCTGGCCAAATAGGGAGCAGCGATATGATCGTCATGGGGCGCGGGCATATGGTCCAGAGCGGAAATCGCGGGCAATTTGCTCCGCCCCATCCTATGATCCACCATCATGGCGGGGGGCCGGGCATGCGGATCGAGCAGAACGAAGCGATGATGGAACGAGTGCTGATCGTCGACGATCATCCGCTGGTTCGCGACGGGCTTCGCAGTGTCATCGCTGTCAGCTTTGATGGCTGCGAAATTTTCGAGGCCTCCAGCATGGAGGAGGCGATGGCGACGCTCGACAAGCAGTCCAACTTCGACCTCGTGCTGCTCGACGTTAACATTCCGGACGTCAAGCGGCTAGACGGCCTTAGGTTGCTGCGCAACCGGCATCCGATCCTTCCCGTCGTTATGGTGTCGGGGTCGTTCGACCGCTCGATCGTGCGAGAGGCTCTCGCGGCCGGCGCAGCCGGTTTCATCCCAAAGTCGATCAAGCGCAGTGCGATCGTCGAAGCGCTTCATCGCGTCGTTTCAGGCGAGATCTACATGCCCGACGCGATCGAGGATTCGCCGCAGGAAAGCGCAGAGGAAGCCGACATCCTGACGAAGATCGAGAGCCTGACGCCGCAGCAACGGATCGTGCTGACCCATCTGGTTCATGGTCGCCTTAACAAGCAGATCGCCCATGACCTCAGCGTATCGATGACTACAGTGAAGGCTCATGTCTCAGCCATCCTGCAGAAGCTCAACGTGTTCAGTCGCACTCAGGCCGTCATCCTGGCCAACCGGGTTCATTTCGACGGCGACAATTGAGCCTGCGGCAATGCGCGCCACGCGACAACCCCGCAGCTGCTCTTAGGCCAACACCATCCGCAGCAGCGCCCGCAGCTGGGCCGGCTTGACCGGCTTGTTGAGCAGGGGGATATCGCTGGCGGCAAGCAGGTTTTTAAGCGCTTCTCCCCGGTCGGCCGAAATCACGATTGCCGCCACTTGCGCACCGAAATGTGCACGCAGGCGCTTGATGACGACATCGCCGGTCTCTTGATCGTTCAGATGATAGTCGACCAGCATCACGTCTGGATGCGTTCCGATACGCAACTGGGTCAGAGCCTGGTCGAACCCGTCCGCAACGGTGACCTTGCATCCCCACCCCGTCAGCAGATTTACCATCCCCGTCTGGATCTGCTTTTCATTGTCGATCACGAGCACCGAAAGCCCACGCATTGAGCGATCCCGCGCTTCGATTCCCTGCGGCTCTTCATCCTGTTGTTCGACCCCGAGAGGCAGTGAGATGGAGAATGTCGCACCGCGCCCTGGTTCGGATCGCAGGCTGATGGGGTGGCCCAGCATATCGCCGGCGCGGCGAACGATCGCCAGGCCTAGACCCTTGCCGGGGCTCCGGGTGTCGAGGCGGCGGAACTCCTCGAAAATAAACTCCTGCTGCTCCGGCGCAATGCCGGGACCACTATCGGAGACGCTGATCTCCGCCCGCCCGTCCCCGCAGTGGCACGTCACATCGACGGCGCCCTGCGTAGTGTAGCGCAGGGCGTTGGAAATGAAGTTCTGGAGGATACGGCGAAGCAGCCGCTGGTCCGATTCGACCCAAATGGGACGGGCATCGATAGTGAAGGCCAAGCCTGCCGCCCGCGCCATGGGCGTGAATTCGACACGCAGATTCTGGAGCAGGCGATCGATGCGGAACGACGATATCTCGGGCTGGATCGCACCTGCATCCAGCCGCGAAATCTCCAGCAGCGCTTCAAGGAGCTCCTCGACCGAATCGAGGGCGATCGAGGTCTGGTTTACCAGAGCCCGCGTCGGCAGCGCGAGCCGCCGATCGCCAAGCGCCGCGACGAACAGGCGGGCTGCGTTCAAAGGCTGGAGCAGATCGTGGCTCGCAGCCGCCAGGAAGCGCGTTTTGGAGAGATTGGCCTTTTCTGCGGCTATCTTCGCCTCGGTCAGTTCCGCCTCAATCGTTCGGCGCTCCGCTACCTCTGCTCCCAAATGATGGTTGAGCCGGACCAGTTCCGCCGTTCGCTCCGACACCCGCCGTTCCAGCGTCTCTGCTGTTTCCCGGAGACCGGCTTGCGCCCGCAGCATGTCGGTGACGTCGGTGAAGCTGAACACCCGCCCGCCGTCGCCCATCAAGCTGCTGCGGAGTTCGAAATGCCGGTCGTCAACGGCGCAAGAGCAGATTGCGGGTCGATCGATCTGTGCATCGCCCGGCCAGTCCAACCGTCCTCCATCGGCCATGCCCAACGTCTCCCGGCACCAGTGCAGAAGGTCGCCATGGGTTTCCAGCACGCCCGAAAAATCGTCCGGCAAGCGCAACAGGCGGCGCAGCGCATCATTCCATGCCGCCAGATGTCCCGACCCGTCAAACAGGCACACGCCTTCGGACAGATTGTCGAGCGTCGCCTGCAACATGATATTATGTTCGGCCAGTTCGCGCGCGCGGGCACGCGCATCCTCCGCCTTGGTCTCGGTGATGTCGGTGTAGATGCCGACAATGCCCCCTTCGCTTGTCCGTAGTTCGTTGATCTGTATCCAGCGACCATCGGCAAGACGCTGTACATGGCCGCCATCGGCGATTCCGTGACGCGCAAGCCTGTCGGACACCCAGCGGTCGGGCGCGACCTGCGCTCCGGCTGGCCGCTGGTTCTGCGCTGCGATGCGGACAATATCCTGAAAAGTTAGGGGTTGCGCGACATGCTCGGCGATCTGCGGCCAGAAGCCGAGATAGGCTTCATTGCAAAGGATAAGCCGATCATCCGCATCGAATAGGACAAAGCCCTCGTTGATCGATTCGATGGCGTCGCGCAGCCGCATCTGCGCCGCCTCGGCCTGAGCGTGGGCGTCGGCGAGCGCGGTGTTCGCCTGCGCCAGACGGCGCAGCGCATCCTCCAGCTGCAAGGTGCGTTCCCGCACCTTGGCCTCAAGGGAGATCGCCGCTTCGAACATGGAAAAGGCGTTGACCGACATGTCGGAGGATCGTTCGACGCGGTCCATGAGCGCGCTGTTGATCCGCCGCAGCTTGTGCACCTCCGCCCGCAGAGCATCCGCTTCATTGTCAGGGCCGAGGCGCAGGTCGGTCATTTCCCGATCGCCAGGCCGCTGAAGGTCTGGTTGACATGCAGCGCGTGATATTGCTCCCCATAGGTGTTGAACCCGATAACATTGTGCCGCGCATAGAGGGCGGAAACCTCGCGCGACATCTGCCGCTGCTCGGCGTCGATGCGATTGAGGACGCAGTCGAAGGCGATGATGCGGTCGACCTCACCCACCCGCTCTTCCAGTTCGGCGAACAATTGCTCCATGCCGGCGATACGGTCCACCGGCTCGCCGATCGTCAGAACCAGCCCCTCGTCAATCGCGCAGTAGAAGGTGAGGCTGCCATCCGCATTGGCGCTTTGGATCGAACGGACATGATATTCGCCGCCGGCCCGCACCATTGGTGGATGTGCCGCGAAAAACTCCATGCCCAGTTCCTCGCCAGTATGGCCGGCGAGCCGCAGATATTCCGTGGCGGCGGGCTCCGCATTGATCTCAGTCACGATCCGCTCGTGCGGAACGGCGCCCGTAATCACCATCTTGTGCAGTCCTGGCTGGTAATGCTGGGCCTTGAAGACATGGACCGGGCGCGGCGTGGACAGGATGGCCACCACGGCGGCGCGCGCGTGAAACCGGCCTTCGTCGAAGATCGCGGTCTGCCGGAAGGCCAGATCGTCGCCTGACGATCCTCCGATCAGAGGAATATCGCCCAGCGCATCCTGGATCGTGATCGTGAGCCATTCCTCCCGATGGGAGAGGCCGTCGACCAGGAAAAGTGCCACATGATTGACCGCTTCGCCCAATTGCCGCGCGTCGCGCTCCGCCCGGGCTGCCAGCGACCGCACAATTTCGCGCGCCGTGATGGGGTCAAAGCGGTCTATGTCGGTGAAGCAATGGGAGGTCATGCGGAAATCGCTCGCAGGGAAGCCGATCATCGTCACGCAATCATGGTCATAACCGATGCCCGTCAACTCGCCCGAACTGATGCAGCCGATGACGGCCATTCCCTCGAACCTTCGGTTGATGGCCCGCGCCAGCAGATCGCGGTCGTACCGATGCGCACAGAACGTCACCACGCCGGCCAGGGGATCGTCGCCGAGCTGCTCGGCCAGCGCCGCCATGGCGGCTTGCGGATCATCGGTGTGCGAAACTGCAAATTTTATGCCGCTTCCTGTCGCAGCGCCTGTCGCCATATCCTGCCCCCATCACCTACTTTCTTATGCTTAGGGGCAATATGATGTAACGGCTTCCGTGACGCTGTCACGCGAAACCGAGACGGCCAATGCGGGCAGATCAACCACCACGGGTTGGTTCCTCGCCGAGTGCCAGCAAAACCGCTTCGGCACCGCTGAAAAGGCGCGAGCGAACGATGAAGCGCTGTCCTTCCGGGCTCTCCAGCGACATCCCCGCGCCCCGCCCCGACGCGACGTCGATGATGATCTGGGTATGACGCCAATGTTCGAATTGCGCGGCTCCGATCCAGACGGGCACGCCGCCGGCGACGTGCCCCAGCAGCACGTCCTGTGCGCCAACTCTGAACTCGCCGGCCTGGAAGCACATCGGCGCGGACCCATCGCAGCATCCGCCAGACTGGTGGAACATCAGCGGGCCGTGGCGCTCGGACAGGCGCGAGATCAGCGCTTCAGCGGCCGGGGTCGCGAGGATACGGGCGGGCGGGTCGGCCATGCGTCACCTGTTGGCGGGAACGAAAACTGGCGGGCGCCCTGCATGGAATGCCCGCCAGGACCGAAACGCCGGCCAGGGGAAGTAGCCGGCGCTTCGCAAGACTGCGTCAGAAGAAACCCAACGCCTTGGGGCTGTAGCTCACCAGCAGATTCTTGGTCTGCTGATAATGATCCAGCATCATCTTGTGATTCTCGCGTCCGATGCCCGACTGCTTATAGCCGCCGAAAGCCGCATGGGCGGGGTAGGCATGGTAGCAGTTGGTCCACACGCGCCCGGCCTGAATGCCTCTGCCCATTCGGTATGCGCGGCTGCCGTCGCGCGTCCACACGCCGGCGCCCAGTCCGTAGAGCGTATCGTTGGCGATCGCCAGCGCCTCCGCCTCGTCCTTGAAGGTCGTCACCGCCAGCACCGGCCCGAAGATCTCCTCCTGAAAGATGCGCATCCGGTTGTGCCCCTTGAGCACGGTAGGGGTGACATAGAAGCCCTTCGCCAAGTCGCCCTGATGGACAGCCCGTTCGCCGCCGGTCAGCACCTCCGCGCCCTCTTCCCGGCCGATCGCGATATAGGAAAGAATCTTTTCGAGCTGATCGTTCGACGCCTGCGCGCCGATCATGGTATCAGGATCGAGTGGGCTGCCCTGCCTGATCGCCTTCACCCGGACGATGGCACGCTCGATAAACTTTTCGTAGATCGACTCCTGGATCAGCGCGCGGCTAGGGCAGGTGCATACCTCCCCCTGGTTGAGCGCGAACATCGCAAAGCCTTCCAGGCATTTGTCGAAATAATCGTCGTCCGCGTCCATCACATCCTCGAAGAAGATGTTGGGGGATTTGCCGCCCAGTTCCAGCGTGACCGGGATCAGGTTCTCGCTCGCATATTGCATGATGAGGCGGCCGGTCGTCGTTTCGCCGGTGAAGGCGATCTTGGCGATCCGCTTGTTGCTGGCGAGTGGCTTGCCGGCCTCCACGCCGAAGCCGTTCACGATGTTGAGAACGCCCGGCGGCAGCAGATCACCAATGATCTCGGTCAGCACCATGACCGACATCGGCGTCTGCTCGGCTGGCTTGAGGACGATGCAGTTGCCCGCTGCCAGCGCCGGGGCCAGCTTCCACACCGCCATCAAGATAGGAAAATTCCATGGAATGATCTGGCCGACGACGCCCAGAGGCTCGTGGAAATGATAGGCGATGGTGTCATGGTCGATCTCGCTGATCGAACCTTCCTGCGCGCGCGCGCAGCCGGCGAAGTAACGGAAATGGTCGATCGCCAGTGGAATGTCGGCATGGGTCGTCTCGCGAATCGGCTTGCCGTTGTCGATCGTCTCCGCGAGCGCGATCAGGTCCAGATTGGCCTCCATCCGGTCGGCCATCCTGAGCAGGATGTTGGCGCGTTCAGTTGACGACAGCTTGCCCCACGCGTCTTTCGCAGCATGGGCGGCGTCCAGCGCGGCCTCGATATCCGCCGCCGTGCCGCGCGCAACCTGACAGACCACCTGTCCCGTTACCGGCGAGATATTGTCGAAATATTCCCCGTTGGCGGGCGGGGTCCATCTCCCGCCAATATAATTGTCATACCGGTCGCGGATCAGCCTCGTGCCCTCGAATTTCGCCAGCGCCTGTTGCAGCATCATCCCGTCTCCCAAGATCAATTAATCGCAAATCTCGGGGTGCAGCATGGCGTGTACGGTGCATCAGGCAATTAGACCTTGGGTCGGCCGCTACGCGCATCAATCGGGTGACGGTGCGGGACGCCGGCGGAAATATGGCACAAGATCGGAGACCAACAGATTTGCGGTATAAGTTGCTGCTCACTAGCTGAGGGTTGGACATCGGCTTGATGATCAGAGGTTAGGCGTGATCGTGACTCGACAGTTCAATGAGCATCGCATCAACCGGCATGCCCGCCATCGCGCGGGCGTGCTCGATCTCCATCTCGGTCCGAGCAACGACTCCCGGCAATCGGCGCAGGGCAACGGAAAGGCTGTTAATCCGTAGAGAGCGCCAAATTTCGAGCCGATGCAGCAGTCGCTGAGTGCCCCCCGGGGACGGTGCCGATACTAGAGTTTTTGCCACCGTCGAAGCACGCCACGGGGCAGATCTCGTAGTAGTTTGGGGTAGCAGATGCTCTCTGGAAACCGCTTTTTTCAACGATCCCGGCCAGATTTCAAGCACTTGAGAAGTGCTGGTGCCAGAAGAGGACTCGAGATCGCCACATAACACACTGTAATTATGGCCGTTTTTGTTTGAGCGACAACATCATACCATGGTCGATACCATGCCCCTCAAATTCTTGCAGTGGTTCGAGTCCTGGGAGCGCTTCGAGCTAGTCTCTTGGAGCGATTCGAAGCGCGGATGCGCGACTGATTGCTAACTGATTGATCTGGGCAACGAGACGAGGGAAAGCTACCCCAAAAGCATCTTCTGGTAACCGGACAATTCAGTATCGCGACCGTTTTCGGCACTGTCCGGGCCCCAGCGGCCGCATCCTAGCTTAGGGTCAGGACCCATTGATGTGAGAGGCGTGATCTGATTCATGCTCCGTAAGGAGACTGAGCATGAGCGACCTGTATTGGCTGACGGACGAGCAGATGGCGCGGCTTGAGTCATATTTCCCGAAAA
>NZ_JBHTLS010000131.1:0-177635 GCF_042678845.1 Sphingobium olei | reverse complement strand
TTTCGGGAAATATGACTCAAGCCGCGCCATCTGCTCGTCCGTCAGCCAATACAGGTCGCTCATGCTCAGTCTCCTTACGGAGCATGAATCAGATCACGCCTCTCACATCAATGGGTCCTGACCCTAGCGTTCGCTGGCCCGGTGGGTGCTTCGCGGACGAATATCACTGGCGCGACGGTGTCGGGCCACGTGCCAAGCGCGCGGTGACCGTGAACGGCAGCTGGGGCAACGCGCTCGAGAAGAATGACTTCGGCACCGACGAATTTTTCGACTTCATCGACCAGATCGGGTCCGAAGCCTGTATTTCCGTCAACATGGGGTCGGGCAGCGTGAAGGAAGCCGCCGACTGGCTCGGCTATATGACCGCTGACCCCGGAACGACGGCAGGGGCGGAACGCGCCGCCAACGGACATCCCAAGCCTTACCGGGTCAAGTTTCTGGGCATCGGCAACGAAAGCTGGAGCTGCGGTGGCGCTTACACCCCCGACTATTATGTCGATGAGATGAAGCGCTATGCCCGCTTCACCCGCAATCTCAATCTCGAACAGCAGGGCACCGACAATCCCGCAGGCGGTTCGGTCAAGGGGTCCGATCCCATGCAGCGGATCGCCGTCGGCCCCGGCGGACTGGACACGGCCTATACCGAGGCGGTGATGAAGGCGTGGAAGAGCCACGACTGGAGCTGGAGCATCGAAGGGCTTTCGATGCACAATTATACCTGGATCAGCTGGCCGCCGCCCTTTTCCAGCATCGACTTTGGCGAGCGGGAATATGCCAAGCTCATCAAGGACACGCTGAAGATGGAGGATATGATTCGGGTCCATTCGGCCGTCATGGACAAATATGATCCCGACAAGAAAGTGCCGCTCGTCATCGACGAATGGGGCGTATGGCTCGCCAAGCTGCCCGGCAGCAAGGATGGCTTCCTGCATCAGCAAAATTCGATCCGCGACGCGATCATCGCATCGATCAACCTCAACATGTTCACGCGCCATGCCGATCGGGTGCGCATGACGGCGATCGCGCAGATGGTGAACGTGCTTCAGGCGATGATCCTGACCGACGGTCCGAAGATGGTGCTGACGCCCACCTACCACCTCTTCAAAATGTATGTGCCGTTTCAGAATGCAACGCGGCTGCCGATCAGTTTCCAGGCCGGCACATATACGTTCGGCGACGTCAGCATGCCACGCATCGACGGAATCGCGGCGCGCGGCACGGACGGGAAGCTGTGGATCGCGCTGACCAACGTCGATCCGAACAAGACGGCGGACATCGATGCGGCGGTAACGGGCATGCGCGCGCGCAAGGCGTCCGGTTCCGTGCTGACCGCGTCGCGTGTCGATGCGATCAACAGCTACGACAAGCCCGATACCGTCGTACCGCAACCGATTTCCGCCAAGGTGAACGGCGGCCGGCTGCAAGTGACGTTGCCGCCCAAGTCCGTGACGGTATTGAGCGTAACGGAGTAACTTCGCCGTCATGGCTGTTTCTTAAAGGGGCGCACCTTCGCGCCTTTGCGGTCGCCTCTGCCCTCTGCTAGAGGGCCGGCCATGCTCAACCTGAATGCCATCACCGTGCGCTTGGGTGGCCGCACCATCCTCGACCGCGCGACCGCCTCGCTCCCGCCGCGCAGCCGCGTCGGCCTTATCGGCCGCAACGGCGCGGGCAAATCCACGCTGATGAAGGTGATGATCGGGCAGCTCGACCCGGACGAAGGCAGTTGCGACATGCCGCGCGACACGCGCCTGGGCTATATCGCGCAGGAAGCGCCTTCGGGCAGCGCGACGCCGTTCGACACCGTCCTTGCCGCCGACAAGGAGCGCGCGGCGCTGATGGCGGAGAGCGAGACGACCGAAGATCCCGACCGGCTCGGCCATATCTATGAGCGGCTGACCGCGATCGACGCCTACACCGCCCCGGCGCGCGCCGCCCGCATCCTTGTCGGCCTCGGCTTCGACGAGGAGATGCAGGGTCGCCCGCTCGACAGCTATTCGGGCGGCTGGAAGATGCGCGTGGCGCTCGCCGCCTTGCTCTTTTCCAACCCCGACCTGCTGCTGCTCGACGAACCGTCGAACCACCTCGACCTCGAAGCGACGCTGTGGCTGGAGAATTTCCTGAAAGCCTATCGCGGCACCGTGGTGGTCATCAGCCATGAGCGCGACCTGCTCAACAATGTGGTCGACTACATCCTCCACCTCGAAGGCGGGAAGGTGACGCTCTATCCCGGCGGCTATGACGCGTTCGAGCGGCAGCGGGCCGAGCGGCTGGCGCAACAGGAGGCGGCGCGGGCAAAGCAGCAGGCCGAGCGCGAGAAGTTGCAGGACTATGTCGCCCGCAACTCCGCCCGCGCTTCGACCGCCAAGCAGGCGCAGTCGCGCGCCAAGGCGCTGGCGAAGATGCAGCCCATCGCCGCCGCCATCGAAGACCCGACGCTGCATTTCGGCTTCCCCAGCCCGCCGGAACTGCGGCCCCCGCTCATCACCATGGACATGGCGGCGGTGGGGTATGACGAAACCCCGATCCTGCGCCGCATCAACCTGCGCATCGACCCGGACGACCGGCTGGCGCTGCTGGGGCGCAACGGCAACGGCAAGACGACGCTCGCCCGCCTGATCGCCGCGCAGCTGAAGCCCATGGAAGGGCAGATGAACAGCTCGGCCAAGATGAATGTCGGCTATTTCACCCAATATCAGGTGGAGGAACTGGACGTCACCGACACGCCGCTGGAGCATATGACTCGCGTCATGAAGGGCGCGACGCCCGGCGCGGTACGGGCGCAACTGGGACGTTTCGGCTTTTCCGGCGAGCGGGCGACGCAGAAGGTCGGCAGCATGTCGGGCGGCGAGCGGGCGCGGCTGGCGCTGGCGCTCATCACCCGCGACGCGCCGCATCTGCTGATCCTCGACGAGCCGACCAACCACCTTGATGTCGACAGCCGCGAAGCGCTGGTGCAGGCGCTGAACGACTATAGCGGCGCGGTGGTGATCGTGTCGCACGACCGCCATATGATCGAACTGGTCGCCGACCGGCTGGTGCTGGTGGATAATGGCACGGCGCAGCCCTTCGACGGCAGCCTGGACGACTACACTGACATCATCCTGCGCAAGGCGGACGGCAATGCGGCGGGGGGCGATGCCCCGAAGGTCGATCGCAAGGCCGAAAAGCGCAACGCCGCACAATGGCGGGAGCGGCAGAAGGCGGCGAAGAATGCGCTGGGCAAGGCGGAGAAGGAAATGGCCGCGCTCACCGCCGAGCGCAGCCGCATCGACCAGGCGCTGTTCGATCCCAAGGCGGCGACCGGCGCGGAGGCGAAGATGACGACGAGCCAGCTCATGGTGAAGCGCGCCGAGATCGAGAAGAAGCTGGAAGCCGCCGAAGAAGCGTGGATGGAGGCGACCGCCGCGCTGGAAGAGGTCTGACCGCTTCTTACAGTGTCAGCCGCCAGTCCCAGCGCAGCGGGTCGCCATCCATCACTTCGACCCCGCGCGCGATGAGCGCGTCGCGGATCTCGTCCGACAAAGCGAAATCCTTTTCGGTGCGGGCGGCGGTGCGGCGTTGCAGTTCGGCCTCGATCTCCTCCGGGGTGATCTGCGCGTCCCTGGGCGTCAGGCGCAGGTCGGCGCGGGTGAGCGTCAGCAGGTTGAGGCCGAGCGCCTGATCGAAGGCAGCGATCAGGCAGAGCTTCTCGTCCACCGGCACTTTCTTCATGGCGACGGCCTCTTCCAGCAAGGGAAGAGCGCGTGGCGTCATGAGGTCGTCGCTGATGGCGGCGTCGAATTGTTCCAGCAGCGGCGCGAGTTTCGGGTGCAGGTTGGCGCGCAGATAATCAAGGCGAGGCGATTGCCATGTCACGCCCTCGGCGCGGGCCTTCAGACCCTCGACCGCCATGACGAGGCGCTTCAATCGCGTCAGCGCGGCCGCTAGATTGTCCGCGCTGAATTCCAGTTCGCTGCGATAATGGGCACCGAGGCACAGCAGGCGGTAGGCCAGCGGATGCACGCCCGCGTCGATCAGGGTGAAGAGCGTGGTGAAGCCGCCCTTCGACTTCGACATCTTGCCCTGCCGATCCACAAGGAAGTTGTTATGCATCCACCAGCGCGCGCCGGTGAAGCCCGCCTCCGCAGCGCCGATCTCCGTCCCGCAGCAGGCGTGGAACGCCTGGTTCTGGGCGATCTCGTTGGGGTGATGGATTTCGCGATGGTCGATGCCGCCGGTGTGGATGTCGAACGGCTGGCCGAGGCGGGCCTGGCTCATGACCGAGCATTCGAGGTGCCAGCCCGGCGCGCCGCGCCCCCACGGGCTGTCCCATTCCATCTGCCGCTGCTCGCCCGGCGGAGACTTGCGCCAGATGGCGAAGTCGCTGGGGTTGCGCTTGCCCGCTACCGGGTCGATCCGGGCGTGGGCCGCATCGTCGCGCCCGCCCGCCAGCGCGCCATAATCGGGCACGGTCGAACTGTCGAAATAGAGGCCGCTGTCCAGCTCATAGCAGTGCGTCGGCGCAATTTTTTCCGCAAATTCGATCATCTGCGGCACATAGTCGGTAGCGACCGTCCATTCGCTGGGCGACAGGATGTTGAGGTCCGCGATATTCTGCTTGAACGCCTGCGTATAATGCGCCGCGATGTCCCAGATGCTCTTCGCGCTCGCCCGCGCCGCCGCCTCCATCTTGTCGTCGCCCGCGTCGGCGTCGCTCGTCAGATGGCCGACATCGGTGATGTTGATGATGTGGGTGACGGCGAGGCCTTTCCACAGCAGAGTCCGGCGCAGCGTGTCGGTGAAGACATAGGCGCGCAGATTGCCGATGTGGGCGTAGTTGTAGACGGTCGGGCCGCAGCTATAGACGCGCGCATGATTGTCCTCGATCGGCGCGAAGGCCTCGGTCGTGCGGGTGAGGCTGTTGAACAGGCGCAGCGGAGCGGGGATATGTTGGTCATCGGACATGATGGGAAAAGCCATGTCGCGAGACGGGGCAGGGGTCAATCCTTGGTGGCGCGCGAGTGGCTTTGTAATAAAATGTTGCCAGCGCGGCGATCCCTTGCGCCCATGCGTTCCCCACCCCAGATTGCGTATGCGGGCCGGGCCCCTCTGGCGACAGGACATGCCCCCTTTGATCCTGTCGCGATGTCGGACCGCATCGAGTGCGCTCGGTGCAGGTTGTGTGACGCTCAAGCCCCCTCTCCAGCGTCGCAGGAGACCGCACCGGGCCACTCGAACCAACTTTTGGATGGAGTGAGCAGAAGTGAATAATCCCGTACGCATGCCGGGCTATGGCGCCAGCCGGTCGGTGGATACCGATGCCGGGCTGCGCGCGCATATGCTGGGCATCTTCCGCAATATGGGCATCGGGCTGGTCATCACCGGCCTCGTCGCCTTCGCCATCGCCAACACGCCCGCGCTCGCGGCGGCCATCTTCGGCACGCCGCTCAAATGGGTCGCGATCTTCGCGCCGCTGGCGTTCGTCTTCTTCTTCAGCTTTCGCATCGACCGGATGACGACGGCTGGCGCCCGCATGGCCTTCTGGGCCTTCTCGGCGGTGATGGGCGTGTCGATGGCCAGCATCTTCCTGGTCTTCACGCAGGCCAGCATCGCGCAGGCCTTCTTCTCGGCCGCGGTCATGTTCCTGGCCATGGCGCTGTGGGGCTATACGACGAAGCGCGACCTTACCAAGGTCGGCAGCTTCCTCATCATGGGCCTGATCGGCATCCTGGTCGCCAGCCTCATCAACATCTTCATCGGCTCTTCCGCCCTGCAGATGGTTGTGTCGATCCTAGCCGTGGTGATCTTCACAGGCCTGACGGCCTGGGACGTCCAGCGCATCAAGTCGGATTATTTCCACTATGCCGGACAGGAAGTGGCGGAAAAGATGCAGGTGATGGGCGCGCTGTCGCTGTACCTGAACTTCGTCAACCTCTTCCAGGCGCTGCTCAGCCTGACCGGCGAGCGCGAGTGATGCGCGATCCCGCCGCCGTTTCGGCCATGCTCTGCCCGGTCTGTCATGTCGGCCTTGCCATGACGGACCGGCAGGGGGTGGAGATCGACTATTGTCCCCAATGTCGTGGCGTATGGCTCGACCGGGGCGAGCTGGACAAGATCATCGAGCGGTCGGCCGGGGGGATCGCCTCCGCGCCGCAGGGTGGGGTGGCGAGCTATCGCCCGGACCGGGGGCATTACGACCATGGCGTCAGCTTCCAGAGGAAGCGGAAGAAGAGCTTTCTGGAAGAGTTGTTCGATTGATGGGGGCCGGTCCGGTGAGAGCCGGCCTTCGCATCAATGCGCCGCGCCCCAGCTTGGGCCGGTGCCGATTTCCACGCCGAGGGGGACGCTGAGTTTCACGATCGGTTCGGCGGCGCTTTCCATGACGCGGCGGATGACCGTGCTGGCGGCTTCGACATCCCCTTCCGGCAGCTCGAAGACCAGTTCGTCGTGAACCTGAAGCAGCATCTTCACGTTGGGCAGTCCCGCCGCCTCCAGCGCCGGTTCCATCCGCGCCATGGCGCGCTTGATGATGTCGGCGCTGGTGCCCTGGATCGGGGCGTTGATTGCGGCGCGCTCGGCGCCCTGCCGCTCGTGCTGGATCGGGGCGGAGATGCGCGGGAACCATGTCTTTCGTCCGAACAGGGTTTCGGTGTAGCCGAGCCGGCGCGCCTTCTCGATCGTCTCGTTGATATAGACGCTGATGCCGGGGAAGCGCTCATAATAGCGGCTGATCATGTCCTGCGCCTCGTCCGCGCTGATCTCTAGCCGGCCGGCGAGGCCCCAGCGCGAAATGCCGTAGAGGATCGCGAAGTTGATCGTCTTCGCCCGCCCGCGCGTATCCCGGTTGACCTCCCCAAACAATTGCTCGGCGGTGGCGGCGTGGATGTCCTCTCCGGCCGCGAAGGCGTCGCGCAGCGCGGGCACGTCGGCCATGTGGGCGGCGAGGCGCAGTTCGATCTGGCTATAGTCCGCCGCGAGGATGACATTGCCCGGTTCGGCGACGAAGGCGTGACGGATCTGGCGGCCGACTTCGGTGCGGATCGGGATATTCTGAAGGTTGGGATCGGTCGAGGAGAGGCGGCCGGTCTGCGCGCCGGTCAGCGAATAGCTGGTGTGGACGCGGCCGGTATCCTTATTGATCTGCGCCTGAAGCGCATCGGTGTAGGTGGATTTGAGCTTGGATAGCTGCCGCCATTCCAGCACCTTGGCAGCGATGGGCGCGCCCTGTGCCTTCAACTGTTCGAGGATGGTGACATCTGTGGAGTAGGCCCCGGACTTGCCCTTCTTGCCGCCCTTGTATCCCATCTTGTCGAACAGGATCGCGCCCAGTTGCTGCGTGGAGCCGATGGCGAAGGGTTGCCCCGCAATTTCATGGATTTCTGCTTCCAGCGCGGCGATGCCGGCGGTGAATTCGGCCGACAGGCGGGAGAGCGCCTCGCGGTCCACCTTGATCCCGGCATATTCCATGCCCGCGATCACGCCGACGAGCGGCCGGTCGACCAGTTCATAGACGCGGCTCGCGCCTTCATTGGCGACGCGGGCCTTGAAGCGCTTCCACAGGCGCAGGGTGACGTCCGCATCCTCGGCGGCATATTCGGTCGCGCGGTCGAGGGGGACTTCGCCGAAGGTTATCTGGTTCTTGCCGGAGCCGACCACATCCTTGAAGCTGATGCAGGTGTGATTGAGGTGTACCCGCGCCGCCTCGTCCATGCCGTGGCCGGCGAGAGACTGGCCTGCGTCGAGATCGAAGCTCATGACGATGGTGTCGTCAAAGGGCGCGACCTCTATGCCATGGCGGCGCAGGACGGTAAGGTCATATTTGAGATTCTGGCCGACCTTGAGAACGGCGTCGTCCTCCAGCAGCGGCTTGAGTTTTGCAAGGACAAGCGCCTTGTCGAGTTGCTGAGGGCGCTCGGCGAACATGTCGGTGCTGCCATGGCCGACGGGGATGTAGCAGGCTGCGTTCGGGCCGGTGGCGAGGCTGATGCCGACCAGGCCGCAGGACACGCAGTCGAGCATGTCGGTTTCAGTATCGATCGCGACCAGGCCCTCCGCCTGCGCCGCCGCGATCCAGCGGTCGAGCGCCTCTTCCGTGACCACGGTTTCATAGAGGCTGCGATCGATCGCTGGTTCGTCGGCAAAAGCGGGCGGGGGCGGGGCGGCTTCGTCGGTCATTGCCGCAGCGGTGGCCGCGACTGCCACCGCAGCCGCCGGTGCGCCGAGCCGCCCCAGCAGCGTCTTGAAGCCATGATGCTCAAGGAACGCCTGCAACGGTTCCTTGGGGATGCCCTTGAGCGTCAGCTCCTCCAGCGGTTCGGGCAGGTCCATCGTTTCGTGCAGCGCGACGAGCCGGCGCGACAGGCGCGCCATGTCGGCGTGCGCGATCAGGTTTTCCTGCATCTTCGATTTCTTCATCAGCGGCGCGGCATCCAGCGCCGCTTCCAGCCCGCCATATTCGGTGATGAGCTTCGCCGCCGTCTTGGGTCCGATGCCGGGGATGCCGGGCACATTGTCCACGCTGTCGCCCATCAGAGCCAGAACGTCGCCCAGCAGTTCCGGTCCGACGCCGAACTTGCCGATGACATAGTCGGCGCCGCGCCGCTCATTCTTCATCGTGTCGTACATGTCGACGCCGGGCTGGATCAGCTGCATCAAGTCCTTGTCGGAGCTGACGATGGTGACGTGCCAGCCCTGCGCCACCGCCGCCTTCGTATAGCTGGCGATGATGTCGTCCGCTTCATAGCCCGCCTCCTCGATGCAGGGGAGGGAGAAGGCGCGGGTGGCGTCGCGGATCATCGGGAACTGGGGGACGAGGTCTTCCGGCGGCGGCGGACGGTGTGCCTTATACTGGTCGTACATGTCGTTGCGGAAGGTGTGCGACCCCTTGTCCAGCACCACCGCCATATGGGTCGGCCCTTCCGCGCGGCCCAACTCCTCCGCCAGCTTCCAGAGCATCGTCGTATAGCCATAGACCGCGCCGACGGGCTGGCCGTGCCGGTTGGTGAGCGGCGGCAACTGGTGATAGGCGCGGAAGATGTAGCCCGAGCCGTCGACGAGGTAGAGATGATTCTGGGTCATGGCGAGGGAGATAGCCGCTAACCGTCGCCCCCTCCAGTGCTGCCGCCTTCTGAAGGGAACAAGGATGGTGCAGAATTATTTCTGCCTTGTTGCTATATTCGGGTGAGAGGGGCGTCATGAATTTCCGGTGGATGCTTGCCGCAGCCGCGCTGGCCGCCTGTCCCGTGCTCGCACATGCGCAGGATGCGCGGGACTTGTGCACGGATCGGCAGGGCCTTGGCACGCCGCCCTGTACCGTGGAGCCGGGGCGCGTCGTGGCGGAGCTGGGCCTCGCTGATTGGACCCACGACAAGGATGCGCTGAGCCGCACCGATACGGTGGAGGCCGGCGACCTTCTCCTCCGCTTTGGCCTGACCGAGAGCCTGGAGGCGCAGATCGGCTGGACCGCCTATGGTCATGAGCGGGTGCGGGATCGTGTCACCGGCCTTGTCGATCGGAGCGCGGGGGTGGGCGATGTGCGGATCGGCCTGCTCCGGAATCTGCGCAACCCGGATGGATCGGGCTTCTCCATCGCCGTCCTGCCCTACGCCACCTTGCCGACCGGCGGTTCCGCGATCGGCGCGGGAGACTGGGGCGCGGGACTCCTCCTTCCCGTCAGCTACGAGCTGACCAAGGGCGTCGCTCTGCAACTGACGCCCGAGGTCGATGCCGCCGTGGATGAAGATGGCGACGGTCGCCATCTCGCCTATGGCAGCGTTATGGGCCTTGGCCTCGACATCAGCGATGCGGTTTCGGCGAGCATCGAGACGTCGTTGGTGGGCGACCGTGACCCATCAGATCACAGCACGCAGGCGCTGGCCGGATTGTCGCTGGCATGGCAGCCGGGCGACGATCTGCAATTCGACGCCGGCGTCAACCTGGGCCTCAACGCGGACTCGCCCGACCGGGAGCTTTATGTCGGCGTCACGCGCCGCTTCTGACCCCGTAGATCAGCGCTTTTCATGGTTGGCGGCGATGGCCCGCGACACTGCCTGCATCAGTTCCATACGCTCGGGGATGGGGCGAGTGGTGGAACCGATCATGACTGCCACCGCATAGCTGGTGCCGTCAGGCGCGGTCATGATGCCGATGTCGTTATAGCCGGTCGAGCGCGGCGGCAGGTCCTGCCCGGTGCCGGTCTTGTGGAGATAGGACCAGCCGGGAGGGACGCCGCCCTTGATGCGCCGGGGTCCGGTCTTGGCTTCCGACATGATCGACATGAGCAGCCGCGAGGAGGCGGGCGAGAGCATCTGGTTCTGCTTCAGCTTGGCGAGCGCGTGGACGATGGATGAGGGGGCGGCGCCATCCGGCGGATTGGCCAGATAATTGTCGAGCGCCCGGACCCGGACCCCCATCGGCAGCCGGGCGCGGGCGGCGTAGAAATTGCGGCCGACGGAATAATCCTGACGCCAGTCGAGTCCCGCCGTCGCCGATTGCAGCAAGCGTTCGCCGGGACCGAAGCGGATGTCGCGGATCATCTTGCGCGCGAGATAGCTACGCACCGCTTCCGGCCCGCCCACGGCGCGCAGCAGCGTGTCGTTGGCGGTATTGTCGCTCTGCGTCATGGCGCGGCGCATCAGGTCGGAATAGCTGGTCGTCCACATCCCGTCCTTCAGCATCATGGCGCTGGGCTGATGGAACAGGGTCAGGTCGTTCTTCGTGATCGTCGCCGTGTCGGTGATGCGCAGCTTGCCGCGATCCACCGCGTCGAGGAAGGTCATGGAGACCCACAGCTTCGAGACGCTTTGCTGCGGAAAGAGGGCATTGCCGTTCCACGCCACCGTCCAGTCCGCACCGATGCGGCGGACCGCGATCCCGACCTTCCCGCTGAAGCTCTGGCCAAGATTGCGCACTACCTCGACAAGCGCGGGGGGCGGCGCTTCCCTCTGGTCGATGTCGCGATAGGGTTCGGGCGGATTGGCGACGGGGCGGATCGGCCACGTATTGGTCGTAGGCTGCGGCTTTTTCTGAGGCACCGCCGCTGCCGCCTGCGCGCCCGGCCGTTCCGGCGCGCTGACGCAGGCGGACAAGGCTGCGATCAACAGGGCGAGGCGCACTGTGTCGCCCCGATTGCCATTCGATGTCATTGATAACCCCGGCACTCTCTGCCGCCATATGGCGCGCTTGGGAGGCGAGACGGCAAGGGCCCTGCGACGAATGATTCCTGAAATACGATGGAGGGAAGGGCAAGGGTGCAACCGCTTGATCCATATCGATATTGCTCAGTTGCGGTTCAGCGGCGGACGGGCAATAGCGGCGGCATGGAGCAGAGGATGGACAGGCGGACGCTGCTGGTCGGCGCGGCGGCGGCGGGCGGGTTGGCATGGGCACGTCCGGGCTGGGCGGCGCCGTTCGCGTCGCGCCGCATTGCCTTGACCGTGCGCGGCAACGGGCCGGACGTGCTGCTGATCCCCGGCCTGTCCAGCGGTCCTGCCGTCTGGAACGGCGTGGTCGGCGCGCTCGGCCGATATCGATTTCATCTGGTGCAGGTTCGTGGCTTCGCGGGCTTGCCGGCCGACGGCAATGCAAACGGCCCCGTCGTGCAGCCGGTGGCGGACGAAATCGCCCGCTACATCGCTGCCGCAGGGCTGAAGCGGCCCGCCGTGGTCGGCCATTCGATGGGCGGGACGCTGGCGATGATGCTGGGGCTGAAGGGGGTCGCCCGGCGGGTGATGGTGGTCGACATGCTGCCCGCCGGCGCGGCGATGGTCGGCGGGACGGCGAGCGGTCTTGGCTTTCTGGCGGATCAGCTGAGCGGCTATCTGACCGGGACGGCGGCGGGGCGGCGCTACCTGGCGCAGATGGTCGCGCGCACGCCCGGCGCACAGGGCAGCGATCCCGACGTGATCGCCAACGCGCTGCGCGACCTTGCCAATATCGACCTGGAACCGCAATTGTCGCGCCTGCCCGTTCCCCTGGCGGTCGTCTATGCCGTGGGGAACGATGCGCAGATGAACGCCGCCATCACCGACCGGTTTCGCAGCGCCTACGCGGTTAAGAAAGGGGCTGTGCTGAAGCCCGTCGGCCCCAGCGGGCATATGGTGATGGGCGACCAGCCCGCCCGGTTCAACGCACTGCTGAAGGATTTTCTGGCCGGTTAGGGCGCCAGCACCGTGTCGACGGCTTCGGGCAGCGTGTCGGGATAGTCCAGCGTATAGTGAAGACCCCGGCTTTCCTTGCGGTGAAGGGCGGAGCGAACCACCAGCCGCGCCACTTCCAGCAGGTTGCGCAGTTCGATGAGGTCGGGGGTCACGCGGAAATTCCCGTAATAATCGTCCACTTCTCTGGACAGAAGATCGATGCGGTGCTGGGCGCGCTCCAGCCGCTTGGTGGTGCGGACGATGCCGACATAGTCCCACATGAAGCGGCGGATTTCCTTCCAGTTGTGCTGGACGATCACTTCTTCGTCGCTGTTGGTGACGCGGCTTTCGTCCCATGGCCGGATCGGCGGGGGCGGGGGCAGCGCGTCCCAGTTCGCGCGTATGTGCCGGCCCGCCGCCTCGCCGAAGACGAAACATTCGAGCAGCGAGTTGGAGGCGAGGCGGTTCGCGCCATGGAGGCCGCTTTCGGATACTTCGCCGGCGGCGTAGAGGCCGGGCAGGTCGGTGCGGCCGTCAAGGTCGATGACCACGCCGCCGCAGGTATAATGCTGCGCGGGCACGACCGGGATCGGTTCTTTGGTGATATCGATGTCTAGGTCCAGCAGCCGGGCATAGATGGTCGGGAAGTGATGCTTCACGAACTCGGGATCTTTGTGGCTGATGTCGAGATGGACATAGTCGAGACCGAGGCGCTTGATCTCATGATCGATCGCACGCGCCACCACGTCGCGCGGGGCGAGTTCCTCGCGCGGATCGAAGCGGGGCATGAAGCGCTCGCCGGTGCCGGGAATCTTGAGATGTCCGCCTTCGCCGCGCACCGCCTCCGTAATCAGGAAATTCTTGACCTCCAGATTGTAGAGGCAGGTCGGGTGGAACTGGTTCATTTCCATGTTCGACACACGGCAGCCGGCGCGCCAGGCCATGGCGATGCCGTCGCCGGTCGCGCCGCGGGGGGCGGTGGAGAAGAGATAGGTGCGCCCCGCGCCCCCGGTGCAGAGGATCGTCGCCTTGCCCAGCAGCGTATCGATGCGATTCGTCGCCTTGTTGAAGGCATAGACGCCCCAGACATGGCCGTCGCCCGAATAGCGCTCGCCATGGCGGGAGGTGATGAGGTCGATGGCGACCATGTCCTCCATCAGGGTGATGTTGGGATTGGCGCGCGCGGCCTTCAGCAGCGCGACCTGCACCGCATGGCCGGTCGCGTCGTCGACATGGATGATGCGGCGGTGGCTGTGGCCGCCCTCGCGCGTCAGGTGCCAGCGCTCGCCAAATTCCTCGCCGCCGTTGAAGGGGACGCCGAGGGCGGCGAGCCGCTCGATCGCGGCGGGGGCTTCGGAGACGACGAACTCGACGGTGGCGCGGTCGTTGAGGCCCGCGCCTGCCACCATCGTGTCGTGGACATGCGCCTCGAAACTGTCGCCAGCGTCGAGCACCGCGGCGATGCCGCCCTGCGCCCAGTTGGTGGAGCCACCGTCCAGCGCGCCCTTGGCCAGCACCAGCACCTTGCGGTCCTGCGCCAGATTGATCGCGGCGGTAAGCCCGGCAGCGCCGGAGCCGATGATGACGACATCGTGGAGGGTGGTGGTCATTCTTGTTCTGGTTTCTTGATCCGTTCGGGCTGAGCCTGCCGAAGCCCCACCCTGTCTTGAAGAAAAGGAGGCCCTTCGACAAGCTCAGGGCGAACGGAAGAAAAGATCAACCCTGCGCATCCGCCGTCAGGTTGAGGAAGACGTCCTCCAGGTCGGGATCGCGGGTGGAGACGTCGACGATGGAGAGGCCGTTGGCCTGCACCGCGCTCAGCACCTGGCCGGCGTTCGCGCGGTCCTTGCTGTAGGTGATGGTGAGTGTGCGGTCGTTCGACAGTTCGACCTTTTCGAAGCAGGGCGCGTCAGGGGCGGCGAGAAGATCGCGGTCGACCGTCACGACCACAACCTTTTCCTGCGCCATGGCGATGAGTTCGCGGGTCGGCTTGTCGGTGATGACGCGGCCGTGGTTGATGATGCCGATACGGTCGCACAGTTCCTCGGCCTCTTCCAGATAATGGGTGGTCAGCACGATGGTGACGCCGCGCTGATTGAGTTCGCGCACATAGGCCCAGAGTTGCTGGCGCAGCTGGACGTCGACGCCGGCGGTGGGTTCGTCCAGCACCAGGATGGGCGGCGAATGGACCATCGCCTTTGCCACCAGCAGCCGCCGCTTCATGCCGCCCGAGAGGGTGCGTGCATAGGCGTTGGCCTTGTCGTCCAGATGGACGGCGCGCAGCAGTTCCATCGAGCGGCGGCGATCCTTGGGCACACCATAATAGCCGGCCTGGTTCTCCAGCGTCTCGAACGGGGTGAAGAAGGGGTCGAACACGATTTCCTGCGGCACGATGCCGATCGAGTTCTTGGCATTGCGCGGGTGCGCGTCGATGTCGAAGCCCCAGATGCTGACGTCGCCAGCGGTCTTGTTCACCATGCCGGCGAGGATGTTGATCGTGGTCGACTTGCCCGCGCCGTTGGGGCCGAGCAGGCCGTATATCTGGCCGCGCGGGATGGAGAGATTGATGCCGTCGAGCGCGCGCTTGCCGCCCTTGTAGACTTTGGTGAGGTTGCGGATCTCGATGGCGGCCTGAGGCGAGGCGAACGGGGCGTCGGTCATGGCCCCTCTATGGGGATGGGGAAGGGCGAAAGAAAGAGGCTGATTGCCGCTGCGAAGCGGGGTCCGAAACGCGACAGGTGAAGTTCACACCATTCTGCCCATTTTCACGCAGGGATTCGCGCAAATCGGGGCGGTGAAGCGACAGGCGCGCGCCGGGATCGCGACGGCGACGCGACATCCGGGTCATGCCGAAGTCACTATGGGGCGACAGGTTCGCGACGGGATGCCAGGGGGCATGTCAGGGCGCGGCGCGGGGCTGACGCGGCGGCGCCGGCTGGGGCGCGAAGGGATCGGCCATGCGTTCGGCATGGAGCGCGAGCGCCCGGGTCCAGGTGAGGTCGAACGGGGTGCCGGCGAGGCGCGCGCGCAGGCGGTGGGCGCTGGAGCGCGACATGCCCGCCGCCTTCGCCGCGCGTGCGACATTGCCGCTCTCAAGGAGGGCGATGAGGAAGAGCCGCTGGCGCGCGGGCGTCCAGTGGCGGCGGTCGGGCGGGATCGGGCCGGCAATCGTGGCGGCGGGATCGGCGGGGGAGGCGGGCTGCTGCGTCATCCGACAGGATAGATCAAAGAAAATCCTACATTGGAAGGGCTTTTCGCCCCTCTGTCTCGCCTGTGCCGGAGCAGACGCGCCGCGTTCGAGGAAAAAGGGCGCCCGGTTGCCCGGACGCCCTTCCTTCGTGACGGCGCTATGGGGAATGCTTACGCCTTGTAGACCTTGTCGACGGCTGCGCGGAACTTGGCCATGTCGTCGGACGAGCCGACGGTGACGCGCGAGACGGTGGGCCAGATCGCCCAGCTGCGGCCGATCTGAACCTTTTCCGGCGCGGCGAGCAGGGCGGCCTGCATCTCCTTGGCCGGCTTCTTCCAGTTGACCATGAACATGTTGGCCTGGCTGCCCGGCTGCACCTCGATGCCCTTCTTGGTCAGATAGGCGATCGTTTCCTCGCGGTTGCCGATCATTTCGTTGCGGCGCGCCTTGATGAGGGCGGCTTCCTTATAGACCGCATTGCCGCAATGCATGGCGGTGATGGCGAGGCCGCCGGCGGCCGGGCCGAACAGCATGATGCGCTTCTGCACTTCGGGATCCGCAAAGGTGAGGCCGAGGCGCACGCCCGCCATGCCGAACAGCTTCGAGAAGGTCCGCATGACGATGATGTCCTTGCGGTTGCCGATCAGGCTGGCGGCGCTGGGCGCTTCGGAGAAGTGGATATAGGCTTCGTCCACCAGCAGCATGGCGTCGGCCGGCTTGTTGTCGAGCAGCCACTTGATGTCGGCGAGCGGCGTGATCGTGCCGGTCGGGTTGTTCGGCGTGCAGATATAGTAGAGGCCGGCGTTCGGGTTGGCGGCCAGCATCGCCTTCACGTCATGACCCTCGCCGATGGCCTGGGGCGCCTTGGCGATCGGAGCCTTCAGATAGTCGGCGGTGCGCCAGGCGGATTCGAAGGTCGGATCGGCAGTGACCAGGCCCTTGGTCGGCGAGCAATAGGCCGCGACGATGCTGACCAGCGGGCCGCCCGAGCCGGGCCAGGGCATGATGTGGGTTTCGGGCAGGCTTTCCACCGCCGCGACGGTCTTGATGAGGTCGCCGCGATAATTGTCGGGATCATACCAGTTGCCGAAGGAAGCGGCTTCGGCGGCGGCCTGCACACCCGAGGGGAAGGGGCCGGTCCAGCATTCGTTGGCGCCGATGCGCACTGCGCCCTTGATGCCGCGACCGGCCTGCTGCTGCGCGAGGGCGGCGGCGGGGAGCAGCGAACTGGCGGCGACGCCCGCGCCGACGAGGGCGGTGATTTCGGCAAGCTGGCGGCGCGAATAGCCGCGGTCCATCAGGTCTTCCTTGGCTTCCTTGTTCAGCATCATGGTCATGGTGTGATGTCCCCTGTCTGCGATGAGAGCGTCTGCGATGCGACTGTCTTGCTTGTTCAGGAGGGGAAACGAAGCGGCGGCGCATTTCCGCAATGCGCCGCCGCCAGTTTATTGAATTTTATTAAGGCGATTTGGCCTTGTCCCAATGGTCGTCATCCCGGACTTGATCCGGGATCCCGCTTTTCCTTTAGGTCAGACAGACAGCGGGGCCCCGGATCAGGTCCGGGGCGACGAGGTATGGCTATTTACGCCTTCCACACCTTGTCGACGGCGGCGTTGAAGGCTTCCATCTCGCTCATCGAGCCGACCGACACGCGCGAGACATTGGGCCAGATCGGCCAGCTCCGCCCGATCTGCACATTCTGCGCCAGCAGCGCGTCCATCATGCCCTTGGCGGGCCTGCCCCAGTCCACCATGAACATATTGGCCTGGCTGCCGGGAATGACCTTGGTCCCCTTCGCCTTGAGGTGGGCGACCGACTTTTCGCGCGCGGCGACCATTTCGGCGCGGCGCTGCTTGATGAGCGCGGCTTCAGTGACCGAAGCCGTGCCGCAGGCGACGGCGGTCATCGGCAGCATCCCGCTCACCTGCCCCCCGTCATAGCGCATCATCTTCTCCATCAGCGCAGGCGAAGCGAAGGTGAGGCCGAGACGCATGCCCGCCATGCCGAACAGCTTGGAGAAGGTGCGCAGGATCAGCACGTCATCGCGCGTCGCGGCCAGCTTCGCGGCGTTGGGGCCGTCGACCCAGTGGATATAGGCTTCGTCCACCACCAAGATCGCGTCCTTGGGCTTGTTGTTCGCCAGCCATTCGATGTCGGCGATGGGCGTGACCGTGCCGGTGGGGTTGTTGGGCGAGCAGATATAATAGACGCCGGCATTGGGATCGGCCGCCAGCATCGCCTTCACGTCATGGGCGTAATCCTTGGTCAGCGGCACCTTCTTCACTGGCGCGTCGAGCCAGGCGGCGGTCCGCCAGATCGCTTCATAAGTGGGGTCGGCGGTCACTACGCCGCGCGTGGGCGAGGCGTAGGCGACGGCGACGCGGCTCAGCGGATCGGACGAGCCGGGCCAGGCGACGATGCGCTCGGCCGGGATGCCCTCCACCGAGGCGACGGCGGCGAACAGCTTGGCATGTTCGTCGTCGGGTTCGTAGCGGTTGCCTTCCTGCGCCAGCCTGGTGGCGGCGGCCACGCCCGAGGGGAAGGGGCCGGTCCAGCATTCGTTGGCGCCGATGCGCACCGCGCCCGCCACGGCTTTCGCGGCCTGCTGCGCGCTCGCTTCGGGCATGCGGATGGTCGCGGCGGCGGCGCCGAGCAGCGCCGCGGCCTTTGCCATCTGGCGGCGGGAATAGCCGCGCGCGGCCAGATCCTGTTCGAAACTTGCCGGTTCAAATGTGGATGCTGCGTCGGTCGCCATGGTCGCTGTCCCTCTCTGGTCAGGGGATGCGGAACCCCCCATCACCCCGCTGAACGATTGTATCGAATGTTTCCGCCATGCAAACAGGCAAAGTCCATCAATAATGCGCCGCGACCGAATGAAATCGCCTTGGTAAGCCCGGCATCAATCTGTTAGCGCAATGACATGCCCAGCACGCCCGCCGCCGCCGCTCGCCAGATACTGGTCCGCCTTCAGGAAGTGATGGCCGCGCGCACCAGCGCGCAGGCCAAGCTCAACAAGGTGGTGGAGATCATCGGCGAGTCGCTGTCGAGCGAGGTCTGCTCCATCTATCTGGTGCGCGAGGGCGTGCTGGAGCTGTTCGCGACGCGGGGATTGAAGCAGGAGGCGGTGCATGTCACCCGCATGGCGATGGGCGAGGGGCTGGTCGGCCTGATCGCCACCAACGTAGAGACGCTGAACCTGGACGAGGCGGCGGCGCACCCGGACTTTTCCTATCGCCCCGAAACGGGCGAGGACATGTTCCACAGCTTCGCGGGCGTGCCGATCGTCCGCCGCGAGCGCGCCATCGGCGTGCTGTGCGTGCAGCATATGGAGCCGCGCCGGTACGAAGAGGTCGAGATCGAGGCGTTGCAGACCGTCGCCATGGTGCTGTCGGAACTGATCGCCAATGCCGAGCTGGCCGATGACGGCCCGGCGGACTCGCGGGTCGCCGAGACCGGCACGACGATGCTGCACGGGCTGCAGCTGGTGATGGGGATGGCGCGGGGCCATGCGGTGTTCCACCAGCCGCGCATCCATGTCGAACATACGGTGGCGGAGGATACCGAGGCGGAGCGCGCGCGCGTCATTTCCGCCTTCGCCAAGATGCGCGAGCAGATCGACCGCATGACCGGCGCGGCCGAATTCGGCACCGAGGGCGAGCATCAGGAGGTGCTCGAAACATACAAGATGTTCGCCTATGACGAGGGGTGGACGCGCCGCATCAACGAGGCGATCGACAGCGGCCTGACCGCCGAGGCGGCGATCGAGCGGGTGCAGCAGCGCACGCGGATGCGGATGCGGCAGATCGACGATCCGCTGCTGTCCGACCGGATGCACGATCTGGAGGATCTGGCGAACCGGCTGCTGCGGATCGTGTCGGGGCAGCTGGGCACGGCGGCGCAGATGGGCCTGCGGCAAGACGCGATCCTGATCGCGCGCAACCTTGGCCCAGCCGAACTGCTGGAATATGACCGGCGGCGGCTGAAGGGCGTGATCCTGGAGGAAGGATCGCTGACGGCGCATGTCACCATCGTTGCGCGCGCCATGGGCGTGCCGGTGCTGGGCCGGGTGCGCGACGTGCGCCATCAGGTGAGCGAGGGCGACCTGATCCTGATGGACGTCAACGAGAATACGCTGCTGCTCCGCCCGAGCGCCGACATGGACGAGGCGTTCGAGAACAAGCTGCACGTCACCCAGAAGCGCCGTGCCGAATTCGCCGCGATGCGCGACCTGCCATCGGTGACGGCGGACGGGCAGCGGGTCGAGCTGATGGTCAATGCCGGCCTGCGGGAGGATGCGCAGGCGCTGGACCTGGTGGGGGCGGACGGCATCGGCCTGTTCCGCACCGAATTCCAGTTCCTGGTGTCGGCCACGCTGCCGCAGCGGGAAAAGCAGCAGCGGCTGTACAAGGATGTGCTGGATGCGGCGGGCGACCGGCCCGTCATCTTTCGGACGGTGGACATCGGCGGCGACAAGGCGCTGCCCTACATGCAGCGCGACGATGACGAGCATGAGGACAATCCGGCGATGGGCTGGCGCGCGCTGCGGCTGGCGCTGGACCGCGATGGCCTCATGAAGGCGCAGGCGCGCGCGCTGCTGGAGGCGGGCGCGGGCAAGGTCTTGAACATCATGTTCCCCATGGTGTCGGAACCCTGGGAATATGAGGAAGCCCGCGCGTTGGTGGAGGGGCAGCGCGAATGGCTGATCGGCCAGCGCAAGAAGATGCCGATCGCGGTCAGATATGGCGCGATGCTGGAGGTGCCGGCGCTGGCGGAGGTGCTGGACCTGCTGCTGCCGCGCCTCGATTTCCTCTCGATCGGCACCAACGACCTGACGCAATTCCTGTTCGCCGCCGACCGCGCCCATCCCAAGCTGGCGGAGCGATACGACTGGCTGAGCATCGCCATCCTGCGCTTCCTGGACCGGGTGGTGCGGGCATGCGCGGCGCATCAGGTGCCCGTGGGCGTGTGCGGCGAGATGGGCGGGCGCACGCTGGAGGCGATGGCACTGATCGCGCTCGGCATCCGCCGCCTGTCGATCACCCCGGCGTCGGTCGGGCCGGTCAAGGCGATGATCCGCATGATCGACGCGGCGGAACTGCAGGCGTTGATGCGCCAGTGGCTGGACGAAGGCGCGGCCGACATGCGCGCCCGGCTGTCCCATTGGGCGAAAGAGCGGAATATCGAAGCTGGGTGAACTGCCCGTCCCGGCGTTGACAAGGTCAGTGCCACAATGAGACAAGACCGGCAAGAACAGGGCCGGCAAGAATAAGGTCGCGGAGCAGCATGGCGGACGAAACGGAACCAGACACCGGCGCGGTCGGCGCGGCGGAGGCGCAGACCAATACCCCCGGCGCGAAGCTGCACGCGGGACGGGAAGCGCTGGGCCTGTCGATCCAGGATGTCGCGACCCGGACCCGCATCGCCCAGCGCCAGCTGGAGGCGATCGAGCGCGACGATTATGGCGCGTTGCCCGGCATTCCCTACGCGGTCGGCTTCGCGCGCGCCTATGCCCGCGCCATCGGCATGGACGAGGTGGAGATCGCCGCCGACGTGCGCCGCGCCGTGCATGAAAGCGATCTGGGCGCCAACCGCTATGAAGCGTTCGAGCCGGTCGACCCCGCCCGCGTCCCGCCGCGACGGCTGGCCTGGGTCGTGGCGGTGATCGTGGTGCTGCTGATCGCGGGCTATACGCTGTGGCGCACGCAGGTGCTGACGCCGCCGATGGGCGAGCAGATCGCGCAGCAGCAGACGACCCAGCCCGCCGCCCCGCGGCCCGCCGGAACCCGCCCGTCCGTGCCGCCGGCTGCCCAGCCGGTCGTCTTCACCGCAGTCGATGACGTATGGCTGCGCATCTATGACGAGGCGGGCGAGCGGTTGAAGGACGGCCTGATGAAGAAGGGCGAGAGCTTCACCCTGCCCGCCGCGGCCAAGGGGCCGATGATCCTGACTGGCCGTCCGCAGGCGCTGTCGGTGACGGTCGGCGGCAAGCCGATCCCGCCGCTGGGCGCGGCAGACCGGACCATCGCGGACGTGCCGGTGAGCGCCGAGGCGCTGCTGGCACGGGGCGCTGCGACCGCTCCGGCCGGGGCGACGCCTGCCCCAGCGCCGGCGGCCGTTCCCGCGCGCCCCTGAGCCGGGCGCCCCTGACCCGAGCGCACGTCGCGCTTTACCGAGCGGAATAAGCGATTATGGTTGGGCGTGAGAGAGTTAAGTCGGGGATCATGATGCGTAACGCCCTTTTTGCGACTTCGGCCGTCCTGTTGGCGATCGCCCCCGCAGCGACCGCGCAGACGACGGTGGAGGGCCGCGTCGACCGGCTGGAAAAGGAAATGCGCGCGGTGCAGCGCAAGGTGTTTCCCGGTGGCCAGCCGCTGGAGGCGGAGATCAGCCGGCCGGCGACGCCGACCGTCGCGCCCGGCAGCCCGGCCAGCACGCCGATCGCGGATTTGACGGCGCGGGTCGGCGCGCTGGAATCGCAGCTTGCCTCGGTCACAGGGCAGGTCGAGGAAACCAGCTTCAAGCTGCGCCAGCTGGAAGAGGCGTTCAACCGCTACAAGGCGGAGACGGACGCCAAGCTGGCCCCGCCGGCGGTCGATCCGGCGGCTGCGCCGGCCGCTACCGCGCCCTTCACGCCGCCGGCCGGTAGCGCCCCGGCTCCGGCCGCGACGCGTCCTGCAGCGACGAAGCCGGCACCCGCGCCCGCCAAACCGGCCCCGACGCCGGTCGCCAGCGAAGAACGCAAGACGGCGGTCGCGGCGATCGAGCGGCCCAGTACGGGCAACGCGGCCGACGACGCCTACAGCTATGGCTTCCGCCTGTGGGACGCGAAATTCTATCCCGAGGCTCAGGCGCAGCTGAAGGCAACGGTCGAGAAATATGGCGACAGCCCGATCGCCAGCAAGGCGCAGAATTTGCTCGGCCGCGCCTATCTGGACGATGGCAAGCCCGCGCTCGCGTCGGTCGCCTTCTATGAAAATTACCAGAAGCGTCCGCGTGGCGATCGCGCGCCCGACAGTCTCGCTTATTTGGGCGAGGCGCTGATCCAGCTCAAGAAGCCAAGCGACGCGTGCAAGGTCTATCAGGAACTGGAACAGGTCTATGGCGAGACGCTGTCCGCCAGCCTGAAGGGCATGATGACCAAGGGACGCGCCACCGCGAAGTGCAGCTAGGGAGCGACCGGGCGGCGCTGGAGGCGCTGCTGGCGCAGGCCGTCGCCGCGCTGACCGGCGCTGACGACGCCGCGCGCTTCGGCATCGCGGTGTCGGGCGGGCCGGACAGCATGGCGCTCCTCTCTTTGGCGGCGCGGCTCTATGCAGGTCGAGTCGAGGCGGTGACGGTCGATCACCAGCTGCGGCCCGAGGCGGCGGAGGAAGCGGCCATGGTGGCGCGCTGGTGCGCCGGCGCGGGGGTCCCGCACGCGATTTTGACGCCTGACGCGCCCGTCACGGGCAATGTCCAGAACTGGGCGCGGATCATGCGATACCGGCTGATCGAGCAATGGGGGAGCGCGCGCGGCATCGATTGGATCATGACGGCGCATCATGCCGACGATCAGCTGGAAACCATGATCATGCGCCTGAACCGGGGATCGGGCGTAGCGGGACTTGCGGGCGTGCGGGCGCGGACGGGGCGGGTGATCCGCCCGCTGCTGGGCGTGCGCAAGGCGGCGCTGGTCACGCTGGCGCAGGCGCAGGGGCTGCCTTTCGTCGATGATCCTTCGAATGTCGACCGGCGGTTCGACCGGGCGGCGCTGCGGGCGGTGCTGGCAGGGGTGGACTGGATCGATGCGGAGGCGGCGGGGCGCAGCGCGGCGGCGCTGGCCGAAGCGGAGGCGGCGCTGGCCTGGAGCGTCGAAGCGCTGGCAGCGGCGCATGTGCGGCAGGAAGGCGCGGGCTGGCGGCTGGAGCGTACCGATCTGCCGCGCGAATATCTGCGCCGCCTGCTGCTGCACATGCTGGCGCTCGCCGATCCCGAGGCACCTGCGCCGCGTGGCGAGGCCATCGATCGTGCGATCGCGCAGGCCTTGGCGGGCGGCAAAAGCAGCCTGGGCGGGTGGCTGCTGACCGGTGGCGAAAGCTGGACACTGATGCCTGCACCAGCCCGGCGGTAACGAGCTATGCCTGCCGTAAGCGGTCGTTACGATATGGTTCCACGGATAATCGCGCGAGCCGAACGGTCTGCCGTTTTTGTGCGGTGCAGTGACCTTTCCTTAACGGCCCTTTGCCCTATCCTGCGCCCGCACAAGCGGGGAATTTGTAGATGATGGAATTTGCAGCGCTGACCTATGGCCTGTTGGCAAGCGTTATCCTTTCGGCGGCGCAACGGAACCGGAAAATGGCGCGGCCGCACCCGCCGCTGCTGCTCTATGTCGGTTATCTGCTGTGCGGCCTGTCCGCCGGCGTGGCGATTGCGCTGGCCTGGGTCGCCGCGCGGCTGTTTCTGGGGGCTTGACGCCGGTCATCGGACGTAAAGATGTCGGGCCATAAAGCGGGCGGGGGAGGACGCCCGTCCGCTTGCGCTTTTGCGGGCGCGCCCTATCTTGGCCGGTGAAAGAGAGTGATGATGAACGACGAGAAAGACCCGCAGGGCAACCCCTGGATCAAGAGCGCCATGATATGGGCGGGCGTGATCGTCGCCCTGCTGCTGTTCGTGTCGATGTTCGGCAACACCACCGCCACCGGCGGCGGGACGGGCATCGCCTATTCCGAATTCCGCTCCAAGGTGCAGGACGGCCAGGTCAAGGACGTCGCCATCGCGCCCGACAAGATCAGCGGCACATTGTCGAGCGGGCAGAAATTCTCGACCGTTCCGGTGAACGATCCGGGCCTCACCGGCTTGCTGGACGATTATAACGTCAAATATTCGGGCCAGGCGCAGGAGCAGCCGAGCTTCTGGCAATATCTGCTGTTCCAGTCGCTGCCGTTCCTGCTGATCCTCGGCATCGCCTTCTTCGTGCTGCGCCAGATGCAGAAGGGCGGCGGCGCTGGCGGGGCGATGGGTTTCGGCAAGTCGAAGGCCAAGCTGCTGACCGAAAAGCACGGCAAGGTGACGTTCGATGACGTTGCCGGCATCGACGAAGCGCGCGAGGAATTGCAGGAAATCGTCGAGTTCCTGAAGGATCCGAGCAAGTTCGCGCGGCTGGGCGGCAAGATCCCCAAGGGTGCGCTGCTGGTCGGTTCGCCCGGCACCGGCAAGACGCTGCTGGCGCGGGCGATCGCTGGCGAGGCGGGCGTCCCCTTCTTCACCATCTCCGGTTCCGACTTCGTCGAGATGTTCGTGGGCGTCGGCGCGAGCCGCGTGCGCGACATGTTCGAGCAGGCGAAGAAGAACGCGCCCTGCATCGTTTTCATCGACGAAATCGACGCGGTCGGCCGCCATCGCGGCGCGGGCCTGGGCAATGGCAATGACGAGCGCGAGCAGACGCTGAACCAACTGCTGGTCGAGATGGACGGCTTCGAGGCGAACGAGGGCATCATCATCGTCGCTGCGACCAACCGTCCCGACGTGCTGGACCCCGCGCTGCTGCGCCCCGGCCGCTTCGACCGTCAGGTCGTGGTGCCGCGCCCCGACATCGAGGGCCGCGAGAAGATCCTGGCCGTCCATATGAAGAAGGTGCCGCTGGCGCCCGATGTCAATCCGCGCACCATTGCGCGCGGCACGCCGGGCTTTTCGGGCGCGGACCTCGCCAACCTCGTCAACGAAGCTGCTTTGATGGCCGCCCGCCGGGGCAAGCGGCTGGTCGCCATGGACGAGTTCGAGGCG
Source organism: Sphingobium olei (assembly GCF_042678845.1). Taxonomy (NCBI): domain Bacteria; kingdom Pseudomonadati; phylum Pseudomonadota; class Alphaproteobacteria; order Sphingomonadales; family Sphingobiaceae; genus Sphingobium; species Sphingobium olei. The sequence continues at coordinate 152,567 of NZ_JBHTLS010000131.1, read as the reverse complement.
GCCAAGGACAAGGTCATGATGGGCAGCGAGCGCCGCTCCATGGTCATGACCGACGACGAAAAGAAGATGACCGCCTATCATGAGGCGGGCCATGCCATCGTCGCGGTCCATGAACCCGCGTCGGACCCGATCCACAAGGCTACGATCATCCCGCGCGGCCGCGCGCTGGGCATGGTGATGCGCCTGCCGGAACGCGACAGCTACAGCTATCACCGCGACAAGATGCACGCCAACATGGCCGTCGCCATGGGCGGTCGCGTGGCCGAGGAGATCATCTTCGGATACGACAAGGTGTCGAGCGGCGCGTCGGGCGACATCCAGTACGCCACCAAGCTGGCGCGCGACATGGTCACGCAATGGGGCATGTCCGACAAGCTGGGGCCGCTGCAATATGAAGAGCAGCAGGGCGAAACCTTTCTTGGCTATTCGCAGAGCCAGCGCGTCCATATGTCGGACGAGACGGCCAAGCTGATCGACAAGGAAATCCGCGGCCTGGTGGAGCAGGGCTATGCCCGGGCGCAGGAATTGCTGAAGGGCCATGAGGACCAGCTGCACCTTCTGGCCAATGCGATGCTGGAATATGAGACGCTGTCGGGCGACGAGATCAAGGCGCTGCTGGAGAAGGGCGAGATCACCCGCGACGACGGCACGACGATCAAACCATCGGTGATCCCGGCGGCGGGCAGCTCCATCCCCCGCACGCGCAAGCGCAAGGGTCCGTTCGGCGATCCCACGCCGCTGGGTGCCTGAGGCGCAGCGAAATGGGATGAAAAAGCGGGCGGGGTCGATGACCTCGCCCTTTTGGTGGTGTGGGAGGTCCGCTACCGACCCAAAAATGGACGCTGAAAACCGCGTGTGAACGGCCCGCTAGCTGCCGCTATGTCGGTCCCCAAGCGACAGGAGGGGATACCGTTCAAGCCAGCGTTTCGAGTTTACTCGATCCATGAAAATCGGGTGCTTTGTCGTCAGGAAGTTCGGCGTTGGCTGCAATCGTAGCGCGAACAAATCACGCAAACCAAAAGGCGCATTGACCTCAACTGCCCCCGAACGCCCAAGCCGAACCGCAACAGCTGTCGCTGTCTCGGGCCAGTGCTGCATGGCGTCGGACACGGACGCATAAGGATCGTCACCGTTGCGATGGTGCATCCTAGCTTGATTCTTCACCGACCACGACAGGCAAGGCATTTTGATGCGCAGGCTCTGCTCAATCGAGCGGTCACGGCTTTCTTCCGGCTGAGCGGTGTTATACCAGATGACATCCACATCACCCCTTGGCACGGTCACGTCATTGCCGTGAAGATGCGCCCACAACGCATCGCGAACGAAGCCTGCGCCGATCCAACAATCAGGCAGGTCGAGTTCCGCTACCGCTTCAAGAGCTTGGCGGCGCAGCGGATCGCTCATCATGAGGGTCTGGAGGATAGCGGTTTGATCCATGCACATCTTTTTACCGACTGCAGCTAGCGACCGCTTTTCTTATTTATATGTTGTAAGCCGCCTGTCCGCTTCCCACCCCAAAGCGCCCTCAAAATTCTTCGGCAATATCCATCAGGCCGAGCAGCTTCTTCGGAGCGATCTGGCGCCAGCTGGCGCGGAGGCGGATGGCGATGTGGTCCCAGTCTGTGTCGCCCAGGTCGAGGCGGATGCCGACCCAGTCGTTGCCGAAATAGGCGGGGCGATAATAGCGGGCGGGGTCGGCCTCTATCAGTGTCGCCTGTTCGTCGGGCGCACTGGTCTTGACCAGCAGGGCGATGATGCCGTCGCCATGATGGTCGCGCGTGAACCAGCCGAACTTCTTGCCCTTAGCGACGCCGAAGCAGGGCATGCCGTGCGACAGCGTCTCTTCCGCCTGCGGCATGGCGAGCGCAATTTCGCGCACCTTGTTGAGCAGCCAGTCGGGCTGCCGCTCGCGCGTCACGAAATCGGCAAGGGTGCGGGAATAAAGCTGATGCTCGGCGATCAGGATGCGGGCGGCGAGGGTGTCGGCGGTGTCGCCCGGCAGGATCGCGACCGGCGTCTGGCCGAGCACTGGCCCATCATCGAGTTCCGCCGTCACGATATGGACGGAGCAGCCGGCATGGCTGTCACCCGCATCGATCGCGCGCTGGTGCGTGTCCAGCCCCTTATATTTGGGGAGCAGGCTGGGGTGAATGTTGAGCATCCGGTTTTCCCATGCGCCGACGAATTCGGGCGAGAGCAGACGCATATAGCCCGCGAGCGCGACATAGTCCGCGCCCGCCGCGCGCAGTTGCGCGTCGATGATGCGGTCGAACTCGGCGCGTTTCAGCCCCTTGTGGCTTTGGCCGAAGGTCGCGATCCCTTCCGCGGCGGCGAGGGCGAGACCCGGTGCGTCGGGATCGTTGGCGGCGACCAGCACAATCTCATAGGGGCAGCTTTCCGCCTTTGCCGCGTAGAGCAGGGCCGCCATGTTCGACCCGCGACCGGAAATCAGGACGCCGACTTTTGCCCGTTGCATGACGAACTTCCCTCCCGCTTGTAGGAGAGGTCGGGGGAGGGCCAGTTAGGCCGGCTCCTTCGACATGCCCTCCCCTAACCCCTCCCGCAAGCGGGAGGGGGATTGGCATTGTTCAACCCAGATGCGTCGCCGACCAGTCGGCCCGCGCGCTCCATGTTTCGGCGCTGCCACGGACGGTGCAGCCCTTGTCGCCTTCCTCCACCGCGCCGATGGTGAAGACGGTTTCGCCCGCATCCTCCAGCGCCTTGGTGACGGCGGCGACATGCGCTTCGTCCACGGCCAGCACCATGCCGACGCCGCAGTTGAAGGTGCGCGCCATTTCCTCCGGCTCGATATGGCCCTGCGCCTGGAGGAAGGCCATCAGGCGCGGCTGTTCCCAGGCGTCGGCGTTCACCACGGCGTGCGCACCGTCGGGCAGAACGCGCGGGATGTTTTCGAGAAGGCCGCCGCCGGTGACGTGGGCGAGCGCGTTGATCATGCCCGCGCGCACCAGCGGCAGCAGGCTCTTCACATAGATGCGGGTCGGCGCCATCAGCGCGTCGATCAGCAGCACTTCGTTATCGAACAAGGCGGGGCGATCGAGCTTCCATCCCTTGTCGGCGGCGAGGCGGCGGACCAGCGAATAGCCGTTGGAATGCACGCCCGAGGAAGCGAGGCCGAGCAGTATGTCGCCCGGCTTCACCCGGTTGCCGGTCAGCGCCTTGGCCCGTTCCACCGCGCCGACGCAGAAGCCCGCAAGGTCATAGTCGCCATCGGCATACATGCCAGGCATTTCGGCGGTTTCGCCGCCGATCAGCGCGCAGCCCGCCTGGCGGCAGCCTTCGGCGATGCCGGCGATCACCCGTTCGGCAACGCCGCTTTCCAGCCGGCCGGTGGCGTAATAATCGAGGAAGAAGAGCGGTTCGGCCCCCTGCACGATCAGGTCGTTGGCGCACATGGCGACCAGGTCGATGCCGACGCCATCGTGCCGGTCATGATCGATGGCGAGCTTGAGCTTTGTGCCCACGCCGTCATTGGCGGCGACCAGCAAAGGATCGTCATAGCCCGCCGCCTTCAGGTCGAAGAAGCCGCCGAAGCCGCCCAGTTCGGCGTCGGCGCCGGGGCGGCGGGTGGCTTTCGCCAGCGGGGCGATGGCGCGGACGAGGGCGTTGCCGGCGGCGATGTCGACGCCAGCCTTGGCGTAGCTGTAGGATTCGGTGTCGCTCATGTCTGCGCGCCCTAGAGCATTTTCGAGGTGGATGGAAACATCGCGCGACCCGAAAATGCGATCAGCGCCGGAACGCGCAGGGCGGGGCAAAAGGGAAGGCTTGGCAGGGCGGCCAAATCCCGCCAAAAGGACGCGCGTGAGCCTGAGCCAGACCCTTTTCCGCCCGCCGGCCTTCCTGCGCCTGCTGTCGCGGCCGCTGCAGATCATCCTCGCCATCGCGATCGGCCTCGCCGCCGCTGCGCTGTTCGCGCAGATGGAGGGGGAACGCGGCGTGCCGCCGATCGCCAGCGGCGGCGATTTCGAGGTGCGCGGTGTCAAGGTGGACGTGATGGCCAAGGATGCCGACAGCGCCCGCTATGCCGGGTGGCGCATCGCCCAGCGGCAGGCGTGGCGGATGCTGTGGACCCGCACCCATGGCGGGACCGGCGCGCCAGCGCTGTCCGATTCGCAGCTGGAAGGCATGATTTCCGGCATGGAGATCGAGCAGGAGCAGGTCGGCCCCAACCGCTATGTCGCGACGCTGGGCGTGCTGTTCGACCGGGCGCGCACCGGCGGGCTGCTGGGCGTGAGCGGCAATGTGATGCGGTCGCCGCCGCTGCTGGTCATCCCGGTGCTGTGGGATGGCGGATCGGCCGTGTCCTACGAGCGTACCAACGAATGGCAGAAGGCGTGGGCGCGCTATCGCACCGGCGACAGCGCGATCGACTATGTCCGCGTCGCCGGTTCCATCGCCGACCCGATCCTGCTGAACGCGGGGCAGGTGGGGCGGCGCGGACGGCTGTGGTGGCGCGTGCTGCTCGACCAATATGGCGCGGCCGACGTGGTGGTCCCGATCGCGCGGCTGGACCGCGCCTGGCCGGGCGGTCCGGTGACGGGCACTTTCACCGCGCGCTATGGCCCGGACGACCGGCTGATCGGCAGCTTCCAGCTGCGCGCGTCGAACGACAGCGGCATCGCGCAGATGATGGACGAAGGCGCGCGGCGGATCGACGAGCTTTACATCCGTGCGCTGAACGACGGGCGCTTGCGGCCGGACCCGTCGCTGATCATCGAGGAGCCGGTCGATCCCGACGCGCTCGCCATCGAAAATGCCAGCGAGCAGCCGATCGATATGGGCGAGCTGCCGGTGGTGGCGGCGCCGGGCGTCTCCAGCTTCTCCATCCAGTTCGATACGCCCGACGTGGCGTCGGTCGGCGCGGGCGAGGCGGCGGTGCGGGGCGTTCCGGGCGTGCGGTCCGCCGCCACCAGCAGCCTGGCGCTGGGCGGCACGTCCGTCATGCAGGTGAGCTTCGAGGGTACGGCCGACGCGCTGCGCGCCGGGCTGACCGCGCGCGGCTTCACCGTCGCGGTGTCGGGCAACACGCTGCGCATCAGCCGCCGGGCAGCGCCGCCGGGGCAATGAGCCAGATCAGCCTGCCCTTCGAGTGGCAAGGGGAAAGCGACGGCGGCGATTTCCTGGTCAGCGAGGCGAACCGGATGGCGGTGATGCATCTGGAGCGCTGGCGCGACTGGCCGCTGTCCGTGAGCGTGCTGACGGGGCCGCCCCGGTCGGGCCGATCGACGCTCGCCCGGCTGTTCGCGGCGATGAGCGGCGGTGACGTGATCGACGAGGCGGAAGGGGGCGACGAGCACCGGCTGTTCCACGCCTGGAACGCGGCGCAGACCGCGCGCCGGCCGCTGCTGATGGTCGGCAGCACCTCGCCCGCCAGCTGGACGGTGGCGCTGCCCGACCTGCGATCGCGGCTGGCCGCCGTGCCCCATGTCGCCATAAGCGAGCCGGACGAGGCGCTGGCCCGCGCGCTGATTCAGCGGCATTTCGAGCGGGCGGGGGCGGCCTATGCCCCCGACGTGCCGGAGTGGCTGGTCCGTCGCGTGGAGCGGACCTATGGCGCAATCGCCGAGGTCACGCGCCTTCTGGACCGGGAGGCGCTGTCATCCGGGCGTAAGATTTCCATCGCAATGGCGAAATCCGTTCTGCAATCGGCGGCGTTTCTGCCTATAGTCCCGTCCGATCTTTCCAACGACCAGCGCGAGTAATCCGTGGCCGAAGCCGATCCCATCGCCAGCCTGTCGCCCACGGGCGAGCGCTATTTCAATCGCGAACTGTCCTGGCTCGCCTTTAACCAGCGCGTGCTGGAGGAGGCGATGAACCGCGCCCATCCGCTGCTGGAGCGGCTGCGCTTCCTGTCGATCTCCGGCGCGAACCTGGACGAATTCTTTTCCGTGCGGGTGGCGGGCCTGAAAGGCCAGCAATTGCAGGATGTCGACCTGCGCTCCGCCGACGGACTGACCCCGGCGCAGCAGCTGGGCGCGATCACCGACGCCACCGCCACGCTGATGCGGGCGCAGCAGAAGGTGTGGGGGGCGCTGCACGACGAACTGGGCGAGGTCGGGATCGAGGTGATCGGCCCGTCCGCGCAGATGGATGGCGCGTGCGCGGCGTGGCTGCGCGAACATTTCCTGACGCAGATCTTCCCCATCCTGACGCCGCAGGCGCTGGACCCGGCGCATCCCTTTCCCTTCATCCCCAATCAGGGGCTGTCGATCGTCTTCGACCTGGAGCGTCTGTCGGACCAGCAGCCGATCCGCGAGCTGGTGATGATTCCGTCCTCGCTCGCCCGGTTCGTGCGGGTGCCGGGCGAGCCGGCGCGCTACATCGCGCTGGAAGCGGTCATCCGCCGCTTTTCCGCCGATCTCTTCCCCGGATACAGGGTGCGCAACAGCGGCGTGTTCCGCATCATTCGCGACAGCGACATCGAGATCGAGGAAGAGGCGGAGGATCTGGTCCGCTATTTCCGCAGCGCCATCAAGCGCCGTCGCCGGGGCCGCGTGATCCGCATGGAGATTGAGGAGCGCATCCCCGAGCCGGTCGAGGAGATGCTGCAGGACATGCTTCAGGGGCATGAGGCGATCGTGGTCGAGGTGGAGGGCTTCATCGGCATCGGCGACCTTTCCGGCATCGTCGATGCCGACCGGCCCGACCTGAAGTTCGAGCCCTATGCCCCACGCTTCCCCGAGCGCATCCGCGAATATGGCGGCGACTGTTTCGCCGCGATCCGGGCGAAGGACATCGTCGTCCATCATCCCTATGAGGCGTTCGACGTCGTCATATCCTTCCTGAAGCAGGCGGCGTCCGACCCGGACGTGGTCGCGATCAAGCAGACGCTCTACCGCGCGGGCAAGCAGTCCGCCGTCATCCGCGCACTGATCGACGCGGCGGAGGCGGGCAAGTCCGTCACCGCCGTCGTGGAGCTGAAGGCGCGGTTCGACGAAGAGCAGAATCTCCTCTGGGCCGACGCGCTGGAGCGGGCGGGGGTGCAGGTGGTCTATGGTTTCATCGACTGGAAGACGCATGCCAAGGTGTCGATGGTGGTGCGGCGCGAAGGCGACCAGTTCCGCACCTACTGCCATTTCGGCACCGGCAACTATCATCCGGTGACCGCGCGCATCTACACCGATTTGAGTTTCTTCACCGCCGATCCGGCCTATGGCCGCGACGCGGCGGCGCTGTTCAACTATATCACCGGCTATGTCGAGCCGGAGCGGCTGGAGAAGCTGGTGATGAGCCCGCGCGACCTGCGCAACACGCTCTGCCGGTGCATCGAGGCGGAGATCGAGCATGTTCGCGCGGGGAGGCCGGGAACCATCTGGGCCAAGATGAATAGTCTGGTCGACCCGGCCATCATCGAGAAACTCTATGCGGCGAGCAATGCAGGCGTTCAGATCGACCTCGTCGTGCGCGGCATATGCTGCCTGCGGCCGGGCGTGCCCGGCATGTCGGAAAATATCCGGGTGAAGTCGGTCGTCGGCCGGTTCCTGGAGCATAGTCGCATCACCGTGTTCGGCAACGGCAAGGCGCTGCCGAACAATGGCGCGAAGGTGTTCATCAGCTCCGCCGACTGGATGCCGCGCAATTTCGACCGGCGCGTGGAATTCCTGGCGCCGGTGGAGACGGAAACCGTCCATGACCAGATATTGGACCAGGTGATGGTGGCGAACCTGATCGACACCGAGCAAAGCTGGTCGCTGGACAAGGACGGCGTGTATCATCGGCTGGAGGCTGGGGACCGGCCGTTCAACCTGCACCGTTACTTCATGACCAACCCGTCGCTGTCCGGCCGGGGCGCGGCGTTCGACAATGAAGCGGTGCCGACGCTGCGCCTGCGCGGGCGGGGCTGAAGCGCGATGAATTCCATGCTGCGCCGCGTCCGGGCCGTCGCCGAACAGATGGCGACATCGCCCGAACCCGCACATGCCCGCACCGCCATCATCGACATCGGATCGAACAGCGTCCGGCTGGTCGTCTATGACGGGCCGAGGCGCATCCCCTTCATCCTCTTCAACGAAAAGGTGATGGCAGGGCTGGGCGCGTCGCTGGCGAAGACCGGCGCGATCGAGCCGCAAGCGATGGAGCGGGGCCTGAGCGCCGTCGCGCGCTTCGCCCATCTGTGCCGCGCGATGAAGGTGGCGGACATACGCTGCGTCGCGACGGCAGCGGTGCGGGACGCGACCAACGGCGGCGACTTCATCGCCCGCGCGGCGGAGATGGGCCTGACCGTCGAATTGCTGACCGGAGGGCAGGAGGCGATCGGCGCGGCGATGGGCGTGCTGTCGGGCATACCGGGCGCGGACGGCATCGTCGGCGATCTGGGCGGCGGCAGTCTGGAGCTGGCGCGGGTGCGGGACGGGGCGGTGGAGCAGACGATATCGCTGCCGCTGGGCGTACTGCGCCTGCCGCAGATACGCGAGAAGGGACCACGCGCGCTGGAGCGGCAGGTCGTCAAGATGCTGGACAAGGCGGGCTGGCGGCCGGAGCCGGGCCTGCCCTTCTACCTGGTCGGCGGATCGTGGCGCGCGCTTGCCCGGTTCGACATGCAGCTGACCGAGTTTCCGCTGCCCGTCGTCCACCAATATGAGATGACTGCCGCGCGGGCCGAGCAGCTGACCCGCATCGTCAGCCATGTGGACAAGGCGCGGCTGAAGCAGATTCCGGCCATGACCGGATCGCGCGTGCCCACATTGCCGGACGCTGCGGCACTGCTGTCCGTCGTCGTGCGGCAGCTGAAATCCAGCCGGCTGGTCGTGTCCGCCTACGGATTACGGGAAGGATTGTTGTACGAGGCATTGCCGCAGGATATTCGCGGGCACGATCCTCTGCTGGTCGCGGCGGAGGCGGAAGGGGAGGCGCAGGCGCGCTTTCGCGGCCATGGCGACCGGATCGACAAGTGGATCGCGCCGCTCTTCCCCGACGATGCCGCGCCCATGCGCCGCATCCGCCGGGCCGCGTGCCTGCTGGCGGACGTCGGCTGGCGCGCGAACCCCGATTTCCGCGCGGAGCGGGGCGTGGAGATCGCGCTGCACAGCAACTGGGTGGGCATCACCGCCTGCGAGCGGGCGATGCTGGGCCAGGCGCTGCATACCCATTTCGGCGGGGGGCTGTCCGCGCCCGCGGGGGTCGAGCGGCTCGCCACGGCCGATGCGCTGCGCCGCGCGACGCTCTGGGGCCTTGCCATTCGCCTTGCCCAGCGGCTGTCGGGCGGGGTGGAGGTGCCGCTGACCCATTCGCGGCTGGAGCGGCATGATGACCGGGTTGATCTCTATCTGCGCGGCGACGATGCGGAACTCTATGGCGAGGTGGTCGAACGCCGGCTGCGCGCCATCGCCCAAGCGCTGGGCGTTCGCTACCAACTGATCACCCTCGGCTGACCGGCCATTTGGCGCGTGCCCAAAGAAAAGGGGCGGTCGCCATGCGGCGCCGCCCCTTTTCTGTTTCCGGCTGGACCGGATCGGTTCGCCCCGAAGCATGACGCCCCGGGGCAGGTCCGATTACTTCAGCTCGACGGTCGCGCCGGCTTCTTCCAGCTGCTTCTTCAGCTTTTCGGCTTCTTCCTTGTTCACGCCTTCCTTGACGGCCTTCGGCGCGCCTTCGACCAGCGCCTTGGCTTCGGTCAGACCCAGGCCGGTGATGGCGCGGACTTCCTTGATGACGTTGATCTTCTTGCCGCCGTCGCCGGTCAGGATGACGTCGAATTCGTCCTTCACTTCTTCAGCGGCAGCAGCCGGGGCGCCACCGGCGGGGGCGGCAACAGCCACAGCGGCGGCGGCCGAAACGCCCCACTTTTCTTCCAGAGCCTTGGAGAGCTCGGCGGCTTCGAGGACGGTGAGGGCCGAAAGCTGATCGACCAGAGCGTTGATGTCTGCCATGTGTACTATTCCTTGTTTGGGGCGGAATGCCCCGTCAGATGAGGGTCAAAAAATCGGGTCGGGAAAGGCTTACGCCGCTTCCTTTTCCGCATAGGCGTTGAAGACGCGCGCAAGCTGCGCAGCCGGTGCCTGGGTGACGGTCGCGAGCTTGGTAGCCGGGGCGACCAGAAGGCCGACCAGCTTCGCACGCAGTTCATCCAGCGACGGCATCGACGCCAGGGCCTTCACGCCCTCCGCATCGAGCAGCACTTCACCCATCGCGCCGCCAACGATCTCAAGCTTGTCGTTGGTCTTGGCGAAATCGATCGCAACCTTGGCGGCGGCGACCGGATCGGCCGAGGTGGCGAGGCCGACCGGACCGGTCAGCAGGTCGCTGAGGCCGGTATAGGCGGTGCCATCAAGGGCGATGCGGGCGAGGCGGTTCTTCGTAACCTTGTAGGTCGCGCCGGCTTCGCGCATCTTCTGGCGCAGGACGGTCGACTGGGCGACCGTCATGCCGAGGTTGCGGGTCACGACGACCACACCGACCTGTGCCAGCTCTGCGTTCAGCGCGGAAACGACCTCAGCTTTCTGATTACGATCCATGCCATTACTCCACTTCAGGTCCGCATGGGGCATGAAAGCCTTGCGCGGACGACTAAACCCACGCCAGATGGCATGGGGCACTTGGGTCCGAAGGGGAGAGATCGACTGGCCCGGTCCTCAAAACAGGAAACAGGCAGACCCGAACCGGCGCGAAGGCCGACCCGGCAAAGAACTTTTCCCCGTCTAGGCCGGACATTAAGAAGGGCAGATTCCCTTCACCGACTGTCTCGGACGGAAGACCGGAAGCGGTTGGCCGCCGGTCTGCTGGCGCGCCCTTAGGGGAAATGGGCGGCATTGTCACGCGGAAAGTGGATATTGTGTTCCCGGGCCGGCGGCGAGGGCAGGAGGACGCTTTGGCATCCCCCTGCCACCCGCTCATGTCATCGCTGGTCGATCAATAGGCCGCTGACAGGGTGAGGAACCACTGGCGCGGCGGGATGGGATAGGCCGAATAGCTGTTCGTGGCCGACCCGATCGAAAGGGTCGATACGCCCTTCTTGTCCGTGAGGTTCGTCACATTGAGCGCAAGCTCCACCTTCTGCAGCGGCAGGATATTGTCTGGCACCCGCGCCGCAACGCGCAGCGAGGTCAGGAAGTAGGAGGAGACGCTGGCATCGTTGGTGAAGGTGGCGAAGCGGCGGCCGACATAATCGCCGATCGCCTGCACCTCGACGGGGCCGAGGTTCAGCGTCGCGACCGTCTTGTTCATCCATTTGGGCGTGCCGGGCAGCTGCTTGCCGCAGGTGGGGACGACGCCGCCCGTGACGATATAGCCGCCGATGCAGCTGTCGGTCGCCGCGCCGATCCCCTGCGCCGTCGAGGTATAGTCGTTGCGATATTTGGACAGATTGTAGGACACGGCATTGTAGAACGAGGCCACATTGCCGAGGCGCAGCGTGAAGGCCGCGTCGACGCCGTCGGTCTTCACGTCGCCGACATTGACCAGCGTCGACGTGCCGCCGGTGATGCCGCTGCCCGCGATGCCGCCCGGATTGGTCGGGATCGCCAGCAGGCGGTTGCTGAAATCGACATGATAATAGTTGATCTGCCCCTGGAGCGTCACGCCGTTGCCGAGGCTGCGGTTGGTGCGAAGCCCGGCTTCGTAGGTCCAGCTGGTTTCAGGCTTGCCTTGATCGGCGAAGGCATCGAATGCGGCCTGGCTGCCGGTGAACCAGGGGCCGCCGCCGCCCGCCAGATAGGCCTGATACTGCCGCAGATTCTTCTGGACGTTGGCGTAGACCTGCTCATGCCCGTTGAAGTCATAAGTGGCGCCAAGAGCCGGCAGGAACCAGTTCTTCGTGTCGATCTTGCCTTCGGGCAGCGCGGTGGTCCCGCCCAGCGAGCCGAGCCGCGGTTGCACGGGGTAGCGGCCGCTCGCCCACTGGGCGCTGGTTTTGAAGCCGCCCTGGACGAGCAGGCGATCGGTGACCTGCCACGTATCCTGGATATGGAGTTGCAGCTGGTTGATCCGCGCTTCGCCCTGATATTGGGTGAACAGCGGCTCCAGCACGTCGCGCGGACGGATATAGGGCGTGCTGATCGCGGGATTGCCGACCGGCACCGCATACCAGCGCCGCCACTGGGTCGTGCTGTTATGTTCAAACCATCCGCCGAATTCGATTTTGTGGGGACCAGCGTCCACGCTGACCGACGAGATCACCCCTTCGCGGTCGATGCGATATTCGGTGGTGCGGGTGATGAGGCCCGAACCGCCGGTCGCCGCGACCAGAGCTGCGCCGGCCGCCGCCGCCTGCGCGTCGGTAAGGGCGGTGCAGGCGGCCGGCCGGACGCCGTTGTTGTTCGCCGTGAAACGGCAATTGGTGGGCAGTCTGGCATAGTTGGGATCAAGATAGGGCTGCGCGGTCGTGATCGACTGGCCGAGCGGGCCGGCGACGACTCCCGCGCCGTCATTATGATGATAATAGCCGGTGGTCGACCAGGTGATCTTGTCCGACAGGTGCGCGTCATACCGCGCATAGGCGAGGTAATCGGTGCGCTGGGCATCGGAATAATAGTTGCGATAGTTGCTGCCTTCCGCCGCCGGGCTGTTGCCGAGCGCCGTCAGGTAGCTGGAGCGATAGCCGTCGAAGTCGGGATAGAAGAAGGGCTTTGTATAGGGCGTGAAGAGCTGAACGGCGGTCGCCGTGCCACCGGCCGACGGCTTGAAGAACACCGTCGCGTCCTCATTGGGCTGCGTCATGTCGTTATAGTCGAAATAGAGCGTCAGCTTGCCCGTGCTATCGTCATGCACGAACTTGGCGTTCGCCTGCCACCCCTTCTGGATGCCGTTGAAGTCCCACGCGCGGGCCCGCTGCCGCACGCCGGAGATATAGGCGGCGTTGCCTCCGCCGATGTCGCCGCTGTCGATGCGCAGATAGGTGCGCGACGCGTCGTAGCTGCCGACGGTCTGGGCGGCGCGAACGCCGAAGGCCTGTTCGGGATCGGAGGAGAAGGTTTCCACCGTGCCGCCCAGATTGCTGTTCGAGGGCGTGGCGAGATCGCCTGCGCCCGTCGCCACGACGACCCGGGCGACATTTTCGGAGATCACCGCACGCTGCGGCGACAGGCCGTTATAATTGCCGTAGCTCTGATCGCCCAATGGGAGGCCGTCCATCGTGTAGCCGAGCTGATTGCCGGCGAAGCCATGGACGAATATCTGCGCGTTCTGCTCGTTATTCCCCCAGGGATCGGCCGTGATGTAAAGGACGCCGGGCAGCGTCTGGATCGCCTTCAGCGGCGCGACGCCGGGCAGGATCTTCTGAATTTCGCTGGATACGATCGCCGTGGCGGAACGGGTCGTCTTGGCGCCGGTCACGATGATCGAGCCCATATCCGGGGTGGCGTCCGGGGCCGGCGCGGCCTCAGGCGCGGCCGCTTCATCCCGCGCCATCGCCTGCGTCATTGTGCCGAGCGAAAGTGCGGAGCCCGCGAGCAATGCCCAGCGAACGGTCCTGGCCGAAAAACGAGTCGCCATCATGTGTGAAGATCCCCCAACATCCGTGATGCGCACGATGCGCGCAGCCGGCCGGGTAGCGTCATGTCATGGCAGTTTAAGTCGATTTCGATGACAGGATGGCGTCACTCAAATGACCTGCGTTGTCATGTGCGCCGCCTTATCGAGGAGGAGTGCAAACACATCGGCAAACTGCCCATCGACCGGCTAGCGCATCTGCTTCGGCGGCGCTTGCTTTGGTGATGCCGCCTGATAGGCATGCATGCCGATGACAGCGCTATCACAGCAGGGGAGGGGAGCAGCAAACATGACTTGGTTCGCGCGTAAGGCGATGGCGCATATTGGCATGGCGATGGCTGCCCTGACGTTCGCCGTGTCGCCGATCGTCCATGCGGGCGACGGAGCGATCGACACCCCGGCGGCCCCCTATCAGTGGCGCAACGTCAAGGTGGGCGGAGGCGGCTTTGCGCCCGGTATCGTCTTTAGCCCGGCGGAGCGGGGGCTTGCCTATCTGCGGACCGATATGGGCGGCGCTTACCGCTGGGACGCCAGGATGGGGCAATGGGTGCCGTTGCAGGACGGGGAAGCGGAATCCAGCTATATGGGCGTCGAAAGCATCGCCCCTGACCCGGTGGATGCGGCCGTGGTCTATATGGCGGCAGGCATGAACGCACGCGGACCGGCCGCCATCTTCCGGTCCGCCGATCGTGGCGCGCATTGGAAGAGGACGGACGTGCCTTTCTCCATGGGCGGCAATGAGGATGGCGTGGCCTTGGCGAGCGACTGGCGGTCGATCCGCACGACAACCGCCGGCTTTTCTTTGGGTCTCGTCATGACGGGCTGTGGCGCAGTCTGGATGCCGGCGCGCATTGGCACAAGGTCGATGGGTTCCCTCTTGCCGGGCTCGGGCTTCCCGACCGGCCGAGGATGACCCATGGGGGCCTGTCGTTCATTCTGTTCGATCCTGCGCGCCGCGGCACGATCTTCGTCGCCAGTGCCGATCCGGGGCGATCCCATCTGTTCCGGTCGCGCGACGGCGGCGATACATGGCAGGCCCTGTCGGGCGGCCCATCGGCCGATATGTTGCCCGTCAAGGCCGCGCTGGGAAGCGACGGCGTCCTGACCATCAGCTATTGCGACGCGATCGGCCCGAACGGCATCACGCGCGGAGCCGTATGGCGGTTCGATACTCAGTCGGATATCTGGACCGATGTGACGCCTCTGAAGGGCGCGGCGGTCGTGGCCGGCGGCTATATGGGCGTCGCCGTGTCGCGGCGCGACCCGAACGTCATCGCCGTCAGCACGGTCAATCGCTACACGCCCGGCGACACCGTGTGGCGGTCGGCCGATGCCGGGCGGACCTGGAGCGAACTGGCGCCGCGCAGCGTGCGGGACGTGAGCGAAACGCCCTTCCTGAATTTCGAGAAGAAGGCTGATTTCGGCCACTGGATCGCGGGGCTGGCGATCGATCCCTTCGATGCCGATCATGCCGCCTATGTCACCGGCGCGACGCTCTATGCCACCCATGAATTTGGCAAGGTGGGCCAGATGCAATGGGCGCCATGGACGCGCGGCATCGAACAGACGGCGATCATCACCCTGATAAGCCCGACCGGCGGGGCGCCGCTGGTGTCCGGCTTCGGCGATCTCGGCGGGTTTCGGCATGATGATCTGACGGTGTCGCCCGATCATGTGCATCATGATCCCATGCTGACCAATAGCAACACGCTCGATTATGCCGGCCTTGTGCCCGACATCATGGTGCGGAGCGGCAATACCCATGCGGCGGTGGTGCCGGACACGTCGCTGGCATGGTCGCGCGATGGCGCTCGCACCTGGATGCCGCTCCGTGTCCCGGTGCGACCGTCCGATCCCGCTGCGCCGCCGCCGCCGGAGCGTACGGGCGATGCGGCGATCACCGTTTCGGCGGACGGGAGAGTTTTCCTCGTCGAAACCGACAAGCCGATCCGGACCAGCGATCGCGGGCAGAGCTGGACGGCGGTCGAAGGCCTGCCTTCGCGCGTCAGGGTGACGGCGGACAAGGCAGATGCAAATCGCTTCTACGCCATCGATTTCGCTGCCAACCGGATCGTGCGCAGCGACGATGGCGGCAGACATTTTCGGCAGGTCGCGAGCGAAGGCCTGCCCGCAGACCTGTCCGCCGCGCGCGTGCGTGGACGCGAAGCGCCCAATCCGCTGCTCGCGGTGCCCGGTCGCGCGGGCGCGCTATGGCTGTTGCTGGGCACGTCGCTCTATTCCACGACCGATGCGGGGGAGCATTGGACGAAGGCAGGCGGGGACATCGCGGTACAGCGCTTCGGATTGGGGAAAGGCGCACCGGGCAAATCGTCGCCGGCGCTCTACGCCATCGGCTCCGATCAGGGCAGGCGAGGCGTCTTTCGTTCGATCGACGGCGGAACGCAGTGGCAAAGGATCAACGACGATGCCCATCAATGGGGCGGACGCCTGCGCATGATAAGCGGCGATCCGCGGCGCTTCGGCCGCGTCTATCTTGCCACCGACGGCCGGGGCATCATGGCCGGCGATCCCCAAGGGGTAAAGCCTTGAAGTCGCCCGATTTCGTCGTGGGGCAGGGACGATCTCGCTGGCTTCACCCAAATCGTCAATAGCCCAGGCCAGTGTCGCCACCGGCTTCGAGGTGGGCGGATTCTGCGTTGCGGTGCGCAACAACACTGCCACTCGACTGGGGCCTGCGCGCGTTGTTCAGTTACTGATCGGAGCGATCGTTGCGACAGCGCTGGCGGCGTCGTCATCCCCCTTCGCCAGCGCTCTGATCCCTGCCGCGCCAAAACGCACCATCGGCGCGATGCTCGCACCGATAGCGGTGCTTCTGACGCCCGGCGTGGCGAAAAGCACAAGGACTTTGTGCGCGTGGCCGTGGATCAATCCCGGATTTGTGCAGTGCCGTTCCGCTTGACCTCCCTCTCCAGCAGAGCGACGGCTCGCTGGAACGGAATCATCGAGGCAGCTTTTGCTCGTGCCGAAGGGCGGCCGAACGAATCCGACCGGCATCGTCCTACTCCACGCCGCAGGCTTTCGATCCGGGTTCCGCGACGCCGCGATCGGAAAAGTCCATGATCCCGCCCTCACCCTTCGCAGCGAGCTTTTGCCATTCCGGGAGACCAGATCCGTTTGGATTCCCGTTCTTGACGAAATTGGCGACATATCTGGAGATGGTCGCGCCCATGGCCTGATCGCGCGACGTGACGGCGTTTCCATATTTGATGTCTTGCGTGTTGAAAAAGAAGGGAATGTCACTGGCGTGCGAGGCGCCCTTGGCTGACAAGGACTGCGCGACATAGGAGAAGCAATAGGGATAGACGGCCGCTCCCTGGCGGGCCAGGAGCCCGCCCAACTCGCTGGCGCCGGCAATCATGAATCCCGACGGACCGCCGATATCCGCGCTCGTCGCACCGATCATCACACTCGTTCCCCGGAGCTGCGACGCCTGGAGAACGGGGCGGGGTTCATTGACCACAATGCCGTCCACATAGGGACCGGAGTAGGTCGGGCTGGGCCTGCCGAGCGTCGCGAGGTTCAGCTCGTCGATCACCGCGTCCGGGGCGAGCCGGCGCAGCTTGTCCGCATCGGCAGAGGCGCCATGCGCCTCTGCGAACGCTCGCGCCTTCTGCTCGGCGGTCGTCAGGGCGGCATCCTGTCCCATGCGGCCGTCCCCGCCCGACATGATGATGGCTCTGGCAAACTTGCCCTTGGTGAGCGGGGACGTGAGCAGCATGTTGACGGACATGCCGCCGGCGCTTTCGCCCATCAGCGTGATGTCGTCGGGGTCACCGCCGAAAGCGGCGATGTTGCGCTTCGTCCATTCCAGCGCCGCGACCTGGTCCAGTAATGCATAGTTGCCGGAATAGGGCTGGCGCTCGTCCCCTTGGCCCAACCCGGGATTGGCCATGAAGCCGAAGCGACCCAGCCGATAGTTGATGCTGACGACGATTATGCCCTGCTCCGCAAGGCGGGCGCCCGAATAGGTCGGCGGAGACGAGCCGCCATTCACGAATCCGCCGCCGTGGATCCAGAACAGCACCGGCAGGCGTCGAGCGCCTGCCGCCTTGGGCCGCCAGATATTTGCGAACAGGCAATTTTCAGATGGCGTCGTTCCCAGCGGCGCGGCGTCGCTGGGGAAGGGAAGTTGCATGCAGTCGGCACCGTAGTGGGTGGCATTGCGTATGCCGTCCCACCTGGGCGCGGGCTGTGGGGCTTTCCAGCGATTTTGGCCGGCGGTGCTGGCGGCATAGGGGATGCCTTTCCAGGCGATCGACCCTCCCTCGCTTGCACCCCGCACCATGCCCGATTCGGTTCGAACGGTAGGCGCCACAGGCTGCGCCGCGGCGAGCGCCGGCGCGAGACATGCGGCGATCACCGATGAGAAGATAGTCGGGCGTGATCTCATGGTCGGTCCTCTCCTGTGTGGTGCAACATGCGATAGCAACGAAGCGGCTACGATATCGGGTTCGTCGCGGTCGCCATGATGGGTTGAAGATAGGGGAAAGGCGGCGCGGGCGGCAAGGACATGAGGACGCTGTCGGAGCGGTCGGGTTCTGGTCGACCTGCGTTCATTTGGATCGATGTCAAAGGCATTTGCCGCATCGGCCAACTCGGACCTTGAGCGCCAGACCCTCGAATTTCGGTCGGTTCTCACGGCCGCCGCAAGGCCGGCCCATTACCGGCAGGATCGGCGCTCAAGCGCCGCGACTGCGGTCGACCTCCTGACGGCAGGCGCACGGCCTTGCCGCTCCCCTGAATACGTATGCTGGATTCTGTGCAGAGCGACAGGGGCGACGGTATTGGAAGCGGACCGACACATGTCGGCAAGAAACGCTCAAGATGCGTCCTGGGGAGGATAACCGTCATGCATCAATTCCGTCATACCGTCCTGCGCGCCGCGCTGCTGGCAGGGGTTTCCTTCTCCGTCGCACAGGTCGCCCATGCGCAGACCGGACCTGAAACCGCAGCCCCCGCTGCCGACGAGCCCGACGCCATCGTCGTCACCGGCATCCGCGCCTCGCTTGCCTCCGCCGCCAAGGTGAAGCGCGATTCCGTGCTGATCGTCGATTCCATCTCGGCCGAAGATGTCGGCAAGCTGCCGGACGTGTCGATCGCGGACTCGCTCGCCCGTCTTCCCGGCGTCACCGCGCAGCGCCTCGAAGGCCGTGACCAGCGCCTGTCGATCCGCGGCCTTGGCCCGGATTTCTCGACCACCCTGCTCAACGGCCGCGAACAGGTGACCGTCGGCGACAATCGCGGCGTCGAATATGACCAATATCCGTCCGAATTTTTCCAGAACGTCAATGTTTACAAGAGTGCCGATGCCGCGCTGATCGCCGCCGGCATATCCGGCACAGTCGACCTGCGGATGCTGCGTCCGCTCGACAAGAACGACCGCATCCTGGCCGTGTCGCTGCGCGGCCAGATGAACGGCATGGACAAGCTCAATCCCGATGGCCAGCGCTATGGCTATCGTGCGTCTGCCACCTATGTCGATCAGTTCGCCAACGACACGCTGGGCCTGTCGCTGGGCTTTGCCGCTTCCCAGACCCCGTCGCAAAATGAGCGGTTCAATGCCTGGGGCTATCCCACCGATGCCGCCGGCAACCTGATCATCGGCGGCGCCAAGCCCTATGTGCAGTCGAACCTCCTGAAGCGCTACGGCGTGGTCGGCACGCTGGAATGGCAGCCGAGCGACACTTTCCATTCGACCTTCGACGTCCTGGCGTCGCATTTCGAGGAAGTGCAGCGCCTGCGCGGCATCGAATTTCCGCTCGTCTGGGGCAGCAATGTCGGCGTCAGCAACGTGATGGTCGACAATGGCTTCGTCACCGGCGCCACCTTCTCCAACGTCTACGGCGTCCAGCGCAACGACTATAACAAGCGCAAGGCCGACACCATTTCGCTCGGCTGGAACAACGCCATCCGCCTGAACGATAGTCTCAAGCTCAACGTCGATGCCAGCTGGTCGCGCGCCAAGCGCACCGACTTCCTGCTCGAAACCTATTCGGGCACTGGCTATCTGCGTTCCGGCGTACCGGACACCGTGCGCGTCGAGCGCCAGTCGAACGGCCTGTTCAGCATCGTGCCGACGCTGGATTATACCAACACCAATCTCATCAGCCTGACCGATCCCAATGGTTGGGGCTATAACGGCACCAGCGCCGTTGTGCAGGCGGGCTTCCTCAACCGGCCCAAGTTCACCGACGACATGAAGTCGTTCCGCGCGAACCTGATCGGCGATATTTCCGGGAGCATCTTCAGCAATTGGGAAGTCGGCGGCAATTACAGCCGGCGCAAGAAGACCAGCGCCTATACCAGCTATTTCCTCTGCCCCACCGGCGGCACGGATTGCACCATAGCCAACGGCACGCCCGGTTCGGCCGCGGTGCCGCAGCAAGCGCTGCTCGGCAAGAATGTCTCGCTCGACTATCTAGGCGTGCCGGCGATGCTGACGCTCGACCCGCTCTATCTCTACGACAATGTCCTGGATGCGGTCTTCGACAACCGGCCGTCCTCCTTGGTGCGTGACAATGTGGTGAAGGAGGATGTCTTCACCGGCTATGCGAAGATGACGCTGGACGGCGATCTGGGCGGCAAGCCGCTGAAGGGCGCGATCGGCCTGCAGGTGATCCACACCCGCCAGGCGTCGACCGGCACCATTTCCAACTTCGCCAATGGCGTCGTCACGGTCGTTCCGGCTTCGGGCAAGGAGAGCTTCACCGATTTCCTGCCCAGCGCCCAGCTGTCGGTCGAGCTGGAACCCGGCTTCTTCGTGAAGATCGGCGCGGCGCAGACGATGGTGCGCCCACGCATGGACCAGGAACGCGTCAACCAGGAGTATAATTTCAACCTGGCCAATGTGGGCCTGGGTTCCGATCCGCAATATAGCCCGTTCAGCTCGAATGGCGGCAACATCGCGCTGCGTCCTTACCAATCGACCAACATTGACCTTTCGGTCGAGAAATATTTCACGGGCGGCGGCTATCTCTCGCTTGCGGGCTTTTTCAAGAACCTGACCGACTTCGTCGATCCCAACAACAATATCGCCTATGATTTTTCGGGCGTGCTGCCGTCCCTGCCTGCCCCCATTCGCGACCAGATCGTCGCCGACGGCAGCTTCATCGGCCTGCTGAAGGCCCCGGCCAACACCGGCAAGGGCACGATCATGGGCGTGGAGGGCACTGCGTCACTGCCGTTCAAGGTGTTCAGCGAAACGCTCGACGGCTTCGGCATCTTCGCCAGCGGTTCCTACACCCACAGCGAAGTCAAATATGGCAGCAATCCGACCGACGTCGTCACCCTGCCGGGCCTGTCCAAATGGGTCGCCAGCGGCACCGCCTATTATGAAAAGAGCGGTTTCCAGGCGCGCGTCTCCTATCGTTATCGCTCTTCCTTCCTGGGCGAAGTCGCTGGGCTCTCGGCCGCGCCGACCTTCCGCACGGCCAAGGCGGAGGGTATATTGGACGCGCAGATCGGCTATGAATTCCAGTCCGGTCCGCTCACCGGCCTGTCCATCCTGTTGCAGGGCAAGAACCTTACCGACCAGCCGTTCGTCACCTACCAGAATGACGATAAGCGCCAGGTCATCGACTATCAGCGCTATGGCCGCGATTATTATCTGGGCCTGACCTATAAATTCTGACCCAGCCTTCCCCCGGGTTGCCCGACTGCACGCGGGCAATCCTCCTCCCCGGACCGCCACCCCTTTGAAGGGAGGGCGGTCCGCTTTTCCTTGGGGCGAGAGGGAAGCGCATGATTTCCCGTTCGTAGGCTTTGAAAATCCCTATGCCGTCATCCGCATGACCAGCCGGGGCGCCAACAGGGTGGGCGTCCCAGGCTTGCCGTCGATCTGGCCGATCAGGGCATCGACCAGCACTTCGCCCGCGCGCAGATAGTCCTGCGCCACGGTGGTCAGCGGCTGTCGCGTCAGGCTGGCGGCGGGGATGTCGTCGAAACCGATTAGCGCGACGTCGTCGGGGACCGACAGGCCATGTTCGTCCAGCGCCCGCATCGCGCCGATCGCGATCAGGTCCGATCCGGCGAAGATCGCATCGAACGGCACGCCGCGCGCGATCAGGCGGCTGGCCGCCTCATAGCCCGACTGCTCGGTTGACAGCGCATCGACATGCAGGCCCGGATCGACCGGATGCCCGGCCTCGCGCAGCACTTCGGACAGGCCGGCATACCGATCGCGAAACTCGGGATAATGGCTCGACGCGTCGCCCAGGAAGGCGATCCGGCTGCGTCCCCGCGCGATCAGATGCGCGCCCGCATCGCGCCCGCCAAGCCGATTGTCGCAACCGATCGTCATCCCAAGCGCATGCTGGTCCACCGATCCCCAGCGGACGAAATGCGTGCCCTGCGCCACCAGTTGCTCCAGCCGCCTGCGGTAGATTTCATAATCGCCATAGCCCAGCAGGATGATGCCGTCGGCCTTGCGGCTATCCTCATAATCGACATGCCAGTCGGTCGACAGCTGCTGGAAACTGGTGAGCAGGTCATAGCCGCGCTTGGCGCATGTCTGCAGGATCGGCCCCAGCATCGACAGGAAGAAGGGGTTGATCCAGCTTTCGTCGGGCAGCAGATCCTCGAAGAACAGCAGGGCCAGCGTGTTGCTCTTGCCCCGCCGCAGCGACGACGCATTCTTGTCCACGGTGTAGTTGAGCTGCCGGGCGATCGCCTCGACCCGCAGCCGTGTCCCCTCGCTCACCGTTTTGTCGCCGCGCAGCGCGCGCGACACGGTCGGCTGGGACACGCCGGCCAGCGTGGCGATGTCGAAGGATGTCACTTTGTCGTTGCCGGCCATCGCCGAACTTTACGCCTCCGCGCTCGGATTGGGAAGGCGGCGGCTTTGAATACGTATGCCGGCCCCTTGGCCCGGCCGGTAACCGCCGACTAAGAAGGAGCCAAGTCGCGGCAATCAGGCACAAGCGACAGGGGAGGGGTGAAGGCCATGCGCGGACGAACGGCGATGCTGCTGGCTGCGCTTTGCGCGCTTCCTGCTCCGGCCTTCGCGCAGGAGGATGGCTTCCGCGCCCGTCTGCCCGAAGATGAAGTCATCTATTTCGTCCTGCCCGACCGGTTCGACAATGCCGACCCCGCCAACGACAAGGGCGGGCTGAAGGGGGACCGGCTCCAGACCGGCTTTGACCCCGTGTCCAAGGGCTTCTACCATGGCGGCGACCTTAAAGGGCTGATCCGCCGGCTCGATTATATTCAGGGGCTGGGCGCCACCGCCATCTGGGTCGGCCCGATTTTCCGCAACAAGCCGGTGCAAGGTCCAAAGGGGCAGGAAAGCGCGGGTTATCACGGCTATTGGATCACCGATTTCGAGCATGTCGATCCGCATTTCGGCACCGACGCCGATTTCGACGCTCTGGTGAAGGCGGCCCATGGCCGGGGGATGAAGGTCTATATGGACATCATCGCCAATCACACGGCGGACGTGATCCGCTATCGCGAATGCGCCGACCGGTCCTGTCCCTATCGCTCGCGCGCCGACTATCCCTATCAGCGGCGCGGCGGCGTGGCCGGCGCGGCGATCAATCCCGGCTTTTCCGGCGATACGGACCATGGCGACGCCAATTTCGCGAGGCTCACCGACCCGGCCTATGCCTATACGCCCTTCGTGCCCAAGGGCGAGCAGGCCGCGAAGAACCCGGCTTGGCTCAACGACGTGCGCTATTACCATAATCGCGGCGAGACGACCTATTCGGGCGAGAGCGCGACCATGGGCGATTTTGCCGGGCTCGACGATCTGATGACCGAGCATCCCCGCGTGATCGCGGGCATGATCGACATTTTCGGTGGCTGGATCGACCGCTTCGGCATCGACGGCTTCCGCATCGACACCGCCCGCCATGTCGATCCGCATTTCTGGCAGCAGTTCGTGCCCGCGATGCAGGCGCGGGCCATGGCGCGCGGCATCCCCAATTTCCACATCTTCGGCGAAGTCTATATCGAGACGGTCGATGCCGGCCCGCTTGCCTGGCACACCCGCGAAGGGGGCTTGCCTGCCGTGCTCGATTTCGCCTTCCGCCAAGCGGCGCTGGAAACCGTGGCGGGGAAGGCGGCGACCGCCACCTGGGAACGGATGTTGAGCGGTGACGCCCTCTATCAGGGGGGAGCAGCCACCGCGCGCCAGTTGCCGACTTTCGTCAGCAATCATGATGCCGGGCGCTTCACCACCTTCGTTCGGCGCGCCTTTCCGCAGGCCGGCGAGGACGAAGTGCTGCGCCGCGTGATGCTCGCCAACGCCATGCTGCTGACGCTGCGTGGTGTGCCGACCATCTATTATGGCGATGAGCAGGGCTTCGTCGGCGATGGCGGCGATCAGGACGCCCGCGAGGACATGTTCGGCAGCAAGGTGGCGAGCTACAACGACAATCGCCTGCTGGGCAGCGATGCGACCACCGCCACGCCGCGCTTCGATCCGGCCCATCCTCTCTATCGGCAGATCGCGGCGCTTGCCCGCCTGCGCAGCGGCCATGCGGCACTGCGCCGGGGCAGCGAGACGATCCGTGCGCGCGGTGACGAACCGGGCCTGTTCGCCGTCTCGCGCTTCGATCCCGAAACGGGCGCCGAATATCTGATCGCCTTCAACACATCGACCGTGTCCGTCCGGGCGCAGGTTCAGGTGGACAGCGCGTCGACCGCCTTCGTTACCCTTGTCGGCGCGGACTGCGCCCCGCAGGTCTCCGCACCCGGCAGTCTCGCCATCGACCTTCCTCCCCTTGGCTACAGCGTCTGCGCTGTACGGAGCGCTCATTCACAATGACGGATAAAGCTCCCTGGTGGCGCGGTGCCACCATCTACCAGATCTACCCGCGCAGCTTTGCCGACTCCAATGGCGATGGCATCGGCGATCTCGCCGGTATTACGGCGCATCTCCCCTATGTCGCCTCGCTTGGCGTCGATGCCATCTGGCTCTCGCCTTTCTTCAAAAGCCCGATGCGCGACTTCGGCTATGACGTGTCCGACTATTGCGATGTCGATCCGATCTTCGGCACGCTCGCCGATTTCGACGCGCTGGTCGCCCGCGCCCATGATCTTGGCCTGCGCATCATCGTGGATCAGGTGTGGGCGCATACATCCGACCAGCATCCCTGGTTCATCGAAAGCCGCTCCAGTCGCGGCAACGACCATGCCGACTGGTATGTCTGGGCCGATGCAAAGCCGGACGGATCCCCGCCCAACAATTGGCAGTCGGTGTTCGGCGGCCCGGCCTGGACCTGGGACGCGCGCCGCCGCCAATATTATATGCACAATTTCCTGAAGGAGCAGCCTCAGATCAACCTGCACAATGAAGCGGTGCAGGCGGCGGTGCTGGATATCGTGCGCTTCTGGCTCGACCGCGGGGTGGACGGCTTCCGCATCGATGCGATCAACCATTCGATGCCCGACCCGCAGTTGCGCGACAATCCGCCCGCGCCGGAGGACGGCCGCATCCGCACGCGTCCCTATGATTTCCAGATCAGGCGCTACAGCCAAAGCCATCCGGACATTCCGCTGTTCCTGGAAAAGGTGCGCGCCGTGTTCGATGAATATCCCGACCGCTTCACCGTCGCCGAAGTGGGCGGCGACAATAGCGACGCGGAGATGAAGGCGTTCACGCAGGGCGATCATCGCCTCAACACCGCCTATGGCTTCGACTTTCTCTATGCACCAAAGCTGTCGGCGCCGTTCTTGAAAAGCGTGCTGTCGCGCTGGCCGGCGGAGCAGGGGATTGGCTGGCCAAGCTGGGCTTTCGAAAATCATGATGCGCCGCGCGCCGTTTCGCGCTGGGCCGGCGACATCGACCCCCATGCCTATTGCCGGATGAAGATGCTGATGCTCGGTTGCCTGCGCGGCAACATCTTCCTTTATTATGGCGAGGAACTGGGCCTGCCGCAGGTCGAGATCGCGTTCGAGGATTTGCAGGATCCCGAAGCGATCGCCAACTGGCCGCTAACCCTGTCGCGCGACGGCGCCCGGACGCCGATGCCGTGGACCAGCGCGGCACCCTGGTTCGGCTTCTCCGACGCCAAACCCTGGTTGCCGGTGGGGGAGGCGCACCGCCCGCTTGCCGTCGATGCGCAGGAAGCCGATCCTGCCTCGCTGCTGCATTGGACGCGCAAGGTGCTGGCGCTGCGCAATGCCACGCCGCCGCTGCGCAGAGGCACGATCCATTTCCTCGATACGCCCGGCGACCTGCTCGCCTTCGAACGGACGCAAGACGGGCAGCAATGCCTCTGCGTCTTCAACCTGGGTGACAGCTCCGTCGCCTGGCAACCGGCAGATGCCGGGCGCTGGCAGGTCACGCTGTCGACCGGGATCATTGCCGACTGGAATTTCGCTCCCGCATCCGGCCTCGTCGCCGCCTTCCAAGTTTAAGGACGTTCCCATGAAGCGACTGACCGCGCTCGCCCTGCCTCTCATCGCCCTGGCGCTCGCCCCCGCAGCCGCCCGGGCCGATGTGGTGGCCCAGGCATCCTCGCCCGATGGCCATATCACCCTCTCCATCAGCCTCGATGGGGAGGGCCGCTCGAGCTATGCCGTGCAGCGCAACGGCAAGCCGCTGATCGTCGACAGCCGCCTGGGCTTCTTGTTCACCGACGCGCCCAAGATCGAGCGCAACCTGACGCTTGCGGATAGCAAGCAGGCCAGCAGCGACATAAGCTGGACCCAACCCTGGGGCGAATGGGCCACGATCCGCGACCACCATAACGAGCTGAAGCTCAGCTTCCGCGAGAAGGGGGATCTCAAGCGCGAGATGGACGTGACCTTCCGCCTGTTCGACGATGGCGTCGCCTTCCGCTACACGCTGCCGGACCAGGCCAATCTCCATCACGCCAACATCGCCGAGGAGCTGACCCAGTTCGCCTTCGCGCAGGGCGGCACCGCCTGGTGGAAGCCAGCCTATGAATGGAACCGCGAGGAATATCTCTACAACCGCACCCCGCTCGACGCGGTCGGCACCGCGCAGACAGTGATGACGGTGAAGCTGGCCGATGGCACCCATGTCGCCTTGCATGAGGCGGCGCTGGTCGACTATTCGGCCATGAATCTCGCCCGTGCCGAAGGCACCGTCTTCCGCGCTTCGCTGACGCCCGGTTCGGGCGGGCCGAAGGTGTCGCGCGACGCCGGCTTCTCCACCCCCTGGCGCACCATCGCCATCGCGGACGATGCCGCCGGCCTCTACATGAACCACATGATCCTGAACTTGAACGAGCCGAACAAGCTCGGTGACGTGTCCAGCTGGATCAAGCCGGGCAAGTTCGTCGGCGTCTGGTGGAACATGATCAAGGGCGACTGGACCTGGGCGCGCGGTCCCAAACACGGGGCCACAACCGCCAATGTCCGCCGCTACATCGATTTCGCCGCGGCCAGCGGCATCCCCGCCGTGCTGGTCGAAGGCTGGAATGTCGGCTGGGACGGCAACTGGTTCGGCAACGGCAACGACATGAACTTCTCGCGACCCACCGAGGACTTTGATGCCGATGGACTTGCCGCCTATGCAAAGTCGAAAGGCGTCACGCTGATCGGCCATCATGAAACCGGCGGATCGGCCAGCCATTATGACGGGCAACTCGATACCGCCTTCAAATGGGCGGCTGACCATGGCGAGCAGGTGGTGAAGACCGGCTATGTCACCGATGCGGGGCAGATCGAACGGGTCGATGCCGATGGATCGAAGCATCGCGAATGGCATGAAGGCCAGTGGATGGTGAACCATTATCTGCGCGTCGTGCAGGCCGCCGCCAAATATCATGTCAGCATCGACAGCCATGAACCGGTCAAGGATACCGGCCTGCGCCGCACCTATCCCAACTGGGTCGCGCGCGAAGGCGGGCGGGGCATGGAATATAACGCCTGGGTCGGCGGCAAGAACCCGCCGGAGCATGAGGCGAACCTGGTCTTCACCCAGCTGCTGGGCGGGCCGATGGACTTCACCCCCGGCGTGCTCAGCCTGTCGGGTTCGGAAGGCAGCACGATCCATTCGACCATCGCCAAGCAGCTTGCCCTCTACGTCGTCCTCTATTCGCCTGTGGTGATGGCCGCCGATACGCCGGAAAATTATGCCAGATATCCCGGCCCCTTCCAGTTCATCAAGGATGTGCCGACCGACTGGTCCGACACGCGGGCGCTCAATGGCGAGGTGGGCGACTATGTCACCATCGCGCGCAAGGCCAAGGGCAGCGACGACTGGTATCTGGGCGCGGTGGGCGATGAGCAGTCCCGCTCGTCGAAAGTGACGCTCGACTTCCTCGATGCCGGCCGCAGCTATACGGCCGAAATCTATCGCGACGGCCCCGGCGCCGACTATCGTACCGAAGGGCGGCACGCGATCGTTATCGAAAAAAAGCAGGTGAAGAAGGGCGATGTCCTGAGCCTCGACCTCGCGCCGGGTGGCGGTCAGGCGATCCGCTTCGTCGCCAGCGGGAGCAAGCGCAAACGCTAGGCCGGATCGGTGCGGGAGACGCCCCGGCTGTCCTATCCCGCCCGGTCCCGTCAGGCTGCGTAACCGCATACAGGTGGACATTCCGATAGGATCAGGCGCTCGCAACAAAATGACGAAATCTGCGGGAAATATGGGAAGTTAAGGCGAAGGATGGGAATGGCCGGGATGAACGACACAGGGCTGGCAAGGGGGCTGGAAGCGGGCTCCACGATGTCCGACGGCCGACCGCGCCAGGGCTTTTGGGGGCTGTGGAATATCAGCTTCGGCTTCTTCGGCATCCAGATCGGCTTCGCGCTGCAGAACGCCAATATGTCGCGCATCTTCCAGTCGCTGGGGGAAAGTCTCGACAATCTTGCCCTGCTGTGGATCGCCGCGCCGCTGACCGGCCTTCTGGTCCAGCCGGTGATCGGCCATTATAGCGACCGCACATGGTGCCGCTTCGGTCGGCGCAGGCCCTATTTTTTCGCTGGTGCGTTGTTTGCTGCGCTCGCCCTGTTCGGCATGCCCAATGCGCCGGGCCTGCTCGCCGCCGCCTTGATGCTCTGGATCCTCGACGCCTCGCTCAACGTCTCGATGGAGCCGTTCCGCGCCTTTGTCGGCGATATGCTGGCGAAGGAACAGCATATGGCGGGCTATGCGATCCAGACCGCCTTCATCGGCGCCGGTGCGGTGATCGGCTCTTCGACTCCGTGGCTGCTCGACCGGATGGGCGTCTCCAACGTCGCGCCCGCCGGCATGATCCCCGACACCGTGCGGGTCAGCTTCTACATCGGCGGCGCGGCGCTGTTCCTGGCCGTGCTCTGGACGGTCCTCACCACCCGCGAATATTCGCCCGGACAAATGGCGGATTTTACCCAGGCCAACGAAGCTGCACTGCAAGAGGAGGCCCCGCCGGTCCCCGCCGGCGGCCCCATGTGGATGGTCGCCGGCCTCGCCATCATTGCCGCCGTATGGGGCTGGGCATTGGAGAAGGAACTCTATCTGCTCGGCGGCCTGATCGCCGCCTATGGCCTCGCCCGCAGCGTCGCGCGCGGCCAGACCGATACTCTGCTCAGTCATATAGTCGGCAATTTCGCGACCATGCCGCCCATGATGAAGAAGCTGGCGCTGGTCCAGTTCTTCACCTGGTCGGCTCTCTTCATCATGTGGATCTATACCACGCCGGTCGTCGCTCAATATGTCTTCGGCTCAGCGGATCCGACCAGTGCTGCCTATAATGCGGGGGGCAATTGGGTCGGCATCCTCTTTGCCACCTATAATGGCGTCGCCGCCTTCGCTGCGCCCTTCCTGCTCCAGCCGCTCGCCCGCCGCATCGGACAGGCGCAGACCCATGCGCTGGCGCTGACGCTCGGCGCGCTCGGCTTCCTGTCCTTCCTTGTCCTGCGCGATGCGCACGCGCTGCTCCTGTCGGAAGTGGCGATCGGGATCGCATGGGCGTCCACACTCGCCATGCCCTATGCGATGCTCGCGTCCAGCGTGCCGCAGAGCAAGCTTGGCATCTATATGGGGCTGTTCAATGCCTTCGTGGTCATTCCGCAATTGCTGGTGGCAACGGTAATGGGCACGATCATGCACCAGTTTTTCCCGACTGAGCCGATCTGGACCATGGCCTTTGCCGGCGCGGTCATGCTTCTGGCTGCGCTCGCCACTCTGCGCTGCCGGACCTGACAGAGGGCATAGGGGCAACGTCGCAATCATGCCGCGTCGGCGATTTGGCGCCAGGCACCAGCAGAGTGATCAGCCGCGCATTCTCCCGGTGCAACCTCGTCACTTCGTTGTGAAGTCTGTCCACTTGCGCCGCAACATCCGCAATTTCGACATACTCGCTGCCATCGCATGATCCCATGAAAGCAAGAAACTTGTTGAACCAGATGTCAATCCGACCTGAGATCGGCATCAAACCTCCTCCCATGTCGTCAAGGCGAGGTCCGCGCGCTGACGGATGCCGATCGCTTCTCCGACCAGGATCAACATGGGCTGGCCCTCATCCATCGCCCCTGCCGACAGGGGCAGCAAATCCAGGCGGGTATAGAGCAACCGTTCCGTGGGCAGGCTTATGTCGCAGGCGATCATGACCGGGGTGGCTCCGGAAAGACCCATCTTGATCAGATTGGAACTGATATCGCGGGCGGCGGAACGTCCCATGTAGAATATGGTCGTCGCCTTGGGGTCCGCCAGGCCAGCCCAGTCCAAATCCAGGCTTTCGCCTTTGCGCACATGGGCGGTCGCAAATTGCACGCGCCGGGAAACGCCGCGCAGCGACAGGGATAACCGAGCACTTGCCGCGGCAGCCGTGGCGGCCGTGATGCCGGGACAGAGGAAGCAGGCGATGCCCGCATCGGCCAAGGCCTCCATTTCCTCCGTGGCGCGTCCGAATAGGGTGGGGTCGCCGCCCTTGAGCCGCACGACCCGCTTGCCCGCCCGCGCCGCTGCGACGAGCAGGTCGTTGATGCTGTCCTGCGCCTTGGAATGGCGGCCGGAGCGCTTGCCCACACTCACCATCTGAGTGGACGGCCGGACCAGATCCAGCACGCCCGGTCCGACCAGCGCATCGTAGAAAACCACGTCCGCCGCGCCGATCAACCGTTCCGCCTTGCGGGTCAGGAGATCGGGATCGCCCGGCCCCGCGCCTACCAGCCAAACCGTTCCGGGCGTGATGAGATCATTCGGCTGCATGGAGCGTCTCCTGCGAAGTCTGGATCAGGATGTTGGCAAGGGCGGGGCGGCACGATCCGCAATTGGTTCCTGCGCCAATCGCCTTGCCGATGGCGGGCACGTCGATAAGCTGCTGGGACCGGATGGCGGCCACGATCTGGTTGAGCCCGATGTCGAAACAGACGCAGATGGTCGCGCCCTTGTCCGTCTGCCGCCCCGGCCCCCGCGCGGCCAGAACGGCCGGTCCGACATCATCGGCAGCCAACTGGGCGATCAGCCAGTCGCGCGATGGCAAGAGGCCGCTGCGCGTCACGAACAACGCCGCTGACAGCTTGCCGTCCCTGATGATCGCCAACCGTCGCGTCCCGCGCGCCGGATCGATCGCCTCGACCCTGTCCCCCTTGGGCAGAGCGGCTTCCAACCGCGCCGGGTCGCCGTTGCCCGCAATTTCATAGAGCGCGCCGCCTGGCACCGTGACCCGCGTCGCCCATAGACAGGGAAGGCCGACCGGATCGTCGCCCCGCCGGATCAGAAAGCCTTTCCATTCGGTCGCCACCTTCTGCACGGCGGCGGGCGTGGACTTGAAACCCGGCTGGCCTGAATGCGGGTCGGTCAGCGGACGGGGCAGCAGGCCGGTGCGGCCCCCGCTTGAAATCTGGTCGGTCCAGTGGATCGGCGTGAAGATGTCGCCCCGGCGCTGACCCTCGTTCAACGCGGCGCGGAAGATGCTGTCCCCCTGCGGCGTGGATATGCGGGCGAGATCGCCGTCCGCTATGCCAAGCGCCTGAGCATCTGCGGGATGAATCTCGACCAGCGGCTCTTCGCGATGACGGGCAAGTTTGGGCGACAAGCCGGTGCGCGTCATCGTATGCCATTGATCGCGATAGCGCCCGGTGTTGAGCGTCATCGGCCAGTCGCGCAGGGGCGCCTGCACGTCCATCTGCCTGACGGTGACGAGCCGCGCCTTGCGATCCGGGGTGCTGAAACCTCCATCCGCAAAAGGATGCGCGCCGCCCCAGCGGAACGGTTCCATCGCGTCATAGGCGTTGTTGCCGATGGTCGCATGCGACCGCAGGTCGAGCAGGCGCTTTCCGTCATTCTGATAGGCCGTCAACCGAGCATGTTCGCGCCAGATGTCCGCAGGCCGGTCATAGGCAAAGGCGCCCTGCCAGCCCATCCGGCGAGCGACCTGCGTGACGATCCACCAGTCCGGTTTCGCTTCGCCGGGCGGGGCCATGAAGGGGCGCTGGCGGCTGATCGTGCGGTCGGAGTTGGTAACGGTGCCGTCCTTCTCTCCCCAAGCGGCGGCGGGAAGGCGGACATGGGCGTGAGCGCCGGTGTCCGTGTCAGTGATCACGTCCGACATGACGACGAACGGGCAGGCAGCCAGCGCGTCCCGCACCCGGCCTGCGTCCGGCAAGGACACGGCGGGGTTGGTCGCCATCACCCACAGCGCCTTGACGCGGCCTTCTCCGATCGCGCGGAACAGATCGACGGCTTTCAGTCCCGGCTTCGTCGCCATGGCGGGCGCGGCCCAGAAGCGTCCGACCCGTGCGACATTCTCCGGCGCGAAATCCATATGCGCGGCCAGCGTCGAGGCGAGGCCGCCAACTTCGCGCCCGCCCATCGCATTGGGCTGGCCGGTGATGGAGAAGGGCGCTGCACCCGGCTTTCCGATGCGGCCTGTCGCCAGATGCAGATTGAGGATCGCGTTGACCTGATCGGTGCCGCGGATCGACTGGTTGATGCCCTGGCTGAACAGCGTGACGGTGCGCGGCGTGGCGGCGAACAGCTCGAAAAATTGCTGGAGCGATGCGGGCGGCAGATCGCACGTCTTCGCGGTCGTCCAGAGGTCGTGCCCGGCGCGGATATGGCCCCAGAAGTCATCGGGTGCGGCGACATGATCGGCCAGATAGGCGGCGTCCGTCAGCCCCTTCGCGTCCATCCAGGCCAGCAGCCCGTTCATCAGCGCGACGTCGGTGCCCGGCCTGACCGGCAGATGCAGGTCCGCGCCTTCACAGGTCTCGGTGCGGCGCGGATCGATCACTACCAGCTTCGTGCCGCGCGCGGCGCGGGCGGCCTGGATGCGCTGGTAGACGATGGGGTGGCACCAGGCCGTGTTCGATCCGACGAGGATGACGAGATCGGCTTCGTCGAGATCGGCATAGGTGGCGGGCACGATATCCTCGCCGAAGGCGCGATTATGCCCTGCGACCGCGCTCGACATGCAAAGGCGGCTGTTGGTGTCGATATTGGCCGATCCGATGAAGCCCTTCATCAGTTTGTTGGCGACATAATAATCTTCGGTCAGCAATTGGCCGGAGACGTAGAAGGCGACGCTGTCGGGGCCGTACCGCTCGATCGTTTCGGCAAAGCGCCTGGCCACGAGGTCGAGCGCCTTGTCCCAGCTTGCCCGCCTGTTGCCGATCATCGGGTGGAGGAGGCGGCCCGTGAGGCCCACCGTCTCGCCCAGATGCGTGCCCTTCGAGCACAGGCGGCCGGCATTCGCCGGGTGCGCCTCATCCCCCTTGATCGTGACTGCACGCGGGCCGGTCGGCGCCGCGGAAATGCCGCAGCCGACGCCGCAATAGGCGCAGGTGGTGCGGACCGCGTTCCCCATCAGGCAGCGGCCCGCACGGTGGCGGGACGCGCGATCAGGATGCGGCCTGCGTCCTGCCTGACCGCGATCGTCGGCGTGCAGCCTTCGTCATTGCCCTGCGCCTCGCCCGTCTTCAGGGCGATGTTCCAGTTGTGCAACGGGCAGGCGACGCTGTGGCCATGGACGATGCCTTGGCTGAGCGGTCCCTTCTTGTGCGGACATTCGTTCACGAGAGCGAAGAGCTGATCGTCGCCGGTGCGGAATATGGCGATCTCCTTTTCGCCCGGCAGTTGCACCGTGCGCGCGCCGCGCTGGGGAATGTCGTCCAGCGTGCCGATATCGATCCAGTCGGTCATGTCTTTTACTCCGCGGCGATGGCAATAGGGGCGAGGGGCTGGTGCAGTTCGGCGTTGCCGCCCGCCGCGCGCTCGGCCCAGGGGTCGTCCTGGCTGAAGCTCTGCGAATAGAGGAAGCGCGCGCGCAGCGCCTCGCGACCCGCATCATCCTCGACGATCCGGCCCTTGATGTACTCGACGCCGACTCGCTCTATCCAAGGCGCGGTCCGCTCCAGGTAGCGGGCCTCCTCGCGGTAGAGCTGGATGAAAGCGGCGCAGTAATCGAGCGCTTCCTGCTCGGTGGATACCTTGCACAGCAAGTCGGTGGCGCGGACATGGATGCCCCCATTGCCGCCGACATGCAGTTCATAGCCGGAGTCGACGCAGACGATGCCGAAATCCTTTATCGTCGCTTCGGCGCAGTTGCGCGGGCAGCCCGACACCGCAATCTTGAACTTGTGGGGCATCCACGATCCCCAGGTCATCCGCTCGGTCTTGACGCCGAGGCCGGTCGAATCCTGCGTGCCGAAGCGGCACCATTCGGACCCGACGCAGGTCTTCACCGTGCGGAGCGACTTGCCATAGGCGTGGCCCGAGACCATGCCGGCGGCGTTCAGGTCCGCCCAGACGGCGGGCAGATCCTCGCCCTTGATCCCGAAAATGTCGAGCCGTTGGCCGCCCGTCACCTTGACCATCGGGGCGTTATACTTCTCGACCACATCGGCGATCGCGCGCAGTTCGCGCGGATTGGTGAGGCCGCCCCACATGCGCGGAACGACCGAATAGGTGCCGTCCTTCTGGATGTTGGCGTGCATCCGTTCGTTGACGAAGCGGCTCTGCTGGTCGTCCTGATATTCGCCCGGCAGCGCGCAGAGGAGGTAATAGTTGAGCGCGGGACGGCAGGAGGAACAGCCATCAGGAGTGGTCCAGTGGAGACGCTGCATGACTTCGGGGATGGAGCGCATGTTCTGCGCCACGATTTCCCGCCGCACATCGTCATGGGTGAAGCTGGTGCATTTGCACATCGTCTTGGGGCCGGATTGCACATCCTCGCCCAGCACAGCGGCCAGCAGATTTTCAACGAGGCCCGTGCAACTGCCGCAGCTGGCCGACGCCTTGCAGGTGGCGCGCACGGCGTCGAGGCTGCACGCGCCCTTTTCGATGCAGGCCACCACCTGGCCCTTGGTGACGCCGTTGCAGCCGCAAATCTCGGCATCGTCCGAGAGCGCCGCAACGGCCGCCTTAGGGTCCAGCGCGCCTCCTCCCGAGGCGTAACCCTGGCCAAAGATCAACAGGTCGCGAATGTCGGCGATATTCTCGCTTTTTTTCAGCAGGTCGAAATACCAGCCGCCGTCGGCCGTATCGCCATAAAGCACCGCGCCGACGATGCGGTCGTCCTTGACGACGACGCGCTTGTAGACGCCCCGGGAAGCGTCGCGCAGGACTATGTCCTCGCACCCGTCGCCGCCGGAAAAGTCGCCTGCGGAGAAGACGTCCAGGCCTGCAACCTTGAGCTTGGTCGAGGTCACCGAGCCGCGATAGCCCGTGTGCCGGTCGGTCAGGCCGTCGGCCAGGCTGCGGCACATGTCCCACAGCGGTGCGACGAGGCCATAGACATTGCCGTCATGCTCGACGCACTCACCGACCGCGAGCACATTGAGGTCGCTGGTGACCATATGATCGTCGACCAGGATGCCGCGATTGACCGCCAGTCCGGCTTCCTTCGCCAGCGCCGTTGCGGGGCGGATGCCGACCGCCATGACGACGAGGCTCGCGGGAATCTCGCGCCCATCCTTGAGCCGCACGCCCTCGACCTTGCCCTCGCCGTAAATCTCGGCCGTGTCGGCGCCGGTCAGGATGGTCTGCCCGCGCGCCTCCAGCGCGGTCTTGAGCAGCCAGCCGGCCGCTTCATCCAGCTGCCGCTCCATCAGCGTGTCCATCAGGTGGATCACCGTCACCTTCATGCCGCGCAGCGTCAGGCCATGCGCTGCTTCCAGACCGAGCAGCCCGCCGCCGATCACGACTGCGCTGCCGCCGGTCGCGGCGGCATCCAGCATCGTGTCGACATCCTTCATGTCGCGGAAGCTGATGACGCCGGGCAAATCCTTGCCGGGCACAGGGATGATGAAGGGATCGGACCCGGTTGCGATCAGCAGCCGGTCATAATGGACCGTCCGCCCGCTGCGGGCGGTGACGCTCTTGGCGGCGCGGTCGATCGTGACGATCGGATCGGAGACGATCAGGTCGATGCCATTGTCGTCATACCAGGCGCGGGGATTGATGACGATGTCCTCGAAGCTCTTTTCGCCCGCCAGGACGGGGGAGAGCATGATGCGGTTATAGTTCACATGCGGTTCGGCGCCGAAGATGGTGACGCGATAGCGGCCCGCATCGCGTGCCAGCAATTCCTCCACCGCGCGGCAGCCGGCCATGCCGTTGCCGACGACGACCAGATGTTCGCGGACATCCTCGAACGGGACGAGCGCATCCTCGACATCTTCCGTGCGATCGTCATTCCTGACTTGAAGTTCCATCCCCGGTCCTTTCGGAAACAAAAAAGGCCGCCATCCGGACCCTTGGACATGAAATCCAAAAGTCTGGATGGCGGCCTTGCCATCATGAGCGCATCGGCGGTTCTACCTTGAACCGCGTCCGCTATGTCGGTGGGACATCCTTGTCCCTTGCAGTGCAGCATATGGCGATTCGCGCCGCCGCTCAACCCTTAAAACGTCAGAGCGTCCAGTCGGCCTGGAGCCACAGCTTTTCGGTATCGGTCGCGAATGCCTTCGCGTCATAATGGGCGTAGCGCGCGGACAGCATGGTCTTCCCTGCCTTCGCCGATGCCAGCAGGTTCCATTCATTGCCATAATGCTGGTCGAGCCGGTCGCTGTCGAACCGGTGCCATGTCGCCAGCAAGGAAACGCCCGTCAGCGGCCCCCATCGCTTCCACCCATAGCCGCCGCCTGCGTAGAGATCGCGCACGCCGTTGGCGGGCGTGGTCAGGAACTTGTCGGCCCAGCCCTGGAATTTGAAGTTGGTGCCAAGCGGCGTCTGAAAGCTGGTGAGCGCCGCCCCCCGATCCGCACCGAGCACCTCATAGCCGGCATTCAGCTTCCAGCCTTTGACGTCCAGTGTCGCGTCCGCCAGCCAATAGTCGGCCCGATAATCGTTCGGGTTGCGATGATAGTCCGACTGACGCGCATGGCTGAGCTGGTATGAAATTTTGGCGATGCGAGAAATCGGCAAGGCTCCAGCCAGCCGCGCGCCATAGGTCTGGCTCGACAGGCGATAGCCCTGAACCGCCGCCTCGTCCTGATCGACCAGATAGGCAAAGCCCGTCAGCGTGCCGACCGGCGTCGCGTAGGACAGGTTGGCGAAAATGTTGTCGCCGCTGACGGCCTGCTGCCGCGCACCGCGCCCCTGAAAGCCCCAGATGGTCCGCGCGCTCCAGGCATAGGCGATGTCGATCTTCAGCCCCTTCGCCGGAACCAGTTCCAGCCGGGCGGCATCATAGGTCTGCCCGTTGTCGCGAAAGGCGACGTTGCCGACGAACCGCTCGTCGTCCAGCGCGATCTTCTGCCGCCCGCCGGTCAGCGTCAACGCCTTGCTGCGATATTGAAGTTGCGCGATGTAGAGCGCGACATTCTCCGGATCGGCGATCAGGGGTCGGGTCGCCGCGCCATTGAGGCCGTCATAACGCCGATCCAGGATCGACAGGGTGCCTTGTCCGACGACCGTGGCAGACAGCGCGCCGCTGCTCGCCATCGCGCCGGTGCGGACGCGGGCCGTGACAGCGTCCGACGTGTCTATCGGCAAGCCCGCCTGATCGGCATGTTCGTAGCGCAGGCGCGCTTCGGCTACGGGCTTCAGCAGAATTTCCTGCGCGCAGGCAGGTCCGGCGAAGGCGATCATGGCCGCCGTCGCAAACAGATATTTCATGAATTCATCCCCCCTCGGATGCGTGATGGTGTCGGGGCGGCGATGATCATGTCGATCCCGCCGCCCTCCTCTCCGTTCAGATACGCGCGCTGCTGATCCAGTTGGCGCGCCATTTGCCTTTGACCAGCGCGAGGCCGATCAGCGCGACGATGGCCAGCGCGGCGAAGATCAGGAAGCCGGGCGCGAAGCTGCCGGTCCACTGCTTGGCGAGGCCCAGCGAACTGGCGAGATAGAAGCCGCCAATGCCGCCAGCCATTCCGACAAGGCCAGTCATCACGCCGATCTCCGCCTGGAAGCGCTGGGGCACCAACTGGAACACCGATCCGTTGCCGGTGCCGAGTGCCAGCATGGCGAGGACGAACAGGCCAAGCGCCCCTGCCAGGCTCGTCGCGAAGCCGACGCCTGCCAGCGCCACCGCCGCGACGGCGTAGACGATCATCAGCGCCTTCGACCCGCCGATCCTGTCGGCGAGCGCGCCGCCCATCGGCCGCACCAGCGATCCGGCGAAGACGCAGGCGGCGGTGCAGTAGCCCGCGATCACCGGGGTCAGGCCGAACTGGTCGGTGAAGTAGATGGGCAGGCTGGCGGCCAGGCCCACGAAGCCGCCGAAGGTGACGGCGTAGAAGGCCATCAGCCACCAGGCGTCTGCCTGCTTCAAAGGTTCGAAATAGTCGATCATGCGCTTGGGCGCTGGCGCGTTGGGCGCATCCTTCGCCATCAGCATATAGGCGACGAACACGATCGAGAGCGGAATGCAGGCAAGCCCCAGCACCGCGTTCCAGCCGAACAGCTTCGCCAGACCGGGCGCGAAGAGGGAGGCCAGCACGGTTCCCGAATTGCCCATGCCGGCAAGACCCATCGCCTTGCCCTGATGCTCGGGCGGATACCAGCGGCTGGCGAGCGGCAGCGCGATCGCGAAGCTCGCGCCGGCAAAGCCCAGGATAACGCCCAGTGCCAGCGTTCCGCCAAAGCTGTTGACGCCCATCACCCAGGCGGTGAACAGGCCCGCGATGACGATCAACTGGCTGATCGCGCCCGACGATTTGGGGCCGATGCGATCGACCAGCAAGCCGTTCACGACCCGCAGCAGCGCACCGGCCAGGGTCGGCGTCGCGACCATCAGCCCCTTTTCCGCCGGGGTCAGCGCCAAAGTCTTGGAAATGGCGGGCGCCAGCGGCCCCAACAGCACCCACACCATGAAGGCGAGGTCGAAATAGAGAAAGGCGGCGATCAAGGTCGGCGTATGGCCGGCCTTCCAGAAGCTGGTCGCGCCGGACGCCGAAGCATCCTGTCCTTCGCGGTCCCAATAAGCGGTTGCCATAGTATGTCCCCCATATTCTGACGAAAAATGGACACGAAAAAAGCCGCAGCCCGAATGTCGTCCTTGACGGACGAACCCGGTCAGCGGCTTTGCTGCGAAACTGGTGAGGAGGCACGATCCCCACCCTGGGACGGCGCATCCGAATGCGTCACGCTTCGTCGCGCGACTCGATAATCATCCCGCAATATGCGTCATGTTGCAAGGCACAAAATGTCAGCGGGAGAAGCCGGCCAGAAATTCGTCCATGCGTTCGGGATCGAACGTCCGTCCGTCGAAAAAGCGATCCGGCCCCAGCGTCAGTTCTCCCTTGCGCGAACCCACGGCCAGTGGATGGGCGACCGCGCCTTCCACCTTCATGCTGGCGCCGGGGATCGGCATGTCGCTATCAGCCAGCGCTCGGCGGAAGATATCGGGGCGGAAGACCGCGCCTGCCTTCGCCATCGTCGCGGCATCGTGCGGCACCATTTTCCAGCGCACCATTTGCGAGTAGATCCAGAGCGCCTGGCTACGCCAGGGGAAGGGGGTAGCCTCGCGACTGAACAGCATGAAGTCGGGATTGGCGATGGGCGCATCCCCGGCTCGCGCCACGATACGCCCTTCCAATGCACGGGCGATCAGGTCGGCGGGCTGATCGACATAGCGCGGGTCGGCCAGCAGTTCGGCCAAGGCGGGATGGTTGGCCGGATCGTCGCACCAGGCCGCGGCCCGCGCCAGCGCTCGCAATAGCCGATCAACGATGTCGGAATGCTCCTCCAGCCATGCTTCGCGGAAGGCCAGCACCTTCTCTACGCCGCGCCGCCAGATGCGCTCGCCGATCGCGACCGTTTCGGCCAAGCCTGCTTCGACCGCCGCGCTGCCCCACGGCTCGCCCGCGATGAAGCCGTCAATTTCGCCGGCTCGCAACGCCTCGACGGTCAGGGAAGGCGGCAGCACGCGCAGCAGCACATCGCGGTCAGGATCGACACCTGCGCTCGCCAGCCAGTAGCGCAACATGATGGCGTGGCTTGAAAAGCGATGGACGACGCCGATCACCGGCTTGCGCCGCCACAATCCGATGGCGGCAGCGAAATCATGCGCGGTGCCGAGCGGGTCGGACAGGCGTGCAGCGAGATCCGGCTCCAGCGCTTTGGCGAAATCGCTCGCCATCACCAGCATGTTGCCGTTGACGCCCAGCTTGTAGGGGGCGGCGAGCGCGGCAGGTTGCTGGCTCAGCCCCAAGGTCACGGCGACGGCGAGCGGGGCCAGCATCTGCGCGGCATGGACCTGCCCGAACACCAGCCGGTCGCGCAGCGTCGCCCAACTCGTCGTGCGGACGAGGTCGATGCTCAGCCCTTCGCCTTCTGCAAAGCCCTTCTCGCGTGCCGCCACCAGCACCGCCGCGTCGTTGAGCGGCAGAAAGGCGATTTTGAGGTGCGTCGTCATAGTCCCCCTCCGAGCAGGTCGCTCGCCGTTATCAGCGCCTGCGCCACATCCACGATCTTCTTGCCCTGGTTCATGGCGCTCGACCGCAACAGCGCATAGGCATCCTGTTCCGAGAGGCCGCGCTGATTCATCAGGATCGACTTGGCACGGTCGATGATCTTGCGGTCCGAAAGAGCGGTGCGCGCTTCGTCCAGTTCGGCCTGCATCTTCGAAAAGGCATTGAAGCGGCGGACGGCGAGTTCGAGCACCGGCTTCACCCGCTCCTTGCGCAGCCCGTCCACGACATAGGCGGAAACGCCCGCGTCGATCGCCGCGCCAATCATCGCCTCGTCCGACTGATCGACGAACATGGCGATGGGGCGGGCCAGCGCGCGGCTGACGGTCAGCATTTCCTCCAGCGTATCCCGGCTCGGACTGCCTAGGTCCATGAGCACGACGTCGGGCGCCATGCGCTCCAGCCGGGCGACGAACGCGCCACGCGGCGGGACGATGTGGATATCGTGATAGCCCGCGTCACGAAGGCCTTCTTCGAGGACCGTTGCGCGCAAACCGCTATCATCGATAATGACAATCCGCATCGCCGCCCCCTTATGCGGTCCATAGCAGGAAATTCCGTACAACATCTACCGCAAGCACAAGGTGGGATTCTGACGGGCGGGGGCTCCATTCGTGACCAGCTTTGGACCCACCCGTCATTCTGCTCCAGCATCAGTGCGCCGACGAGGCGGACGACGGCGGCATCGTTGGGGAAGATGCCGATGACATCGGCCCTGCGCTTGATCTCTTCGCTCACCCTTTTCAGTGTTTCACCCTTTTCGGTGGGTTGGTGGACGCGATCTCTGCGCAGGCGTCCTTCGGGAAGGTCATCTAAGCGAGCACGTCCTCGCGCGATCATTCCATCATGTCGGCCAGTTCGGAACTTCTCGCGCAAAGCATCGGCCACCTGCTGCCACTGCTGGTGAGCCGCTTCGGCGGTTTTCTGCGCAAAGATGGTCTTGATCATGGCAATGACAGCCGGTCGCTATCAGCCGAAGCCGAACTGGCGAACTAAGCGGTGGTACTCATGGAGAAAAAGTCGAGATCGGCGGACTGTTGCGGACCCCCTGAAAACTGGATCTGGCGGAGCGGGAGTCCGCCTAACTAGCGTCCAGCCGCATCCGAATGCCTCCACTAAGATGGCTAAGATAGGAGGATTTAGTGGAGGCTCGCCCGTTCGCTTGTCCGAGTGCGTCCCGTTGCGTTCCCATAAAACCGCGCTATTATCGGGGAACAGTTTTGGGAACGCGGTGCTGCGACGCCATTGGGGCGGTCTAGGGGCAGGTTCGGTTCCCTGACAGGGAG
This sequence comes from Sphingobium olei, assembly GCF_042678845.1. Taxonomy (NCBI): domain Bacteria; kingdom Pseudomonadati; phylum Pseudomonadota; class Alphaproteobacteria; order Sphingomonadales; family Sphingobiaceae; genus Sphingobium; species Sphingobium olei. The sequence goes on along the minus strand of NZ_JBHTLS010000131.1, from coordinate 111,063 downwards.
CCATAATGCCCAAGAAGCTCAGCAACGTGCTCACGCCCTTGGCGGTGAAGAATGCAAAGCCCGGTCGCCATGCCGATGGTGGCGGGCTGCATTTGCTGGTGAAGGAAAGCGGTGCCCGATCATGGGTCTATCGATTCATGCTCAGCGGCAAGTCGCGGGACATTGGCCTTGGCGCGGCTGGACCGGACGGCATTTCCTTGTCGCAGGCCCGCGACGCCCGCGACGCGCTGCGCCTCAAGGTCAAGGCGGGGATTGATCCCCTTGAGGAACGCCAGCGGGAGGCCGCTGAGGCCCTTGCAGCGGCTCAGGCGGCACAAATCGCCGGAATGACGTTCAAGGCCGTGGCGGAAGCCTACATCGGCGCGAATGAGGGAAGCTGGCGCAATGACAAGCATCGCCAGCAATGGAAGAACACGCTGGCCACTTATGTCTATCCCGTGATCGGGGAATTGCCCGTTGCCGAGGTCGGGACTGCGCACGTCCTGCAAATCCTTGAGCCGATCTGGAAAGCCAAGGCCGAGACTGCCAGCCGCGTGCGGGGACGCATGGAAACGATCCTCGATGCCGCCAAGGCGCGCGGATACCGGGAGGGCGAAAATCCTGCCCGGTGGCGCGGCCATATCGCGCAAATCCTGCCTGCCCGGTCCCGGCTCACGCGCGGCCACCACAAGGCCATGCCCTATGAAGCGATCCCGGTATTCGTCGGTGCGCTGCACAAGCGGGAGGCCATCGCGGCGCTGGCGCTGGAATTTACGATCCTGACCGCTGCCCGCACCGGGGAGGTGATCGGAGCGAAGTGGGATGAGGTCGATTTGGAGAAGGCAATCTGGACGATCCCTGCCAGCCGCATGAAGGCGGGCAAGGAACATCGCGTGCCCCTGTCGCCGCGCGCGGTGGAGATTTTGAAGTCCACGGAAGGGCTGCGCAAGGAATGGCTGTTCCCGGCAACCAAGGGCGGAAAAATGTCCGGCATGGCTATGACCATGCTGCTTCGCCGGATGAAAGTTGACGTGACCGTGCACGGCTTCCGTTCGGGCTTCCGCGACTGGTCTGCTGAATGCACCGGCTATGCCCATGAAGTTGCCGAAATGGCCTTGGCGCACACAATCGAGAACAAGGTGGAACGGGCCTATCGGCGCGGCGACCTGTTCGACAAGCGGCGGCGGCTCATGGACGATTGGGCCACCTATTGCGCCACGATCCCGGCGGCTGGTGCCAACGTGACGCCCATTCGCAAGGCCGAGGCCGGATAGAGTTTCACCGGGCATTCGGCCCGATGGAAGCGGGCCAGCCGGGGAAGGTAGTAGCTCCCCTGCTGGCCCTAACCACACCCGACTGCAAAGGAGTCGAGATAATGGCTAGCAATCCCATAGGCCGAGAGGCCCAGCCCGTCACCCTGCCGGGCACGATACCGCCGATGCCAGCCGTGGCGCGCATCCTGTCACGGTATGATCGCGGTAAGCTGGCGGCATTCGTCACTGTGGCAATCGACCTGCTCGACGTGCTGGACGGCGATCCCGACCGGGAAGGCGAATGCAGCGAGGATGAGGTTTCGCGCTGCACCGACATAGGTAGTCCCGTGCCCAGCGATAAGCCAGGATGCGACATTGCCGACGTTGGCGAGAATGCTTGGATCGAATGGCACGCCATGCGCGGAAGCCAGAAACGCGGGCCGAATATCACGCAAGCGCATGAGGATGCCGAGGACGACGATCCAGCCGGACAATATGATGAGGATTGCTGGACCGGCCCGCCAATGCCCGACCGTGGCGCGGGCTGTCCGATCAGCGATCCGGGGGAATATGAGGATGGCTTTTAGGGTGCGGCTGGAAAGCTGCCCAGCAAGGCCATAGAACCGTTGGCGGGGATAGGACGGCCATCCGACAAGCGCGCATCCCACGCGCTTCCCCGTCACCTTTTGGGAACCGCTTGGGAGGCGGCATGGCGTGGGATGAAAACAACTTCGATGACCGCTTGTCGAATCTCAAGAAGACTTGGGAAACCGGCGAGAAGATCGGCCTGTCTAGGTCCGAGGCCGAAAAGGTTTGGGGACTGCTGTCCCTTGAGTTGGAGTTTTCAGGGAAGCCGCTGGCGGAACTTGAGTCCGTTGCGTGGTTTGCTCGCCAATGGATGGAAACCAAGAATCCGCACTACATCGACGCTGCATTCCTCGCCTGTCGCAATGCCGAGATTGGTCCGCCGCCGACGCTGCTGAACCTCATGGCAGAGGTGGCAACAATCCGGTTTGCCGGGCTTGAGCGCGGCGGCACCGGCAAGCGCATTCAGAGTGATAGCATTCATGCAGAGGCGTTGCGCATCGTCTGCTGCCTGCACCTCGCCGGGGCGTCAGTCGAAATAGCTGCAAGCAAGGCAGCGCGCTACATTGCCGATCAGGGGTTAGGGAAAGCCTATAAGGCCAGCACCTTAGAACGCGATTACAGCACTGAGTTCCGGCGCGGCAGTCCCTCATTGGAAGATATTATGCGGGAGGCCTTGAGCCGAGCGCCGGAGGAAAATCGCCAAATTTGGGCGCAACTTGCGTCCAATCTTCCCGATGCCGACGACGATCTGAAAGGCAACCGCCGCCACTGAGGGGAGAAAATTTCTGACAATCGTTCCCCTCACGTCGAAGACCCTGCCCGATACCTGATCGTCCCATGAAGTCCGAAGCATCTCCGCGCGGGCCAAATGGGACCAATGCCATGCAATCCGTAAAACATGATCCCCCGAAAATCGGTTATAGCATTCGGGAAGCCTGCCGGGCGTCAAGCCTTGGCCGGACCACGATCTACAATCACATTTCGGCTGGTCGCCTTCGCGCTGTTCGCGTCGGCGGCAGGACGATCATTCCAGCCGAGGCGTTGCACGCGCTGATCGCGGGGGAGGCTTGAGCCATGCCCCAGAAAAGCGAAACCCGCGCGGGTAAGGCGCGGGCATCGCGGAATAGCTGTGGCGGCTGGTTCCGTGACCCTCTTACCCCTCTCGACGTGCAGGCGCAATTCCTTGTCGCCATGCACCACGTCCGGCCCGAATTGGCGGCGATGATTGCGGCTATCGCATTCGGAGGGCACGGCCATGGCTGATCGCTACCCCGACGATCCCGGCGCGAAAGGTCCGGACGGCACCAGCCAGGACGCTGCCGAGGCTATCGCGCCTTGCGTGTCCTATCTTCGCCGCGTCGCTATACGCTCATTGGACAAGCTGGGCGAGGCAACGGTGCTGGAAGCCGTCGCTGTTGCCGAGGTCGCCCGCGAAAGCCTGCAACCGCGTTTCTCCGAACTGCGGGCCATGGGCCTTGTGGAGCCAACCGGCGCGCGTCGCCGCAATCCGTCCGGCAAGGGTGCGGCGGTGCTTCGCCTTACCGAAAAAGGGAGGGCCGCACTGTGACCGATCCCGTTTCGGAATTTCTCGATGCCATGGGGGCGGCTGGCATCCGCCCTGTGGAGCCGATTGCCGACAAGCTCGCTGCCGGTGATCCCGTCCGCTTCCGCGCCGATGGCGACAAGCCCGGACGGCGCAACGGTTGGGCATGGCTTCACCTCGATGGCGTGCCCGCTGGCGTGTTCCGGCATTACCGGCTGGGCGTACGGACGGTATGGCGTGCGGGGAGCGATCCCCGTTCGCTGTCACCGGCCGAACGGCGCGCGATTATCGCTGAGGCCCGTGAGAGCGAAGCCCGGCGCAAAGCGGCAACGGAAGCCAAGCAGGAAGCGGCGGCTAGCGTTGCCCGCGACCTGTGGCGCGGCGCTGGCAAGGCCGATCCCGCGCACGGCTATTTGGCACGCAAGCGCCTGCCCGCGTTTGGTATTCGGCAGCACGGCGACGCGCTGCTTGTCCCGATGGTCGATTGCGCCTTTCGCCTGTGGAACGTCCAGCGCGTCTATCCCGATGGCCGAAAGCTGTTCCTGTCCGGCGGGCGCACCGATGAACTATTCTGGTCGCACGGCGCGCTTGTGCAGGATGGCAGGCCATCGGTTGGACCGCTGGTGATCGGGGAAGGCTTCGCCACCATGGCAGCAATCCACCATGCGACCGGTCATGGCGTGGTCGCGGCCCTATCGGCGCGCAACCTTGAAACCGTTGCCCGCGCCATGCGCAAGCTGTTCCCAAGCCGAGCAATGATCGTCGCGGCGGACGATGACCGTCACCTCTCGGAGAATATCGGTCTGCAAGCCGCTCAGAGGGCCGCTGAGTCCATCGGCGCGCTTTTGGCCACTCCGCTGCCCCTCGTCCCGGAAACGCGCGCAGCGGACTCGGGAGCCGACTTTGCGGACATTGCGCCTGCCGAGGTCGCGGCCCGGATCGCTCATGCCGGGAGGGCTGTCCATGCGTAACGCGACCGCTCCCATGGACTTTGCCGATATGGAACCCGATGACGTGGCCAGCCGCATTGCCGGTGCTACGCCTACCGGCACGGCCATTCGCGCCACGCCCTATCGCTGGCCCGATCCGGCATCGCTGCCCACGCGGCAGTGGCTGCTTGGTCACTGGCTGCTGAGGGGTGAGGTCACGGCGATCATTGCGCCGGGCGGCACCGGCAAGAGCACGATCAGCGGCACGATGGCGCTTTGCCTCGCCAGTGGCAGGCCGCTTTTGGGCAAGCCTTTGCCCCGAGGCCCGCAAGCGGTGTGGATATTCAACCTTGAGGATGGTGCCGACGAACTGGAGCGGCAAATGGCCGCTGCATGCGCGTTCCATGACATTGGCCCCGAGGATTGCGGAGACCGGTTGCACCTCGATAGCGGGCTGGTCCAACCGCTATGCACGGCCATTGAAGATCGGGACGGCTTCGCGCTGGCAGAGGAAGTATTTGTCCAGCTCGCAGTGACGATCAGGGACCGGCAAATCGCCACGGTGGTCGTTGACCCTTTCGTGTCCAGCCATGCCGTGCAGGAAAACAGCAATGGAGCAATCGACGCCATCACCAAGCGGTGGAAGCGACTGGCTCAGGAAACCGGCTGCGCGGTCGTGCTGGTGCACCATACCAAGAAATTGGGCGGGCGCGAGGTTACGGTAGAGGACGGACGCGGCGCGGTCGCGTTGCGCGATGCTGCCCGCGTCGTGCTGCCGCTCAACCCCATGGGCGAAAAGGATGCCGAGGAACTAGGCATTACCGATCCCGCCTTGCGCCGCACGCTGGTGCGTATCGACGAAGGCAAAGTCAGCCGTGCGCCTGCTGGTGCTGCCACATGGATCAAGCTGGAAAGCCAGAGCCTCGACAATGGCGCCGGGCTGGAGCCGCCCGATTTTGTCGGCGTCGCAACGCTCTGGGAAAAGCCCGACGTGTTCCATGGCCTGACAACCTGGCACCTCTACATGGTCCAGCAAGGGCTTGCGGCTGGTGACTGGCGCGAGAGTGTGCAGGCCAAGGATTGGGTTGGCCATCTGGTCGCCGAGGTGGCTGGCCTGTCCGCTGAAACCGACAAGGGGCGCATCAAGGCAATCCTGCGGACGTGGCGCAAAAACGGTGCTCTGGCGGTTGAACACCGGACGGTGAATGGCCGTGACGTTCCCTTTGCGATCGCCGGAAAGCCGGTTGACCCCAGCGAGATTGGCACCCGACCGCACCTTCAAACGTGTGGTGCGGAAGGTGTGGAAAGTGCGGGCGATGACCCGTTCTGATCCCCGTCCGCACCACCCGCACCTCTCTATAGGAGAGTGCGGTGGTGGTGTGGTGCGGGTGAAGGCCGGTGAGGGTGTGAAAATCGAATTTCAAAGGTGCGGATATGACGGCGAAAAATATCAGGGCCAAACCGGCGCAGCGGATCGACGGGACCGGATCGAAAGCCCCGGCGCATGATGACGGGCAGCGCGATCAGTTGGCCAAGGATTTGCTGGAGCCGGGATTGCGGCATGGTCATCTCGCATCGCGCTTCACTGAGGCGCTCCTCAATGGAACGGATGACGGCAAGTCACCGGACTTGAGCAACTTCTATGTCGAACTGCTGCGCGAGACGAAGAAGGCAGAAGGGGGGGATTTGTCGATTGCCAGTCGCCTGCTCGTCGCTCAAGCCATTTCCCTCGACGGCATTTTCACGGAGATGGCCCGGCGCGCTTCCTACAATATGCGCGAGTATCCCCAAGCCATGGAGATATTCATGCGGCTGGCGCTCAAGGCACAGGCAGGGAGCCGCGCAACACTGGCCGAACTGGCGAAGCTGCACCAACCGCGCGAGCAAACCGTGCGGCATGTGCACGTGAACGAGGGTGGCCAGGCTGTCATTGCCGATCAATTCCACCATCACACCGGGGGCCAAGGAAATGGAACTTCAACCGATCAACCCCATGCACAAAGCTCATGCCGCCCCCCGCTGCCTAGCCCGGACCCGCTCGGGAACGGCGTGCCAATCCCCGGCGATCAAAGGCGCGAAACGGTGCCGGATGCACGGCGGGAAAGGTAGCGGCGCTCCCGCGGGCAACTGCAACGCATGGAAACACGGCGCGCGATCAGGCGGCGCGGATAGCATAGCGGCACTTCTCGGAGAGGTTTGAACATCAGAGACGGACTGGCCCCGCCTTTAATGGCCCTTCTCGCGCGCAATGGCGTCCTGCGTTTTGGCAAGATGATCCATATCGTCAAAGATCACATCAGTTGCGCTGGGGCCGCCACAAGCTACCCGGTGCAGGTCGATGTAATATGACCCCGGCGGGCTGGGCATCCAGCTTTCTCGGAAGGGGCCATAATCAATTGAACCTCCGCTCGAATCGAAGGCGAAAGCATACAGTCTCCGCGTTTCCTTGGTGGAGCATCTAACCTCATATTGGGTCTTGATGACTTTCGCAGCCTTTCCTTTGATGGTTATGGATGGCGTGCCATATCTTTCGATCTGCCATACCCTGATCGTGCCGAGTCCGGTTTCCTGCTTTTCGCCCAAGTCGATTGCTACGACGGAATTGGGGTCAGTAGCGACAAGCACCAATGGATCGGCATGCGCAGGATGCGAATTTGCCGCAATCCCAACAAAGACAAGAACGGGCAAGCGCCACTTCCACCAAGTATTTCCGGTGCGCAATCGCACTGAGCCGTGCCCCCACTAATTGGCCGCCGGAGGATCGCAGGACGGACCGGATCGCCTCATTAAGGGCAGGCGGACAACTACCCCGCCCCGACGGCTTGTTTCTCGCGCCGTTTAGCGTGAGGCTACCTGATTACCGTGCGCGCTCGGCAATGGCAATTTCCCCGACGACCACCCCTTGCTCAAGTTTTTGGCGAGCAGTAGTTGATGCTCCACCGCCCAGCGCGGCGGCAATCCAGAGCAGACGGACGGGGCGCAGGTGCCCTGCCCATTGCCATGCACTGGAGAAACCTATGACAGACAAAATCAAAGCCGTGCGCATCATGTGCGACTTTTGCGCAGATGGGGTGTGGAGCGCGCCCTCGATCCCGAACAGCACCATGGAAGGCTTTCGGGTCAGCGATGCGCTCTGGCAGCGTATTCAGGACTGGCAGCGCTGGCATGACAGCCAGGACGGCACCAAGTGGCGTGACCCGGACTTTGATCTCACGGGATTTGTTGCCGAAGGCTATGCCATCGCCCGCGCCGTAAAGGCTGAACTGCCCGACTGGATCGTCCTCTACAGCGACGAGGCGTTGCTGGAACAGTCCATCGATACTGGCGACAAGTCGATTGAATGGCTCATCGAAATGCCGTGATGCTTCCTTGCCGGTCCGTGCGCGGGCTATCGCCGATGCGGACCGGCATTTCCTCCGGTGCCGCATCCATGCGCGATAAAATGAGCTTCGACTCATTGAATAACAAAGCAAGTCGCTGGCAAGTCACATTACAGCGAAGTTCGGCCCGGTGAGAATGGCAGTTTTCTGCCGTTTCGCGGCTGGTTCACGTGCATCTGATTTGCCCTCCAGCCGCCAAGTCATTTTGACGGAGAAGTGACCATCTGCGGAAACCCGCACAAATCTGCCATTTCTGGCCGCGATTTGTCGCGTACGGTGTGGGGCCAATTACTGACCCATGCGGACCGGAAACGCGGCCCGAATTGGATTGCCGGGTCTGCACTGCCAATCACTCGGAATTGGCCACCGGCTGGCGCGCATCATCCCTGCCACGGAAGCCGATTTGTCCCGTGGCGTTCAGCCTCAAGCGGGTGCGCTATCGGGGAGCGATTATGGGAACACCAGCCTTGATTTGAAAAAACATCAATAAAATCAAGGTATTATGGCGGAGCGGGAGGGATTCGAACCCTCGATACGCTTTTGGCGTATACTCACTTTCCAGGCGAGCGCCTTCGACCACTCGGCCACCGCTCCGCATGCACTGGAAGGCGGCTCCCTATCGTCATGCGGGCGGCTAGGCAAGGGGCATTGGCGGGGGCTTTACTTTATCCATGATGCCCTGTTTCATGCGCATCATGTGTCGCCTGCTTCCCTTGTCGCTGTCCCTGTCCATCGCACTGTTCCCGTCGGCGGCGTCATCCGCCGACACGCCGGCCACGCCGGCCGCTGTGGTAGCGCAGGCACCGGCCAGCGCATGGCTGCCTGTCCCGCCGGAGGATCTGCTGGTTCTGAGGATCAGGGGCGGGCATCGCGTCGTCATTCAGCTCGCGCCGGCCTTCGCGCCTCGCCATGTCGGGAACATCCGATTACTGGCTGCACGGCATTGGTGGGACGGAACGAGCATCAACCGCGTCCAGGACAATTATGTCGTGCAGTGGGGCGACGCGACGGAGAAAAAGCCGCTCCCGCCCGGCCTCTCTCCGACCAGCGCGCAGGACTATGTCATGGATCTGACGACGCGCAGGATGCGCATAACGCCGCTTCCCTATGCTGATCCCTATGCGGCTGCGACCGGGTTCAGCGGTGGATGGCCGATGGCGATGGACGGTGGTTCGGCCTGGCTGCCGCATTGCTATGCTTATGTCGGGGTCGGCCGGAACGTGTCACCCGATGCCGGGACGGGGGCCGAACTCTATGCCGTCATCGGGCAGGCGCCGCGCCAGCTGGATCGCAACATCGCCGTTGTCGGGCGGGTGGTGGACGGCATGTCCGTGCTGTCCAGCCTGCCGCGCGGCACCGGCGATCTTGGTTTTTATACCGCCAAGGAGCGCAAGACGCCGATCCTGTCCGCTCGCCTCGCCAGCGAAATGCCAACGGCAACTCGCCCGCGTATCGAGGTCATGGATACGGCTTCGGACAGCTTTGCTCGCTATCTGCGTCTGCGCGCCAACCGGAAGGATGATTTCTATGACCGTCCCGCCGGTGGGGTCGACATCTGCAACGCCCCCGTGCCCATCCGTGCGCGCAACTAAAGGCTCCGTACACGATAACCGCGCCAGTCGCGGATGCGTCGGATGGCAAAGCTGGTGCGGATCGCGGCGACGCCTGGCAGGCGGGCGAGGCAGTCGCGGTGGATGGCGTCGAAACCTTTGAGGTCGGCCGCAGCCACGCGCAGCAGATAGTCCGCCTGTCCCGCCATCAAGTGGCATTCCAGGATTTCAGGAAAGTCGGCCACAGCGGCCTCGAACCGATCCATGGTCTCCCGGCTCTGGCTGGTGAGCGACATTTCTACGAACGCATGAAGCGTGATGCCCAGAGCGTCGGGGTCGAGGCGCGCCGCATAGCCCGCGATCAATCCTGCTTCCTCAAGCGCTTTGACACGCCGATGGCAGGCCGAAGACGACAGGCCGATTTGCTCGCTTAATTCCGCGACCGAGCGGCGCGAATCCGTTTGAAGCGTCTCCAGCAAGGCGACATCGAAGCGATCCATGGAATTACATCCCTGATAGTGCGGATATGCCGGGATAGTTTTCCGACGTTTGCATGGCCAGGGGTAAAATCAGGGAACATTCCCTGGCTCGTCCGCGCTATGATCCGAAATGGCAGGCGCCAGAGCGCCGATACTCATTTTTGGAGGGCCTGGATGATCGTCGGAACCGTCAAAGAAATCAAAAATCACGAATATCGGGTGGGACTGACGCCCGAAAGCGTGCATGAGCTGGCCAGCCACGGTCATCAGCTGCTTGTCGAAAGCGGCGCTGGGGAGGGCATCGGCGCTGGTGACGACCTGTATGTAAAGGCAGGGGCGGAAATCGTCTCGTCCGCGGAGGAAATCTTCGCCCGCGCGGAGATGATCGTGAAGGTCAAGGAACCCCAGGCGGGGGAACGCGCCATGCTGCGCCCGGGCCAGATCCTCTATACCTACCTCCACTTGGCCCCCGACCCCGATCAGACGCGCGATCTGATCGCCAGCGGCGCCACCTGCATCGCCTATGAAACCGTGACGGATGCGCATGGCGGCCTGCCACTGCTGAAGCCCATGAGCCAGGTCGCCGGACGCATGGCGATCCAGGCAGGCGCGACCGCGCTCGAAAAGGCGCATGGCGGACGCGGCGTGTTGCTGGGCGGCGTGCCGGGCGTGTTGCCGGCCAAGGTGGCAGTGATCGGCGGCGGCGTCGTTGGCTTCAACGCGGCCCAGATGGCGGCGGGGCTGGGCGCGGACGTCACCATCCTCGATCGCAGCCCCGAAGTGCTCGAGAAGCTCGGCATGTATTTCGAAGCCCGCGCGAAGACGCGCTTTTCCAATCGGGCGAACCTGGCGGAATGCGTGGCGGAGGCGGACCTCGTCATCGGCGCGGTGCTGATCCCCGGCGCGGCCGCACCCAAGCTGGTGAGCGCGGACATGCTCAAGACCATGAAGAAGGGCGCTGTTCTGGTGGACGTCGCCATCGATCAGGGCGGCTGCTTCGAAACCAGTCACGCGACCACCCATGCCGATCCGACCTATGTCGTGGATGGGGTCGTCCATTATTGCGTCGCCAACATGCCGGGCGCTGTCGCGCGCACCAGCACCTACGCGCTCAACAATGTCACATTGCCCCATGCCCTGCGCATCGCCGAACTCGGCTGGAAGGAAGCCCTGCGCACCGACCCGCATCTGCGCGCCGGCCTCAACGTCTGGGACGGCAAGATAACCTATCGCGCGGTCGCCGATGATCTTGGCCTGCCGTATACGCCCGCTGAAGACGCGGTTGCCTGACCCATTTTTGCAAGACGCTGCCGACAAGCGCTTGACGAAGAAGCGCCAGCCTTCCCTTGGGCTGGCGCTTCTTCTTTTTTGGTCGTTCTCTCAGGCCAGCGCAAAGGGCGTCGATCCGGGGTGAGGGTTTGCGGACCATCATTCGTTTAGGCGGGGCAGGGGGACATGCCACATGCCCCCATGCAGCTTTGTTCCGCCGAAGAGAGGCATGGTTTAACGTCATGGTCGATTTACCCACTTCCGCTGCCTTGATCCGAGAAGGCGAACGTAACAACATGCGCGCTGGTCATATCGGGCAGGAAGGGGCACGCTGATGCACGTAGATGTCATGACCTGGCTGATCCCGCTCCTGTCCATGCTGGCCGCTGGACTGGTGGCGGGTTTCGCGGCCGGCATATTCGGCATTGGCGGCGGCTTTGTCGTCGTGCCCGCGCTGCTGGTCGTGCTGCCGCTGCTGGGCGGAACGAAAGACGGCATCGCCCATGTGGCGATCGGCACATCGGCCGCCACCATCATCCTGACCTCCATCCGCTCGCTGCTCGCCCATTCCAAGCGCGGCGCAGTGGAGTTCGACGTGCTCAAGACATGGGCACCGTGGATCATCCTGGGCTGCGGGGTGGGCGTAGTCCTGGCCGGCCATGTCGATGGCCGTACACTCAAGATGATCTTCGGCGTGGGCGTCATCCTGATGTCGCTCAATTTCCTCATCCCCGTGTTGAACGGCAAGGTGATCAGCGACCAGATGCCATCTGGGCTGGCCCGTATCGGCATTGCGGGGGGATTGGGCACCTTTTCCTCGCTGCTGGGCATCGGCGGCGGCACGATCGCCATCATGACGATGACGCTGTGCGGCCGCACGATCCACCGGGCGATCGCCACGGCTTCGGGCATCGGAACCCTGATCGCCGTACCGACGACCATCGGTTTCGCCATAATCGGGCTCAAGGAAAGCGGCCTGCCTTGGGGATCGCTGGGTTATATCAACATCCCGGCCACCGTTGCGATCGCGTCCATGTCGATGCTGACCGCGCCGCTGGGCGTCGCTGCCGCGCACAGCCTGCCGGCCGGCCCGCTCAAGAAAATCTTCGGGCTCTATCTGCTCATCATCGGCGCGCTGATGCTCCGCAACGGGCTCAAGGTCTAGAAGTAGGAGGCCGGCGGTCGACCTTGCGTCGCCGGCCGTTCAGCCCGCGTCGGGATCGCGGAAGTTGAGCCGCCGCGTCACGGTATAGTCCAGCACCCCCACCAGCAGATAGCTGACCCATTGCTTCACCAGGGTAAGCGGGGTGCGGCCCGCCTTGTGCGCCTCAAGGGTGATGACCCTGCTTGCCGCCTCCTCCCTGTCGATAAAGGCGCGAACATCCTGTGCGAAGGCGTGATCCTCGATCCGCAGCATCAGTTCCAGATTGAGGAAGAGGCTGCGCATGTCGAAATTGGCGGACCCCACGAAAACGGCGTCGTCGATCACGATCAGCTTCATGTGCAGCTTGCAGGACTGATATTCCGCAATCCTCACGCCGCGCTTGAGCAGGGGGCCGTAGAGCAGCCTCGCGGCGGCGACGGTGGCCCCATTGTCGGATTTGGCGGGCAGGATGATGCGTGCGCCCCGTCGCCGGGCCGCTCGCGCGATCCGTTTCAACATGCCGCGGCCTGGAGAGAAATAGGCTTCGACCATGTCGACCCGCGCCGCTTTCTCAAGATCATGCTTCACTACCTGCGCCCAGGGGCTCAAGCGCCGGGTCGGCCCGCCGATCAGCCAGCGAAACGGCGTGTCGGACGCCAGCCGGCGTGGAGGGCGCCAGCGCCTGACCATTCTGCGCAGGTCTCGGAAGCGCTGGCGCCGGCCCGACACCCAGCGCCAAAGCTGGCCGTACCAGGCGCTCATCGCGGCAACCTGATCGCCCTCGATCCACAGGCCGATGTCGCGCCAGCAATCGTCGGCGGGAATGCCGAAATAGCCATCCTCGACATTGAAGCCGCCCATCAGCAACCGGCTATCGTCCGCAATCGCCATTTTCTGGTGGTTGCGGATGAGGTAGCGGGTGGATCGACGGGTGCCGAAGCGCGCGAACCGCGCGCCGGACGCCACCAATGGAGCGAAAAAGGCGTCGGGCGTCGCGCCGGATCCGAAGCCGTCGATCATGAGCGTGACCGCCACGCCCCGCCGGCGCGCCGCGATCAGCGCGTCGCGGACGAGCGTGCCGCTGTCATCGGCGGCAAAGATGTAATAATAGAGCTTCAGGCTGCGGCACGCGCCCTCGATCAGCGCGATCAGGGCATCGCGCAGTGCCCGACCCTCCACGATCAGGCGAAGCTGGTTACCCGATAGATCGGTCCGGATCGCCGATGCGTCGCTCGAAGGCGGGGCGGATGTCACGGTCGCCATCGCCCAGTCATGCCGCGTTTGGGACCGGCGCGCCATGGCTTTATGGGCTTTTCATTGACTCGTAAGGTGCGGGCTGTTAGTCCAGCACTTCAAGATTTCCATTCGTTGTTCAGGAGGCCCGTTTGGCCCGCGTTACCGTCGAAGATTGCGTCGACAAGGTTACCAATCGTTTTGATCTCGTTCTTCTCGCTGCGCAGCGCGCGCGAGAGATTTCGGGTGGTGCGGAACTGACGCTCGATCGCGATCGGGACAAGAACCCGGTCGTTGCCCTGCGTGAGATCGCCGAAGAAACCATTTTGCCCGCCGATCTTCATGATTCGGTTGTCGCCTCGCTGCAGAAGGTGCAGATTGACGATGACGATACGCCTGATGAGATCGGTTCGATCGCCCAGTCCGCCGAAGCGCTGCGCCTGACGGCGGCGGCCCCGCCGCGGAACCAGAATATCGGCGGCGACTACGACGGCTGATCGACGAACAAGTTTGGAGAGGGAATGAGGCCCGGCCTGCGCAAGCAGGACCGGGCCTCGACCGTTTTAGGCAAAAATCGGAAGGCAGGATCGTGAAACGACCCTGGCTTCATTCGGATCAGCAGCGCGAATTGCGATCGATCGCACGACCGGCCAGCGCGCCTGCGCCTGCGCCGATGATGGTGCCGGGGGCACGATCGCCGCGAGTATCGACGGCCCGGCCAAGCAGCGCGCCGGCGACGCCGCCGAGCAGCAGGCCAGTCGTGCCACCCGACTTGCGGCAGCGATAGCGATAATCGTCGCGATAGTCGGCGCGGCGGTCATAGTCGCGATAGTGGCGCTCGCGATGCGGACGCGCCTCAGCGGCGGCGGGAACCACAGACGAGACGGTGGCGGCGGCAAGGGCGGTCGCCAGAACGGCTTTGCTGATCTTCATTTGTCTTCTCCTCCAGACCGATGATTCACTTGACTGTGAGGAGCGTTATGCACCCGGTTCCATGGGCCGAAGCTGAACCGCGCCGTTATCGTCCGTTCAGCAAAGAAGGACCGCGATCAGGGGGCGAGCGCGGGCAAGGCCCAGTCGATCGCGCCGCGACCATGTGCCTCCAAAAAGGCGTTAGCGCGGGAAAAGGGCCGCGACCCCAGAAAGCCATTATGCGCGGACAAAGGGGAAGGGTGGGCGGATTTGATCACCAGATGACGGCTCTGGTCGACGAAACCCGCCTTGCGCTGGGCATAGGCGCCCCACAGCATGAACACGACCGGCTTCTGGCTCTGCGCCACGAGGCGAATGACCGCGTCGGTGAACAATTCCCAACCCTTGCCCTGATGCGATGCGGCTCGGCCCATCTCGACCGTCAACACGCTGTTGAGCAACAACACGCCCTGCCGCGCCCAATGTTCGAGAAAGCCGTGGCGCGCCGGAACGATCCCGAGGTCCGCCTGCATTTCCTTGTAGATGTTCATCAGCGAGGGCGGCGTTCGCACGCCGGGGCGAACGGAAAAGCACAGGCCATGCGCCTGCCCCTCGCCATGATAGGGGTCTTGCCCCAATATCACCGCCTTCACCTGATCCAGTGGCGTCAGGTCCAGCGCCCGGAAATATTCGCTGCCCTTGGGAAAGAGGCGCTTTCCAGCCGCCTTTTCCGATTGGAGAAAGCTCTTGAGTGCCTGCATGTGCGGCGCGGCGAACTGCTCCGCCAGGGGTTCGCGCCAGCTTTCGTGCAGCTTTATGGTTTCGCTCATGCCCGTGGTGCTCATACCCCTTGTGATGGCCCGTCCGGCAAAGCGCTGTCAACGGCGCCAATCTACTTGCCTCTCCGCCGATGATTCGCGACAGTGGCGTATGGATTTTCTTCGTCCGATCAGCGTTCTTGCCGCCTTCAGCCTGTTCGTCGCGCCGCTGCCGGGGGCGGACGCGTTCGGCCCACCGCCCAAGCCGCTGCTCCAGCAGACAGCCGAGGCGAAGCTGCTGGGAGAGTTCGCCCGTTTCGCTACCTTGTCGGATGGCACCGTAGGGATCGCGGTGCGCGATCTTCAAACGGGCGAGACGCAGGCGTTCAACGGCGATACCCTGTTTCCCATGGCCAGTGCCTACAAGGTCGCGGTCGCCGGCCGCATCTTCGCCCTGATCGATGCGGGTGAACTCCGGCTGGACGATCAGCTCGCCCTCGATCCCGCGCTGGCGAGCGAAGGCGGGATAGCCTGGATGTTCTCGCGTCCCGGCGCGAGCCTATCCGTCGATCGCCTTCTGCAACTGATGCTGCAGAAGAGCGACAATAATGCCACCGACGTTCTGGTGGCGCGGGCAGGCGGTCCTCAGGCAATCACCCAGTTCGTGACCGGTCTGGGCGTGCGGGGCCTCCGCGTGGATAGCGACACGGCGCATCTTCTGTATCGTGCCATGGGCATTCATCCACTGTCCGGCACCTTCCGCCAGAATGCAGAGGCTGCGCGCAAGGCCGATCCGCAGATCGCCGTCCGCGACATCGGGGATCTTCCGAACATCGCCTTCGCCGCCGAGCCGGAGGATACCTCTACGCCTACGGCGATGCTCGATCTCGTCACCGCGTTCGAGGCGGGGCGCGCCTTGTCGCCTGCCAGTACGCAGCGGCTCTTCACCATTATGGCGGGATGCGAAACCGGCAAGGCGCGGATCGTTGGCATGCTGCCGCCGGGCACGGCGGTCGCGCATAAGACCGGATCGCTGAACGGCGTCGGCAATGATGTCGGCGTCGTGCGGTTGCCGGATGGGCGGCGGTTCGCCGTCGCGGTGTTCGTCATGAAGGACAGCAAGGGGCATGTGTCGCGCGATCGCGTGATCGCCGAAGCAGCACGCGCGGCCTACGACTATTTCCTCTATGCCCCGGACAGGGAGCACGGCCGGGCGCATAATACTTAACGGCATCGCCGTAGATCGTTACGCTGCCAGTCCAGAAGAGGATGGCTGGTGATGCCCATTAAAAGCTTTCACGATTTCTGGCCCTATTATCTGCAGGAACATGCGCGACCCGGCACACGGGCGCTGCACTATGCGGGAACCAGCATTGTGGTGGGACTGCTCGCGGCCTTGCCGCTGTCGCGCCATTGGTGGACGGGACTGGCGCTGCCGCTCGCGGGCTATGGCTTTGCCTGGGCGGGTCACTGGCTGGTCGAGCGCAACCGGCCGGCGACGTTCCGCTATCCGCTCTGGTCACTTCGCGCGGACTTCCTGATGTGGAAACGCTTTCTCACAGGCAGGATCGGGCGGGATCTTGAGCGGGCGGGCGTCAGGACGGACGGCACCGTCGATCCCGCGCGGCGAATCTTTGCCTGATCGACCCGCTTGACCGGCCGTCCCGCTCTGCCACAAGGAGCGCGATGCCTCTCGCCGCCACATTCGTCCAGCCCGATCGCAGCAGCCTGGCCCGGCGTTGGCAAGCGTTGGAGGCGCAGTCCGACGCCTCCTTCTTCCTGCGCTGGACGTGGATTGGCGCATGGCTGGACAGCTACCCGGTAACGCCGGAATTGATCGCCGTGACGGACGAGCGCGGGGAGGATGTCGCGCTGGCGCTGCTGGGACACGCCATGATGCCTCGGTTGCTGGGACGGGCTGCGACCCTCAGCCTCAACCAGTCGGGCGACGCAGCGGCGGACCGGCCCTATATCGAATATAACGGCCTCTTGGCGGCTAAGGGCAGGGAAGAGGAAGCCGCTCATGCGGTCCTTGCGGCCTTTGCGCGTCGTCGTGACTGGCGCGCCTTGAGACTTAGTGGCGTGGTGCCCGGTTCGCCGCTTGTGCGATTACCCGCCCGCCGCCGGGTCCGCGTCGACGTCTCTCCCGTCTATCAGATCGATCTCGATGCGGTGCGGGCTGCCGACGGCGATTATCTCTCGCTGCTCAGCGCCAATACACGCAGCCAGATACGCCGCGCGACGAAGGATCATGGCGGCCGCCTGCCCCATGTGACTGTCGCCACCCTGGATGAGATCGAACCGTGGCTGGCGGACATGGCGGCCCTCAACGCGGGGCGTCACGCCGACAATGCCTGGGACGACGCCGCCTTTCGCGGCTTCGTCGCGACGCTCGCCGCTTGCGGCCTTGCGACCGGGGAGGTGGAACTGCTTCGCCTGCAGGATGCCGGCGGCACCGTTGGCCTGTTGCTCAATTTCGTCCAGGACGGGATTGCGATGAACTATCAGTCCGCCTTCGCCGGGCCTCGCTCCGCAAAGGACAAACCCGGCCTGCTCTGTCATGCCGCCGCCGTCGACCATTATGCCGGCAGGGGCCTTTCGCGCTACTCGCTTCTCGCCGGCAAGGACCGGTACAAGCAGAGCCTCTCCACCTGCGAGGAGCAGCTGGAGTGGTGGCTGATCGAGCGGTTCAGCCCTCGCCTGGAACTGGAGGCGCTCCTGCGCCGCCTGCTCAGGCGCCCAGCTTTCGCATGATGCGGTAGGCGAAGCGGCGAAGGCCCTGCCGTTCGGGCCGTTCGCTGACTCTCCCGGTTGGCAGCCCCCGCTTGCGCAGAAGCGCGTTGAAGCTGTGCAATTCGCCTTCCGCGACGCTTCGTTCCGACCGCCATGTCACAGACAGGCTGACCGACACGGTCGGGCCATTCTCGACAAAATGGGGCGCTTTCACCGGCACATGGATGGCGTCCCCCGCCTCCAGCCTGAAGGCCGTCCCTCTTGCCTTGAACCCATCCTGCCAGACGAGATTGCGGTGGCCGCCACCGTGGAAATCCTCGCTTTTCTGCGCCGGGACCAAATCCTCGTCACGAGCGGGGAAGACGGTCATGGTCTTCACGCCCATGATCTGGAGCAGGATATTATGTTCCGGGTCCATGTGGAACGGGGTCACGCTGCCGGGCGATGACAGGAAGATGAAGGCCTCCCGATGCAGCATCGGGCCGGTTCTGTCCTGCACGGTCGACGCCAGTTCCGCGAGCGCGCCATCGAGCAGAGCGCCATAGGCGTCGTCGCGCTCCACATTCTTGAGCACCGCCCAACTGCCGTTGCTTTCGATGGTGCGGATTGTCTCGCCCAGGGTCAGTCCATTGGAAGGCGTGTCTTCCGGCTGCACGCCCAGCGGCAGCTTGCCGAGATTATATTCCACGGACGTGGCCGGCATCCGTTCGGCCAGCGCCGCGAGCGCATCCAGCGTCAGCAGCGGATGCCCCGCCATATTGTGGGATAGGCTGGCGGGGCGATCTGGATAGGCAGCGCCGAAGTCGGCAATCGCCTGCGGGGGGAAAATCGCGCCGCTGTCGGCGGCGATGGGGCGATGAACGGTCATGCCTTTCCTTTCAGCAGGCGAGAGACAGCCTCAAGCCCGTTCGCGGCGGACAATGCGGCATTGCGCCGCAACCGCGCGGTGCCGCGGCCATGCAGGGCGACGCGATATTGGACGATCGTGCGCCGTTCCGCCCAAAGGCTGTCGATCATCGGATGGTCGGCGGCGGCGCAACTGTCCATCCACACGATATCCGGGTCATCCTGCACGTCATGGAGATTCGCGATCTCGATCAGTACGCCGGGGGAGAAGCGGCCGAGCGCCTCGTCGAAGGCGATCTTGAAGGAAAAGGCGCCGGATCCCTGCCGGAAATTGACCAGCATGGCGATCGGCCGTTCGTCCAGGTCGATGCGCAGCATGTGCAGATTGCCGGACGCAAAGGCAGCAGCGCAGGCCGCACGGAAAAAGGCGCTGTGTTCGGGCCGGTTGGCGAGGGCCGTGCCCTGTTTGCCCTTCCAGCCGGAGGCCTCAAGCGCCAGAAATTCATCGCACCACGCAGTCAGTTCAGCGTGATCGCCCAGCCGGCGCGTCACGACCGTTCCGAGTTCGCCCAGCCGCTTCTGCAGGCGGCGCAATTCCTTCCGCTTCTTGGACCGGACCTGCGTTTCCCAATAGGCATCGGCGCTGAGGTCCGACCGGAGCATTGCCCGCTCGTAGCGGTGGATTTCGCGCCAGCGACGCCCCTGTTCGACGCATACCGCCTCGATCGCGGCGGCGTTCGCGCCCGCGGCGTCGAGGCCCTCCAGATGGAGGAAGCCATTGGCCCAGCCCGCCGCGTCGAGTTCACGGAAAAAGCCGCGCCATGCGGCTGCCTCATGGCCGCGCCGCAGGATCGGCGCGCCAAAGAAACAATGATCATGCATCCAGTTGGCGACGCAGCCGATCGGCAATCGGCCATGGCGGGGCGACAGAACGACCGGCAGCAGCCCGATCACCTGATCCCGCTCCTTCACCTCGATCACCCTCACGTGACGGTCGTCCGCCAGGTGGTCGAGAGCCGCGATCAACAGATCAGGAGCATAGAAGGCGTTGGGCTCGGCGACATTCCGAGCAAGCTCCTGCCATGCGCCTTGACCGTTTAAACGCGCGGCAGACGGCACGGAAAGCGAAGGATGGGCGGCCATGTCCATAGGGGCCGCCTTCTAGCCGACAAAGATTAGGGAAAAGCTAAGTCGCCGGTCCACGATGCTGTCATATGGCCGGTGCGGCGCTTCATCCGCTATGCTATCGCCGAACGGCATGTCGACATCCGCTGCGATCCAACGGGGAGAAGAAGAGCGTGACCATATTGGTAACCGGCGTGGCGGGCTTCATAGGCATGCATGTCGCCGACCAGCTTCTCGCCCAGGGCTTCGCCGTCATCGGCATCGACAATATGAACGACTATTATCCGGTTTCGCTCAAGCGCGACCGGATTGCCGCGCTACAGGCGGCGCATGGGCGGCTGTTCACCTTTCACGAAATCGACTTTGCCGACATGGGCGCGTTGCAGGCGGCGCTCGCCGATCAGGTCATCGAATCGGTGGTCCATCTGGGGGCGCAGGCAGGGGTGCGCTATTCGCTGGTCAATCCGCACGCCTATGTGCGCTCGAACCTTGCGGGGCATGTCAACATCCTGGAACTGGCGCGCGAGCGCCGGGTTCGGCATCTGGTCTATGCCTCATCCTCCTCCGTCTATGGGGGTAACGACACGCTTCCCTTCCGCGTCGAGGATCGCGCCGATCACCCGGTGTCCCTCTATGCGGCGACCAAGCGGGCGGACGAGTTGATGAGCGAGACCTATGCGCATCTTTTCCGCATTCCGATGACGGGCCTTCGCTTCTTCACCGTCTATGGTCCCTGGGGGCGGCCCGACATGGCGATGTGGATCTTCACGTCGAAGATTCTCGCCGGGCAACCGATCCCCGTGTTCAACCACGGCCGGATGCAGCGCGACTTCACCTATATCGACGACATCGTCGCCGGCGTGCTTGGTTGTCTGGAACATCCGCCAGCGGACGATGGCGCGGTGAAGGCCGGCGGGAGCCGCGCGCCGCATCGGCTCTACAATATCGGCAATAACCGGCCTGAAGAGCTGATGCACCTGATCGCGGTTCTGGAGGAGGCTCTGGGTCGAAAGGCGGAGATCGACTTCCAGCCAATCCAGCCCGGCGACGTTCACGCCACCTATGCGGACATCAGCGCCATCGCCCGTGATATCGGCTTCGCGCCCACCACAGGGATCGAGACAGGCGTGCCGAAATTCGTGGACTGGTATCGATCCTATCACCGTCTCGGATGATCTCGGCACGTCCCGTCACATCATTCCGTTCATCGCCCTCATCCCTCGGGCTGGCGACGAAGAGCGGCGCAAATGCAACGCTCTAGCCATATTGTCATCTCGCGCATGCAAAATGGATTGCCATAAGTGTCTGAAAGCGCGTAAGTCGTTCGTCAGGCCAGCTGGGGTGAGTTGGCCAGGGGGGTCGCGGAACGAGGAGAGACGGCGCATCGCAACCGATGGCCGTCGCCGCTGAACGACCGTGTCCCGGTCGCGCATGCGGAAAAAAGGGCAAACGCGTGTCGATATCAGCTTCGAAGATCATCCCATTTGGCAATGGCGGACATATCGTTGAAAGCGCCTGCCGCAGCCTTTCCATCGCTGCTTCAGGACTGAACGCGCTGGAATCGAGATTCGCCGACCGGGAATTTTCGGCCACCTTCCTGCGCGTCGTCGGCGTCATAATGAACGTTCGGGGCCGCGTGATCGTCACCGGCATCGGCAAGAGCGGCATCGTCGCTCGCAAGATGACCGCTACTTTGACCTCTACGGGCACGCCGGCGATCTTCCTGCACCCGGCCGACGCGGGTCATGGCGACCTGGGCATGATCACGCCTGACGATGTCGTGCTGATGCTGTCGCACTCGGGAGAGTCGACGGAGCTTGGCCCCATCATTCAATATTGCAAGCGGTTCGCCATCCCTTTGGCGGCGATGACCGCGCGCGAACAGAGCACGGTGGCGCTCGCCGCCGACATGTGCATGCTGATGCCGGACGTGGAGGAAGCTTGCCCCAACGCGCTCGCGCCCACCACATCGACGACCGTGCAAATGGCCTTTGGCGATGCGCTGGCGATTGCGCTGATGGAAATGCGCGGCTTTTCGGCCGACGATTTCCACAAATTCCATCCCAACGGCCGTCTGGGCGCGCAGCTTGTCAAGGTGCGTGAACTCATGGCCGCAGGAAGCGACGTTCCGAGCGTCAGGGAAGATGCCTCGCTGCTGGACGCCACGATCGAAATGACCCGGGCGCGGCTTGGGGGGACGGCGGTGGTCGACCGGAATGGCCGTCTCATAGGGGCCTTTACCGATGGCGACTTGCGCCGGACCGTCACCGGCAAGCAGAATCTGACCGAATCCGTAGGACGTTTCATGACCGCCGCGCCTTTGGCCATTGGCCCTGAAGAACTGGCGTCGGAGGCGCTTCGCCTGATGCATGAAAAGAACATCATGCTCCTCTTCGTGTGCGACAATGGCAAGCTCGTCGGGGCCGTGCATATGCATGATCTGCTGCACGCCGGGGTTGCCTGAGCGTTCTGGTCGTCATTCCCGCGCGGGCGGGATCGTCCCGCCTGCCGCGCAAGCCGCTTCGCCTTATTGCCGGGCGGACGCTGCTTCATCGCACCATCGCCATGGCGCGCTCCGCCATCGATGCACGAACCGACGTCGCGCTCGTCGTGGCGACCGACGACAGGGAAATCGCGGATCATGCCGGGGCGGTCGGCTGTACCGCGATCATGACCGAAAGCGCCATTGCGACGGGCTCCGGCCGCGCATTGGCCGCAGCCCTGTCGCAGTCTCTCCTGCCCCGTTTCGTCGTCAACCTTCAGGGGGATTCGCCCTTTCAGCCCAGGGGCGCGCTCGATGCGGTCATCGCCGCGTTGCAGGCCGGCGCGGAGGTCGCTACCCCGGTCATCGGACTGGATTGGGCGGCGCTTGATGCGCTGCGCGACCACAAGACGCGATCGCCCTTCAGCGGAACGACATGCGCTCGCTCGCCTGACGGCCGCGCGCTCTGGTTTTCCAAGACGATCATCCCAGCAATTCGCGACGAGGACGCCTTGCGTGCCAGTCTGCCGCGCTCGCCCATCTGGCGGCATGTGGGCCTCTATGGCTATGCCCTCGATGCGCTTCGGCGCTTCGAGGCGTCGCCGCCGACCAGCCTGGAAAAACTGGAGGGGCTAGAACAGCTTCGCTTGCTGGAGTTGGGGATTCCCGTGACGACGGTGGCGGTCGACCCGCCGTTGTTCGACAGTAGCGGGATCGACACGGAAGCGGATATCGCGCGTGTGGAGGCCCTCATCGCCACCCATGGCGACCCCACGCCCAACCTGTAACGACAATGCGCCGACTGTTCATCATCCGCCACGGCAACACCTTCGCCCGCGGCGAGCAAGCGCGGCGGGTCGGAGTGCGCACCGACATTCCTTTGGTGGAGTCGGGCCGGACCCAGGCGGAGCAACTCGGCCAATGGTTCGCGCAGGGGCAACTGCCGGTGCGGCGGATCCTGTCCAGTCCGTTGCAGCGGGCGCGGCAAACGGCGCAATCTATCGCGGCGGCTGTTGGTATCGAGCGCGCCGGCACATGCGACTGGCTAAGCGAGATCGACCATGGGCCGGACGAGGATCAACCCGAAGTCGCCGTCCTTGCCAGGATCGGCGCGGAGGCGCTGACCCGCTGGGACGAACATGCCATTCCGCCGGACGGCTGGATCGTCGATGTCGATGCGCGGATACAGGCATGGCGCACCTTCTTTGCGGAAGGCGGCGAGGGGATCGACCTGCTCGTCACCAGCAACGGCGCGGCCCGCTTCGCCTTGGTCGCGGCGGGCCTCCCGCTGGGTGCGCTGAAGCTGCGAACGGGTGCGTTCGGCGAGCTTGCGGTGGATGATGCAGGGCAGGTCAGCCTGATCCGTTGGGACGTGCGACCTTAAGGGGCGTCAGCCGCATTCCACCGTCACATGTTCCATCCGGGGCAGGGCGCTGATGCGGGCGCGCACGGCTGGGCCGTCCGCTCCGGGCGCGAGGCTGATGATCGCGGCATGCGCATGTGGCCCTATGCGCCACACATGCAGGTCGCGGATGACAGCGCCCTGCGTCTCCACCTCGCGCCGCACGGCCGCCGTCAATACAGGTTCGGCGGTGTCGAGCAGGATGGATGCGGTGTCCTTCATCAGCCCCCACGACCAGCGGGCGATGACCGCAGCCCCCAGCAGGCCGACCGCCGGGTCCATCCACCACCAGTCCAGATAACGCCCCGCAAGCAAGGCGCCGATCGCGAGCACGGATGTCAGGGCGTCGGTCAGGACATGGATATAGGCCGCGCGCAGGTTGTTGTCCGCGTGGATGTGGCCATGCCCGTCATCATGGCTGTGGCCGTGGCCCAGCAGGAAGGCGCTGGCGATGTTGATGACCAGGCCGACGACGGCGACCAGCGTGGCTTCCCCGAACGCGACCTGGACCGGCTGAAACAGCCGGATGCCCGATTCGACCGCGATGAAGATGGCGGTCAGCGCGAGCAGCAGCGCGGACGCAAAACCGGCTAGGTCGCCGACCTTGCCGGTGCCGAAGGTGTAGCGGGGGTTCCGGGCATGGCGTCGGGCAAAGCGATAGGCCGCCGCCGCCACGGCCAGTGCGCCGGCATGGGTCGCCATGTGAAAGCCGTCCGCCAGCAGCGCCATCGACCCGCTGAGCCAGCCGAAGACGATCTCGATGACCATGGTGGCCGCTGTCAGCCACACGACCCAGAGGGTCCGCTTTTCATTCTGGTCATGACCTTCGGCCAGGTAGATATGGTCGAAATAGTGGCTTTCTTCCGCAAAGGCCGCGGCCGCCGACCTATGATCATGGTGCTCGGGATGACCATGGTCATGCCCATGATCGTGGTGATGTCCATGGGAATGATGCGGGTCGTGCATCGCCTTCATTTCCCGTAGCGGCGGATCAGCGCCAGCATCTCTTCGCTGGCCGCTGCTCTCGCGTCGTCGGACAGTCCGGGCCTGGCGACATGCTCGCGCATATGCTGTTCGATCAACTCTTCCATCAGGCTGCCCACCGCCCCGCGGACCGAGGCGACAAGCTGCAATGTTTCCGAACAACCAGCGTCGCCCGACAGCTGTCGTTCGACAGCCGCGACCTGACCGGCGATGCGCCGAACCCGCGCGAGCAATTTGTCCCTGTCCGCCACAATGTGCATAATATACCCCCCTATACTATATGTGATTCAAAGACAAGGGTGGATCGCGGACCTCCACCGGCCTACCACCATGGCATGGATTTGGAATGCGATCTGGCGATCATCGGCGGCGGCCTCTCAGGCGGCCTGATCGCGCTCGCCTTTGCGGCGCTCCGGCCGGAGGTGCGGCTGCTTCTGATCGAGCAGGGCGAGGAGCCGGGCGGCAATCACATCTGGTCCTTCTTCGATGGCGACGTGGCGGAGGCGCATCGCTGGCTCGTCGACCCGCTGGTCGCCCATCGCTGGCCGCAGGGGCACGCCGTCCATTTTCCCGGTCACAGCCGGCGATTGGGCACGCCTTACAACAGCGTGACGGCTGTCCACTTCGCTGTCTCATTAAGGTGCAAGCTGGGCGAAAGGCTGCTGACCAATGCGCGCGTGACCGACATGTCATCGAGTCATGTTCAGCTCGCGGATGGCCGCCATATTGCCGCCGCTGCGGTCATCGATGCGCGAGGGGCAGGGGATCTGGGCGCCCTGCGCTGCGGCTGGCAAAAGTTCGTGGGCCATAGCGTACGTTGCGCCGAACCGCATGGGATGGATCGGCCGGTCATCATGGATGCCACGGTGGATCAGATCGACGGATATCGCTTCGTCTACCTGCTGCCGTGGGACGACCGGACAATCTTCATCGAAGATACCTATTATAGCGACTCGCCCGACCTGGATGTCGCCGCCATAGGCCGCAGGATTGCAGCCTATGCGGAAGAGAGGGGATGGCGGGGGAGCGTCGTTCATCGGGAGCAGGGCGTGCTGCCGGTAGTCCATGGCGGAGACTTTGACCGATACTGGCCCGAGCATGACTCGGTTGCGCGCGCCGGGGTAAAGGCGGGCCTGTTTCAGCCTATGACCGGCTATTCCCTGCCCGATGCCGCCCGCTTCGCGCTCTGGCTCGCGGATCAGCCGCTTGATGGCTTGGCCTCCGCCACGCGGGCCTATGCGAAGGCGCAATGGCGGAAGGGCGGCTATTACAGGATGCTTGGCCGGATGCTGTTCGGCGCGGCGGTGCCCGACCAGCGCTGGCGCATTTTCGAACGCTTCTATCGGCTCGACCCTTTCCTCATCCAGCGCTTCTACGCCGGACGATCGACCGCGGCTGATCGTTTGCGCATCTTGTGCGGCAAGCCGCCTGTCCCCATAAGGAGCGCCATGCGAACATTGTGGAACCCGCCCGCCTGATGAACAGGACAGCGATCGTCATTGGTGCAGGCTTTGGCGGCCTGGCGCTCGCCATCCGGCTCCAGTCGGCCGGCATAGCCACCACCCTGGTCGAAGCGCGGGATCGCCCCGGCGGTCGCGCCTATATGTGGGAAAAGGACGGCTTCACCTTCGACGCGGGGCCGACCGTAGTCACTGATCCCGATTGCCTCGCGGAACTGTGGCGGCTGTCGGGCCATGACATGGCGCAGGACGTGACGCTGATGCCGGTGTCGCCCTTCTACCGGCTCAACTGGCGCGACGGCACGAATTTCGACTATTCGAATAACGAGGCGCAGCTTCGCGCAGAGATCGCGAAGCTCGATCCGGCCGACGTCGCCGGCTATGAACGGTTTCTCGACTATTCCGCCGCCGTCTATGAGGAAGGCTATCGCAAGCTCGGCCATGTCGCCTTCCTGGACTTTGCGTCGATGGTCCGGGCGGCCCCTGCGCTGGCGAAGCATCAGGCGTGGCGCTCCGTCTATTCGATGGTGTCCTCCTTCGTGAAGAGCGAGAAGCTGCGCGAGGCGCTGAGCTTCCACACGCTGCTCGTCGGCGGCAACCCCATGAAGACCAGCACGATCTACGCCCTCATCCACAAGCTGGAAAAGGACGGCGGCGTGTGGTTCGCGAAGGGCGGCACCAATCGTCTGGTGCAGGGCATGGCGACGCATTTCGAGCGGCTGGGCGGCACGTTGCGCCTGGGAGACGCCGTTACACGGATCGAGACCTATGGCGACAAGGCGACGGCCGTCCACACCGCCTCGGGCTGGCGGGGGGAGGCAGACGCCATCGCGTCGAACGCCGACCTGATGCACAGCTATCGCGACCTGCTCGGCCATCATCCACGCGGAGAAAAGCAGGGCGAGAAGCTCGCCGCCAAGCGCTGGTCGCCCAGCCTGTTCGTGCTGCATTTCGGCATCAAGGGCAGCTGGCCCGGCATCCCGCATCATATGATCCTGTTCGGTCCCCGCTATGAAGGGTTGCTGACGGACATTTATGACCATGGCGTGCTGCCGCAGGATTTCTCGCTTTATCTGCATCATCCCACCGTCACCGATCCGTCGATGGCGCCGGATGGGTACTCCACATTCTATGCGCTGGCTCCTGTGCCGCACATGGGCAAGCTGCCGATCGACTGGGACCAGTTCGGCGCGGCCTATGCAGAGCGCATCCTGGATGAAATCCAGCATCGCCTGATACCGGACATTCGATCGCGCATCGTCACGCGGTTCCACTACACCCCCCGCGATTTCGGTCGAGACCTTGCCGCGCACCAGGGCAGCGCCTTCAGCCTTGAACCCTTGCTGACCCAAAGCGCCTGGTTCCGCGCGCATAATCGCGATGATGTCATTCCCAACCTCTATCTGGTAGGGGCCGGCACCCATCCCGGCGCGGGCATCCCCGGCGTAGTGGGGAGCGCCAAGGCGACGGCGGCGCTGATGCTGGACGATCTGGGCAGGATATAAATGAAGAGACTGGCGGTTTATTGCGGTTCGGCGACGCCGGCCGACCTCACCTATATCGACGCGGCCCGGCATGTCGGCCGCGCTTTGGCGCAGCGGGGGATCGGCGTCGTCTATGGCGGCGGGCGGCTGGGCCTGATGGGCGCGGTGGCGGACGCGGCGCTGGAGGCGGGCGGCGAGGTGATCGGTGTCATTCCCGAAGCGCTGGTGGGCGCGGAAGTGGCGCACAAGGGCTGCACGGAGCTGCACGTCGTGCAGACGATGCATCAGCGCAAGCAGATGTTCACTGACCTGTCGGACGGTTTCGTCACCTTGCCGGGCGGCGTCGGCACGATGGACGAATTGTGGGAAGCGATCAGTTGGGCGCAGCTTGGTTATCACAACAAGCCGGTCGGGCTGCTCAACATCCGGGGCTTCTATGACCAGCTGATTGGCTTCAATCGGCAGATGGTGGCCTCTGGCTTCATCCGGGCCCAGCATGCCGGCATCCTGATCCATGCGGACGGTATCGAGGCGCTGCTGGACGCAATGGCGGCATATCAGCCGCATGAAACCATCTTCGCGATGAAAGCGGACCGGCTTTGACCGATAGCCCCGACCCTTCGGGGGCGGCGCCGCGCGCCGTCGCCGAAGGGTTGGGCTATGCCCAAGGCACCGTCTCCGTCTCCGCCTCGCTCCACGACCGCGCCGCCCTCGTTGCCCACGCCCGCGAAAGCATCGCGCGCGGGTCCAAGAGCTTTGCCATGGCGTCGAAGCTGTTCGACCCGACCACCCGCGAACGCGCCTGGCTGCTCTATGCCTGGTGCCGCAAGTGCGACGACATTGCCGACGGGCAGGATCATGGCGGCGTGCTGTCGGGCGTGACTGACGGCCCCGCCCGCCTCGCGGACATGCGCGCCCATACCGATGCGGCGCTGCGAGGGGAGCCGACTGGCGACCCTGCCTTTGACGGTTTCGGTCTTGTCATGCGGGAATGCGCGATCCCGGCCCGCTATGCGCATGACCTGATCGACGGCTTTGCGCTCGATGCGGCGGACTGGCGGCCGCAGAGCGAGGGCGACCTCCTGCGCTATTGCTATCATGTGGCGGGAGCGGTCGGCTGTATGATGGCGGTGCTGATGGGCGCCGATCCGGCCGATGAAGCGACGCTCGACCGGGCCTGCGACCTGGGATTGGCGTTCCAGCTTGCCAACATCGCGCGGGACATTGGCGAGGATGCGGCTGCGGAACGTTGCTATCTGCCCGCCGACTGGCTTGCGAAGATGGCTTTGACGCCCGCTACCCTGATGACCGCGGAAGCGCGACCTCGCCTGACTGTGTTGGGACGGAAGCTGGCGGACATGGCGGCAGCCTATGAGGAAAGCGCGCGGCACGGCACAGGCGCGCTGCCGCTCAGGGCTGCGTGGGCAGTGCTTGCAGCCGCCGGCATCTATGGCGACATCGCGCGCGAAGTCGCGCGGCGTGGCGGGGCGGCTTGGGACGACAGAGTTGTCACGCCGAAGCACGAAAAATTGGCATGGGTTGCCCGTGCCGGCGTTCAGATCATCGGCCGCGCGCGCCGCTGGCCTGCCGCATCGCCCCGACCCGCGACGCTCTGGACCCGCCCCCGCTAAGCGCAAAATATAGGGCCGATACTTTCGCATCGGCCCCAAGGCATGTTCGCAGGAGGAACATCGTGTGGCGGGCGGCCCTTGGCCCTCTAAGGCGGGCCGCCCTGCCTATCTCAGTAGTTGTAGGCGCGCTCGCCGTGGCTGGAGAGGTCGAGGCCCTCCTGCTCGGCATCGGCGCTCGGACGCAGACCGATGGTCTTGTCGATCACGAAATAGAGGATCGCGCTCAACACGCCCGAATAGACGAGGGTGAAGACGACGGCCTTGATCTGCGTGACGACCTGGGTCGCGATCGAGTAGCTGTCGGCGTTGAAGCCGGCCGGGAAGACGGTGTAGTCGAACACGCCCTGACCGCCGAGCGACGGTGCCGCGACGATGCCGGTGCCGATCGCGCCGACGATGCCGCCGACGCAGTGGACACCGAACACGTCCAGGCTGTCGTCATATCCGACCTTGCCCTTAACGAACGCCACGAAGATGTAGCAGATCGGCGAGACGACGAGGCCGAGGACGATCGAGGTCATCGGCGCACCGAGACCAGCAGCCGGGGTGATGGCGACCAAGCCCGCGACCGCGCCGGTGACTGCACCCAGCAGCGACGGCTTGCCGTGATGGAACTGCTCGACGAGCGCCCAGCTGACTGCCGCCGCGCAGGTGGCGAGCATGGTGTTGATGAAGGCGACGCCGGTGACGGCATTGGCTTCCAGGTTGGAGCCCGCGTTGAAACCGAACCAGCCAACCCACAGAAGGCTCGCGCCGATCATGGTCATGGTCAGCGAGTGCGGGGCCATGGGTTCCTTGGGATAGCCGATGCGCTTGCCAATGATGATCGCGCCCACCAGGCCGGCGATACCGGCGTTGATGTGGACCACGGTGCCGCCGGCGAAGTCGAGCGCGCCCCAGCCCCAGAGCAGACCAGCGTCAGTCGGTGCGTCAGCCAGGAAGTCCGGGCCAGCCCAATACCAGACCATGTGGGCCATCGGGAAGTAGACGATGGTCAGCCACAGCACCACGAAGACGATCAGCGCCGAGAACTTCACGCGTTCGGCGAAAGCACCGACGATGAGGGCCGGCGTGATCATGGCGAACGTCATCTGGAACACCACGAACACCAGTTCGGGCAGGTAGATGTTGTTGCTGAAGGTCGCGGCATAGGTGCTGCTGCTGACATTCATCAGGAACGCCTTGTCCAGCCCGCCGACCAGCCAGGGCAGCGGCGAGTTGGTCGATGTGAAGGCCATCGAGTAGCCCCAGCAGGCCCAGACCAGGCCGGCAACCGACACGATCATGAACACCTGCATCAGGATGCTCAGCATGTTCTTCGTGCGGACGAGGCCGCCGTAGAAGAGGGCGAGGCCGGGAACCGACATCATCAGCACCAGCGCGGCCGAAACCAGCATCCAGGCGACGTCGCCCTTGTTCACCATGCCGGCCATGGCGGCGGCATCGGGAGCCTTGATCGGCCCCGCAGCGGCGGCGAGCGCCGGCGACGCGGCGAGCAGGGACAGGCCGGCCGCCCCCGCAATGCCGCACATTATCTTGGAAAAGCTCATCATTTCCCCCTTTACAGCGCGGTTTCGCCGGTCTCGCCGGTGCGGATCCGCACGGCTTGGCCCACATCCAGGACGAAGATCTTGCCATCGCCGATGGCGCCCGAATTGGCGGCCGCCTGCGTCGCTTCCACGACGCGGGGCGCGAGATCGTCGTCGCAGACGACCTCGATCTTGATCTTCGGGACCATATTGGTGGAATATTCGGCGCCGCGATAAATTTCGGTCTGGCCTTTCTGGCGACCGAAGCCCTTCACTTCGCTGACCGTCATTCCCGCGATGCCGAGCGAGGACAGCGCCTCGCGGACATCGTCAAGCTTGAACGGCTTGATGATAGCCATGACAAGTTTCATGTCGCCCCCTTTATTGGTGTGCGGGGGCATATCAGCAAATGCCGTGCCAAATTGCTAAAGACGGGTTAATGCGCCCGTTGCCCAGGCGTGCGCCCGTCGCGTCGCTGAAAAAATGGGCAATGAACGAAAGCTGCTTAGTTTTTAGGCAGCCCGATCACCAGCGTGCGCCTTCCGTTACAGCATCCGCCTCTTCAGGCCGGCTGACGCGGCCGAGCATGGTGTTGCGATGGGGGAAACGCCCAAACCGCTTTATGGTTGCATGATGCTTTCGTGCGAATTCGAGCGACTCTTGATCGCCCGCGCCTTCGAACAGGCTGAGGGACAGATCCTGATCTTCCAACGATTCGCTGTGCATGAAGGGCATGTAGAAGAACAGCCGTCCTGCGCCGCCAATCTGGATGTCGTAGCCATGCGCGATCGCGCCCCGCGCAACATCTCTCGCCAAGGCATCGGTCTGAAATGCGCGCGCGCTGTTCCGAAACATATTTCGGGGGAGTTGATCGAACAGGAGCACCGCCGCGAGGGCATCGTCGGCCCGGCCCAGAAAGGATATCACCGGCTCGGCCTGCTTTTTTTCCCACAGGTCGGTAAAGCGCGCAGCGCAGGTCCGGTCCAGCGCAGCGTCATGGCTCCACCAGCCATCTTCGCCCACTTCGTTGAACCAGAAATCCAGAAGGGCGGCGGCCCAGTCCGCGGTCACGGCATCGTGGCTGTCGGTCAACATGTTCATGATGATCCAATGACGCAGCGGCAGGACGGTTCCCGCTATCGACCATCCTATCGGCTCGACCTGTCGCGGCATGTGCCCCTAAACGGGAGCGCGCCGGGGCAGGAGGCGCATTCAGGCGGCCGTGCCGCCCACCGTCAGCCCTTCCATGAGCAATGTGGGTTGGCCGACGCCGGCGGGTACGCTCTGTCCCCCCTTGCCGCACATCCCGATGCCCTCATCCAGTGCCCAATCCTTGCCGATGCCGATCACCTTGGTCAGCGCGGTAGGGCCATCGCCGATTAGCGTTGCGCCCTTGATGGGATCGCCCAGCTTGCCATTCTCCACCTTATACGCTTCGGTGCAGGAGAAGACGAACTTGCCCGACACGATGTCCACCTGCCCGCCGCCGAAGCTCTTGGCGAAGATGCCGGACTTCATGCGGCTCAGCAGTTCCTCCGGATCATCCTGCCCGCCCTTGATGAAAGTGTTGGTCATGCGCGGCATGGGGGCATGGGCATAGCTTTCGCGCCGCCCATTGCCGGTGGGTTCGACGCCCATCAGGCGCGCGTTCAGTCGGTCCTGCATATAGCCGCGCAATATGCCGTCCTCGATCAGGACATTCTCCTGCGTCGGCGTGCCTTCATCGTCGATCGAAAGCGAGCCGCGCCGGTCCAGGATGCTGCCGTCGTCCACCACGGTGACGCCCGGCGCGGCGACCCGCTGTCCGATCCGGCCGGAAAAGGCGCTGGTCCCCTTGCGGTTGAAGTCACCCTCCAGGCCATGCCCGATCGCCTCATGAACAAGCACGCCAGGCCAGCCGGGCCCAAGCAGCACCGTCATCTCGCCGGCGGGCGCCGCGACCGATCGCATATTGACCCGCGCCTGGGCCAGCGCTTCGTCGATCGCGCGGTTCCAGATCGCAGGGTCCATGACCTTGTCGTAGAGATAGCGGCCGCCAACGCCGAATACGCCCGTTTCACGACGCCCGTTCTCTTCCAGAATGACCGAGACGTTCAGGCGCACCAGCGGGCGGATGTCGGTTGCGGTAAAGCCGTCCGCCCGGACGATCTCGACAACGGACCAGCTGCCCGCCAGGCTGACCGACACCTGCACGACGTGCGGATCGCGTGCGCGGGCGGCCGCGTCGATCTCCGCGCATAGTGAGACCTTCTCGGCGAAGGGCACGATCTCGAGCGGATTGGCGTCGGTATAGAGATGCCGGTTCGTCCGCTGCGGCGGGGGAGCAGGTTGACCCTTGGCGGGATCGAGCAGGGTGAGCGTCTGCGCCGCCTTTCGGATGGCGGCCTCGCTGATGTCGTTGGCGTGGGCGAAGCCGGTCATTTCACCAGACACGCCGCGCAAGCCGAAACCGGCGTCGGTCGAATAATCCGCGGTTTTCAGCCGTCCATCGTCAAAGCCGAAGCTCTCGCTCGCCCGATATTGCAGATAAAGCTCACCATCGTCGCACGAGGCCAGCGCCTGCCCGGTCAATTGCCGAGCAGTGTCAGGGTCCAGCAGGCCGGGGCGATAGAGAAGGCCGCGAGCGTCGGTAAAGAAGGGAGCGATATCGGTCATGTCCCCGATATAGGCGCGCCGTTCGCTCAACCCAACCAGAAAAGCTGCATGGCGATTTTCGGCTGCCCAGTGGCGAGGCGCGGCCGTCTTGCTAGAGGCTGGCGCTCGAAGCGATGTCCGGCTTGGATGCGACGTCGCCATTGTCCGCGACGCTGCCGATCAGGACGAAGCGGCGGTCGCAATAGCCGCAATCGACATAGCCATGCTCGTCGATTTCCAGGAAGACGCGCGGATGGCCGAGCGCGGCCGGTATGTCGCCCGATCCGTCGCAGGAGATGCGGGATTTGGTGACTCGGATGATTTCAGGCGGCTGGATCATGGCCGATGGCGTTAGCAGCGGTAACGGCGCGCTGCAATATGGGCGGTTACATCAGCGGCGGCAGCGGACGCGGGCAGGGCGCGGGCTTGGCCCCCGCGGCGCCAGCGGCAGGGGGCGAGTCGGGACAGGCGCGTGCAGCCATGACGGCGAATGGAGACAGCATCAGCAGCAGGGGCAATGTGGCGCCGGCGAGGGATGCTGCGAACGACATGCAGGAACAATGCGCCGTCGAAGCTTGCGGGGACATGAACGTTACGGACGCGGAGTAGGATTTGAGCAGGGCACCCTCGCTGGCGCTGGCGCGTTGCGTCGGGAGGGGGCCTACGGCGCGCCGGCTCTACGGCTTTCACACACGCGGAAATTTCGCCGGTAGAAATGCCATCAAGTATTGCCTGATCGGCTACACCCTCGCAGCATAGCTGCTCGGAGGTTTTCGGCTCGACCGTCCCCAGGACAGGCTCCAAAAGCTGACACCCTTCGCTGTCGCTCGGGAGCGTCGCCGGAAGCCGTCCCCCGGACGGCTCCTTCTTCAACGAAACTGGTGGGCGATGACGGGCTCGAACCGCCGACATTCTCGGTGTAAACGAGACGCTCTACCAACTGAGCTAATCGCCCCCATGGGGAAGCGCCTATTGCGGGCAAAAGGCGCGTCGGTCAAGCGGCGTCATGTGGTCAACAGCCGCCGACTGGCACCGAACCAGCGAATGAGCGCGTCGGCGGTTTCCTGCGCCAGGGTGATGAAGACGCGGCGGCCGTCATAAGGATCGGCCTGCCGCTCCACCAGCCCCTTGTCGGTCAGCGTCCTGATCCAGCGCAACGCCGTGGTGGGCGGCACCGCTGCGGCGATGCAGAGGCTGGATACCGAAACCCGCTCCCGCTCCAGCCGTGCCGCCAGCAGATCGAGCAGCATGTCCCAGGCCGGGTCGGCGAACAGGTCGCCCGGCAGGAAGTCGGCACGCAAGCGGCGCGCGCGCAGCAGGTCGCGGATTTGTGCCGCGTTGATTTCGGTCGATGGATTGGTGGGCACCGTGCCAGCCGCGCCCATTGGCGCAAGGGCGGGCATACCGATATAGTCGCTGGGCCGGTCCGAAATGCGCGGGCCAAGATCGAAGCTGGGCGTTGCGCCGTTGCGGGCGCGGTGGGTCAGTGCGTCCAGCGTCCGTGCCAGACGACCGACCTCATCGCTCAACTGCTGCAACTTCGCGCTTTCCCGGTCGACCTCGTGAACGCGACCCGCTGCAGGCCGATGCTCGCCCAAGGCGACGATGGCAGCAGCCAGTTCCATCCGATCCGGATCGCACAGCAATTGCGTGTGCGGGCTACGCACGCAGCCATAGGCAAGGTCGACCGTATCCCATCCGGCGACGAGGATGACGGCCATGCCGGTCTGCACCGCCTGCGTTTCGACCTGTACGAGCAGCCGCTCTAGCGATGGCGTCGCGGATTGACAGAAAAGCAGGAGGCCGTCGCAATGCGTCTGGCGGTCCAGACGGACCGAGGCGCCTTCAAGACCGATCGTGCCCAGCAGCCGGAAGCCCGCGGCGTCGGCAAGCGGCTGGAAATCCTCCGCATCCAGCCAGTCGCCGAAAACCAGAAGGCCGGGGCGATCGTCCCGCGCGGCCAATGGCAGGGCGACCTGCCCAATGCTACCTTCGATGGGCGGAGTGAGAGAATAGTCTTCCAACATCGCGTCGCTCCCGTTCTAGCTTCGTTCCCGAGAATAAAGCAAGAACGGATTCAATCAGCCCGATATTGGTCCAAAACAAACCGACCCGGGAGGAAAAGGCGTGGCAAAGCCGGCCTTTCAGTTCGGGTTTGTCCGATTCTGCGGGAAATGCGGCCGATCTGGCGACTTTTGCCCACATCGGGCAGGCACCAAAATCCGTCCATTTCGGTGATAATAGTCAAACGGCAGTGGATCGCGCGAAATCGATGTACAGGGTGCGCAGCCGGGTGGCTATCGGACCCGGGGTTCCGTCGCCGATGTTGCGGCCGTCGATCCTTACCACCGACTGGCACAGGGTCGAGGCGCTGGTGATGAAGGCCTCCTTCGCATCGAGCGCTTCCGCCACGGTGAAGGGGCGGCGGACGATGCGCAGGCCGCTTTCCTCTGCCAGGGCTGTGAGCGCGCTGGCAGTGCAACCGGCGAGAACCGCCTCGCTATAGGGGCGGGTGATGATCCCTTCGTCGATGACGATGAAGGCGGTGGACGATGCGCCTTCGGTGACGAAGCCGTCTTCGACCATCCAGGCTTCTTGGGCGCCGGCGTCCCGCGCCGCCTGCTTTGCCATCGCCTGCGCCAGCAGGCCGACGCTCTTGATGTCGCGGCGCTTCCAGCGAAGGTCCGGCATGGTCGCGACAGCGATGCCGGTGCGGACAGCGGGCAGATCCAGGAAGGGTCGGTCCTGCACGAACAGGAAGAGTGTCGGGCTAAGCGACGCGGGCGCTATAAAGTCGCGTGAGACATCCGCCCCGCGCGTCACCTGAAGATAGACAAGGCCCTCGGACAAAGCATTGCGGACCACCAGTTCCTTCTGCACCGCCTGAATGTCATCGGGCGACAGGGGCAGCGTGATGCCGATGGCGGCGGTTGAGCGTTCCAGGCGCGCCAGATGGCTGGCATTGTCGACCAGCCGCCCGTCGATGACGGCCGCGACCTCATAGATGCCGTCCGCGAACAGGAAGCCGCGGTCGAGCGGAGAGACGCGGGCATCTTCCAACGGCAGGAAAACACCGTTCAGATAGGCGATCGACATGGAGGAGAATGTCCTTTCAGGCGGCGATGGCCCGGCCGTTGCAGGGGGCGCGAGTAGGAATCAAGTCCCTTAACTTCGCATATTTCCCGCAGATTTTGACATTTTGTTACGAGCGGCTGATCCTATCGCGAAGTCCTACGCAGTATAGGGCCAGCCCTGTCGCATAGGACAGGCGGGGTCAGGCGGCGCGGCCCTTGAGCGCCTTTTGCCGGCGGCGCTGGACCGACGAGCCGATGCCCAGAGCCTCGCGATATTTCGCGACCGTGCGGCGCGCTATGTCCATGCCCCGCGCGCGGAGCATGTCGACCAGCGTGTCATCGGAGAGGATCGCCTGCGGGTCTTCCGCCCCGATCAGCGCCTTGATGTGGCTCTTCACCGCTTCGGCGGACACCGCGCCGTCCCCGGTCGCGGAGGAGACCCCGCTGGAGAAGAAATATTTAAGCTCGTAAAGGCCGCGCGGGCAGGAAAGATATTTGTTGGATGTGACGCGGCTGACCGTGCTTTCGTGCATGCCGATCGCGTCGGCCACCGCCTTCAACGTCATGGGCTTTAAGTGCGCTACGCCTTCGCGGAAGAAGGCCTCCTGCTGCTTCACGATCTCGCCCGCCACCTTGATGATGGTCTTTTGCCGTTGGTCGAGCGCCTTCACCAGCCAGTTGGCGCTGGCGAGGCAGTCGGCAAGCCAGGCCTTGCTGTTCCGGTCCTGCGGGCCGCTCGCCAGTTCGACATAATAGCTGCGGTTGACGAGCAGACGGGGAAGGGTGGCGCTGTTGATCTCTATGCCCCAGCCTTCGCGCGTCTTCCGCACGAACAGGTCCGGGGTGACGGGGGCAGCGCGCTCGCCCGCGAATTGCAGGCCGGGCTTTGGATCATAGGCACGCAGTTCCGCGATCATGTCCGCCATATCCTCCTCATCCACGCCGCAGATGCGGCGAAGCTGGGGCAGGGCGCCTTTGGCCAGCAGGTCGAGATTGGCGAGCAGCCGCGCCATACAGGGATCGTAGCGATCGGCCTCCTTCGCCTGAAGCGCGAGACATTCGGACAGGGAACGCGCGCCCACGCCCGTGGGATCGAAGCCGTGGATGACGGTCAGCACCCGTTCGACATCGAACAGAGGTACACCCAGCGCATGGCCGGCCTGGAGCAGGTTCGCCTCCAGATAGCCGGTCTCGTCAATCTGCCCGATCAGGTGCGCGGCAATGATGAGGTCCATGCCCGAAAGTGCGGCGCGCGCCTGATCCATCAGATGTTCGTGCAGGCCGACATCGGGCGCGGCGAAACTGTCGAAATCCGGCGCATCCTCGCCATAGCCGCTGCCGCCGCCCATCATGTCCATGCCGCCGCCAGGCCCGGTCATGCGGTCGGCCGGGCCGTCGTCGATGAAGATGGTCGCGCCGTGATCGACGTCGAGCGGGCTGTCTGCTGCGCCCAATCCTTGCGCGATCAGTTCGTCGCTCGCGCCGGTTTCGGCAGGGAGGGCAGGGCGCTCCTCCGTTAGGTCTACCCCGTCGGGGATTGGAGCAACGTCGGTGGGACCGCCGGGTTCGAGGAGCGGATTTTTCTCCAGCTCCCCGGCGACGAACGCGTCGATCTCCAGATTGCTGAGCGCCAGCAGCTTGATCGCCTGCTGCAACTGGGGCGTCATCACCAGCGACTGGCTTTGACGCAGGTCCAGACGAGGGCCGAGCGCCATTACCGTTCGCTCTGTCCGGCGAGAGGAGAGCGCAGCGTCGCCATGCCTAGAGCTGGAAATTCTCGCCCAGATAGAGGCGACGCACATCGGCGTTGGCGACGAGTTCGGTCGGGCTTCCGGCGAAAAGAACCTGCCCGTCATAGATGATGCAGGCGCGGTCGACGATCTCCAGCGTCTCGCGGACATTATGATCGGTGATGAGGACGCCGATGCCGCGTGTCTTCAACTGCTTCACGAGGTCGCGAATGTCGGCGATGGAGAGCGGGTCGATGCCGGCGAAGGGTTCGTCCAGCAGGACGATGGACGGATTTGCGGCCAGCGCGCGGGCGATCTCGCAACGGCGACGCTCGCCACCCGACAGGGCCATCGCGGCCGAATCGCGCAGGCGCCCAAGGCCGAATTCGGAGAGCAGTTGCTCCAGCCGCGCCTCTCGCGCAGCCTTGTCCGGCTCGGCCAGTTCCAGCACCGCGCCGATATTCTGCGCCACGGTCATGCCGCGAAAGATGGACGTTTCCTGCGGAAGATAGCCAAGGCCGAGGATAGCGCGGCGATACATGGGCAGATTGGTGATGTCCTGCCCGTCGAGGATGATGCGGCCATGATCCGGGCGGACGAGGCCCATGACGGAATAAAAGCAGGTCGTCTTGCCCGCGCCGTTGGGGCCGAGCAGGCCTACGACCTCTCCCTTGCCCACGGTCAGCGACACGTCGGACAGCACGACCCGCTTGTCATAACTTTTCGCGATCGAGATCACCGACAGGCCGTCGCCGACTTCCTGCGGAATTTGCGGCCTTGGAGCCGCCCGGTCCGGGGCCATCACGTCGTCCATGCGGTACGTCCTTACACGAAATTCTGGATCGCGCGCGAAAATGGCGTCGCGCGCGACAACTGGCAAGCTTTGTGCATGGGAAAGGGCGCGGGGCAAGGAGAAAATGCCGGAGCAGGGCGGTCCGCGCGACGGGCCGCCGACACGACCGGCAGGCTTCCAACCCTATGGGGGGAAAGCCTGCCGGTCCTTATCGTCATTGCAGGTCGAGCACGACCACCGACTTGGGCGGCAGGGTGACGGTGAGCGTACCGCCGGCGATCTGCGCGCCCGTGAACGGAGCGGGCTTCACCACGTCCGGCGCATCGAACGTGTTGTGGGCGTTGATTGCCTGCGCCGTCAGCACCCGGCCCGACACGGTCGCGGCGTTGAGGCCGTCCAGCTTGACCGTGACCGTGTTGGGCTGATTGGGGTCGAGATTGGAAAGGCCGACATGGACCTTGCCGTCCTTGCCGCGCACGGCCGATCCGCTGACCGCCGGCATCACGAACTTGTCCTTGTTGTACCAAGGCGTCGTCAGGTCGATCGGCAGGACCGTCGCGTCCTGCCACGGCTTGTACATCTCGAACACATGGTAGGTCGGCGTCAGGATCATCTTTTTGCCGTCTGTCAGGATCATCGCCTGAAGGACGTTCACCATCTGCGCGATGGCGGTCATGCGGACGCGATCGGCATGCTTGGCGAAAATGTCGAGATTGACCGACGCGACCAGGGCGTCGCGCAGCGTGTTCTGCTGGCGCAGGAAACCGGGGTTTGTGCCCGGATCGGGCGCATACCAGGTGCCCCATTCATCGACAGCCAGGAACACGCGCTTCTGGGGATCATATTTGTCCATGATCTTGGAATGGCCGGTGATGAGTTCGTCCATCTTCCAGGTGGCGGCGAGCGTGTCTGCCCATTCGGTTTCGCCGAAATTGACCGGGTCCGCCTTGGGCGGCCAGCCACCCTGGGGCAGCGTGTAATAGTGGAGCGAGAGCGCATCGAGTTGCTTGGCCGCCTCGCGCATGGTCACTTCGGTCCAGTTATAGTCGCCGCCATTGGCGCCCGAAGCGATGCGGACCAGCGTCTTGCCGGCCGGAACCTTGAGGAAGGTCGAATAGCGCTTCGTCACATCCGCGGCATATTGCGCGGTCATGTTGCCGCCGCAGCCCCACAGCTCATTGCCAATGCCGAAGGAGGCGAGCGCCCAGGGTTCCTTATGCCCGTTCTTCGCCCGCTCGTCGGCAAGACTGCCGGCCGGGGCGGTGATATATTCGATCCACTCCGCCATTTCCTGCGGCGTGCCGTTGCCGACATTGCCAGAAATATAGGCTTCCGCGCCGACCTGGCGCAGCAGCTCGAAATATTCGTGGGTGCCGACCGCGTTGGGCTCGGTCACGCCGCCCCAGTTGGTGTTCACCTTGACCGGCCGCTTGCCCCGCGGGCCGATCCCTTCACGCCAATGATATTCGTCGGCAAAGCAGCCGCCCGGCCAGCGGATGACGGGCACGGCGAGGTTGCGCAGCGCGCCTATGACATCGTTGCGGAACCCGTTGGTGTTGGGGATGGACTTGTCGTTGCCGACCCACAGGCCGCCATAGATGCCATGACCCAGATGTTCGGCGAACTGGGTGAAGATCCGCTTGTCGTAGACCGGGCCTGGCTTGTCGGCGTGGATCGTGGCGGTGGTCGGCTTGCCGTCCGTGTCCGCCACGGCCGTGCCGCACGCCAGCGCGCTGGCGCAAAGCAGCAGCGTGGCGGTGGTGCGGCGCAGGGTCTTCATCATCATGCGTCCTCTCCTGAAGCTCTTATCGGGTGAATGGATGGTCTCGGGGATGGGCAACCGCCCTACAGCGGCTGGACGGCCAGATCGGCCGGTTGCGCGCGCGTGAGCGGGTTGCGTGCGGGCAGGGTGAAGGGCGCCGCTTCGATCTCGAAGACGTCGCCTTCCTGCGTGGTCACGCCGTCGCTGAACGAGAGGGTCGCGGTGCCGAAGAAATGAACATGCACGTCACCGGGTCGGCGGAACAGCGCATATTTGAAATGATGATGCTCCAGGTTCGCCAGGCTGTGCGACATGTTCGCTTCGCCCGACAGGAAGGGTTTTTCCCAAATGACCTGCCCGGCGCGCAGGACGCGGCTGGACCCTTCGATATGGGCGGGCGGGTCGCCGACCAGCAGTTCCGGCCCGAGCGCGGCCTGCCGCAGCTTTGAGTGGGCGAGCCAGAGATAATTGTGCCGTTCGGTGACATGGTCCGAAAATTCGTTCGCGAGCGCGAGGCCCAGGCGGTAGGGCCTGCCGTCGTCACCGATGATGTAGATGCCGGCCAGTTCCGGCTCCTCGCCCCCATCCTTGGCGAAGGACGGCATGGTCAGCGCGTCGCCGGGGCCAACCAGTTGCGATCCGTCGCCCTTGTAAAACCATTCGGGTTGCTGGCCGACTTGCCCCGGGGCGGGCTTGCCGCCTTCCAGGCCTTCCAGGAACATGCGCATGCTGTCGGTCTGCTTTTCGGCTGCCGCGGCTTCGCGATGCATCTTGTCGCGGCCTTCTGCCGACCCAAGATGGGTAAGGCCGGTGCCGGTCATCAGCACATGCGCGTCGTCTTCATGATCGATCGGTGCGAGCAGCCGGCCAGCCGCATATTCCGCGGCGATGTCGACGCTTCCGCCCTGGCCTGCCTCTTCGACTGCCTGGGCAAGGCCGATGCCGCCGGCGATCGCGCGTAGCGCCAGCGCCCGGATTGTCGAAAAGCCGGGCACGAAATGTGCGGCGTCGCCCTGGGCGGCGATGACCGATCGCTCGCCAATGCCGGACCGATGCTGCAACAGGCGCAATGTCATGAAATCTTCCTCCCGCGCGCCAGTTGGCGCTTTTTCATCGATGGCCGCGTCGCTGCGCGCCGATGGGCACGCACGCAACGATATGGGTGATTTACTCCGACATATTTCAGGAGAGTGGTAATGGCAATCCTCGTGTTGTAGCACGAGCCATTTCGCGTTGGGGAAGCGGGAGGAGCGGGAAATGGCACAAGACGACCCTTCGAAGCAGGGGAAGGCCAAGGACGATGGCGGTGAAGTCAGGCCAGTGAGAGGGCCTGGCCGGCGGCTGCACGGCGCGATCGCCCACAAACTGGG
Source organism: Sphingobium olei (assembly GCF_042678845.1). Classification (NCBI taxonomy): domain Bacteria; kingdom Pseudomonadati; phylum Pseudomonadota; class Alphaproteobacteria; order Sphingomonadales; family Sphingobiaceae; genus Sphingobium; species Sphingobium olei. The sequence goes on along the minus strand of NZ_JBHTLS010000131.1, from coordinate 69,007 downwards.
CATGGCGATCCTGTCCGGCCAGTATCAGCCGGGCGATACGCTGTCGGGAGAGGTCGCGTTCGCAGAGGAACTGGAAGTGTCGCGCAGCGCCTATCGGGAGGCGATACAGGTGCTGACCGCGAAGGGCCTGGTGGAAAGCCGGCCAAAGGCAGGCACCCGCGTACTGCCGCGCACGCGATGGAACCTGCTCGACCCCGAAGTGCTGGCCTGGGCCTTCGCCGGGGAGCCGGACATCCAGTTCGTGCGCGACCTGTTCGAACTGCGCGCCATCGTCGAGCCGGCGGCGGCGAGGCTGGCTGCGCAGCGGCGGGACAAGGATGACATCCGGATCATGAAGGACGCGCTCGCCGCCATGCGTCGCCACACGCTGGCGACCGAGGCCGGGCGGGCGGCGGACCGGGACTTCCACAATGCGATCCTTCAGGCGACACGGAACGATGCTTTGATCGTGCTGACCGCCAGCATCGGCGCGGCGGTCAACTGGACGACCCAGTTCAAGCAGCGCGCCCGCGCCCTGCCGCGCAACCCTATTCCCGATCATGCGCGGGTGTTCGACGCGATCGCCGCGGGTGATCCGGTTGCGGCGTCGGACGCCATGCGGGCGCTCGTGGACCTGGCGCTGGAGGACACGGCGAGCGCCATGCGGGACTAAGGCGAAGCCGCTTCCGCAAAGAAAAAGGCCGGTGCGGTCGTCCCGCACCGGCCTTTTGCTGTTTTCGATGCCGTCGTGTCAGTCAGCGATCTGCTGGTCCGGCAAGGCGTTCGTCACCTTGCAGCCCCACAGCGCGTAGAAGAGGACATAAAGTTCGCAGGCGGCGGTCAGCAGGAAGCTGGTCTGCAAGCCGTAGATATCCGCGAGCCAGCCCTGCACCACCACCAGCGCGCCGCCCGCGATGGCCATGATCAGCAGGCCTGAGCCTTCCTCGGTCAGCGGTCCCAGCCCCTTGATGCCGAGCGTGAAGATGGTCGGGAACATGATCGAGTGGAACAGGCCGACCAGGATCAGCGACCACATGGCGACCGGGCCGGTGGTGAACACGGTGACCAGCATCACCAGGAACGCGCCCACGGAAAAGGCGGCGAGGACATGGCCGGCGTCGAACTTCTGCATGATGGCGGAGCCGGCGAAGCGGCCGACCATCATTCCGCCCCACAGGAAGGTCAGGTAATTGCCAGCCTGCTCGTGCGTCAGATTGGCGATCTGCGGCTGGCTGACGAAGTTGACGAACAGGTTGGCGACGCCGATTTCCGCGATCAGGTAAATGAAGATGGCCGGGATGCCGAACACCAGGTTGCGGTGGTTCCACAGCGAATATTTCTTCCGCTCCTCCTTGTTGTGGCGCTGCGTCGCGGCACCCATTGCGGGCAAGGGAAAGCGCGCGATCACCACGGCCAGAACGACCAGGACGATCGCCACCAGCACATAGGGGAGGACCACCGACTGCGCGTCCGCCAGCCGTTCCGCCTGGGTCAGGACGACATCGCCTTGCGCCGTGCCCCCTTTCGACCGGCCAAGGATCAGATAGGCACCGAACATCGGCGCGAGCATGGTGCCGGCCGAATTCATCGCCTGCACCAGGTTGAGGCGGGAAGAGGCGGTTTCGGGCTTGCCGACGACGGCGACATAGGGGTTGGCCGCGACCTGAAGCAGGGTGATGCCGCTGGCGATGACGAACAGCATGACCAGCGTCACGCCATAGGAGGGAATGGAAGCCGCCAGCGTCATGCCGAGCGCGCCCGCCGCCATGATGAGCAGCCCGATCACCATGGATTTCTGGTATCCCACCCGCTCGATCAGCTTGGCGGACGGGATGGACGCGAAGAAATAGGCGATGAACCAGACCGATTCGATCAGCGTCGTCTGGGTGTAGCTGAGGTCGAACACGCTCCGCAGATGCGGCAGCAGCGTGTTGTTGATGACGGTGATGAAGCCCCACATGAAGAAGAGGCTGGCAAGCAGGGCCAGCGCAGGGCCATAACGCGTGCCGGGGTTATAGGTCGCGGATGCCCCCGCGCCTGACGAGATCGGTCCAGCCATTCATCCTCCTCCGCAAGAAATCTTGATGCAAACTACCATGTGCAAGGCTTGCGTCCGCATAATATGTCCGAGTATATGTCCCCCAACCGCCCGTCAATGGGCGACCGCTGTTAGGGAGGACGTTCATGCACAAGGCCGGGATCATTGCTCTGAAATCCACACTTTCCCGCGGTGCTATGGGCGCCGTCATGGCGGCTGGGGCGGCATTGGCGGCAGAGGCCAGCCGTGCGCCGGCCGGAACCGCGAACGGCGCGGCGGTGGAGACGATCACCCTCAGCAACGGGCAAGGGGTGTCGGCGAAAATCCTGACCTATGGCGCGACGCTGCAATCGCTGTCGGGACCGGACAAGGCAGGCAAGGTGGCGGACGTCCTGCTGGGCTATGACGACCTCAAGGGCTATGTCGAGCATCCCAACTATTATGGCGTGACCGTGGGCCGCTATGCCAATCGCATCGCGGGCGGCAAGTTCTCGCTCGACGGCAAGACCTATCAGTTGCCGCTCAACGACAAGGTCAATTCGCTGCACGGCGGGGGCAAGGGCTTCGACAAGCAGGTGTGGACGGTCGTGTCCATGAAAAGCGGTCCCAAGGCGAGCGTGGTGCTGGGCCTCACCAGCCCGGAAGGCGACGCGGGTTACCCCGGCAAGCTGGACGTCACCGTCACATACACGCTGGACGAGGCCGGCAACCTGGGGATCGTGTTCGACGCGAAGACCGACAAGCCCACGATCGTCAACATGACCAATCATGCCATCTTCAACCTGGCGGGCGAGGGCGCGCCCGAAGGAACGGTCAATCACCTGCTGACCATCCCGGCCAAGGCCTTCACGCCGGTCGATGTGCATCTCATTCCCACGGGCGAACTCAAGCCCGTGGAAGGCGGCGTCTTCGATTTCCGCATGCCCCGGCGCGTGGCGGACGGCATTCGCGACGGACGCGATCCGCAGATCGTCGCCGGACATGGCTACGACCATAATTTCGCGCTCGACAAGGGGCTGACCAAGGTGCCGGGGCTGGCGGCGCGCCTCGAAGATCCGCAGTCGGGCCGCGTGCTGGACGTGTTGACGACCGAGCCGGGCGTCCAGTTCTACACGGGCAACTTCCTGGACGGGTCGCTGCTGGGCAAGGGTAGCCACCTCTACCGCATGGGCGACGGCATCGCGCTGGAGCCGCAGAAATTCCCGGACGCGCCCAACAAGCCCAGTTTCGTGTCGGCGCGGGTCGATCCGGGCAAGCCCTATCATCATGAAATGATCTATCGCCTGTCGGTGAAGCGCTAAACGGAGCGCAGCAGTCCGACGCCCTCGCGGTTGCAACCTCGCCCGTCAAACGGAGCGAGGTTTGTCTTCCTCGTCAAAGGGGGTTGCAAGGCGAGGATAAATCTCTTAGAGGGGCGGGGACAACGTTGTCATGCCTCTCCAAGATTGGCAATGTTGCGACCCCGGACAGCTGACGGCGAACTGCACACGCCCGTCGCTGTCCGGGTCTATTTTTCGCGCACATCGGCGCTAACCAGCCCATCGCGCCGTGACCGGCACCTTCCTAAGCAACGCTGCGCTCATGACGAGCAGCGCCATGCCTGATGAGGTGCAGAGAAAGCAGGCCCCGGCCAGCAGCAGCTGACCCGCAGTGACAGCGGTCGAGCGATGCACCGAAGCGGCCAATTGGGAACCCAGCGGCCGATCGCACAGCAGCAGCGCCAGTCCGGCCAATCGCAATCCGATCCATATCGGCCAACCATGACGGGTCATGCAGACGGCTCTCCTTCATACGGTGAAGGACGCTTTACATACGGCCGGCCGCATAGCATTTCGAGAGCGTCAACCGCGCCGCTCCATTGTATTTGCGTAGGAATTTGTGTCTTCTGACCGTTTTCATATGGAAATACTATGGACCCGCACGATCATTCATATGGAATTTACCTCTGCGCTCATGGCATCGACGGCAGGAATGACGGAGAATGATCATCGATGCAGGGTGAGGTCGAAGGAAATGCGGGAAGCGCCCATGCTCCCGCTCAGGGACTGGGGCCACTGGCGCTGGGCGCGCTGGGCGTGGTGTTCGGCGACATCGGCACGTCGCCGCTTTATGCGCTGAAGGAAAGCTTCGTCGGTCACCACCCCCTTACGGTCGATCCGCTGCATATCTACGGGGTGCTGTCGCTGATCTTCTGGACGATGACGCTGATCGTGACGGTCAAATATGTGTTCATCGTCATGCGTGCGGACAATCATGGCGAAGGCGGCAGCATGGCATTGCTGGCGCTGATCCGGCGCAATCTGGAAGGGTCGGGCAGAACCCCGTTGATCGCCGCGCTCGGCGTGCTGGCGACCGCGCTCTTCTACGGCGACGCCATCATCACACCCGCAATTTCCGTGCTCTCGGCCGTGGAGGGCCTGACGGTGGTCCAGGCGAGCCTCACGTCGCTCGTCCTGCCGATCGCCATCGTCATCCTTGTCGCGCTTTTCCTGATCCAGCGATTCGGCACGGCGCGGGTCGGGGCGTTGTTCGGTCCGGTGATGGTCGTCTACTTCATCGTGCTCGCGCTGCTCGGCATCGTGAATATCCTGCGCCATCCCGAGATCGTCGCCATCGTCAATCCTGTCTGGGCGTTCCGCTTCTTTGCCCTGGACCCCTTGCTGGCTTTCCTGGCGCTGGGGTCGGTCGTGCTGGCGGTCACGGGCGCGGAGGCGCTCTATGCCGACATGGGGCATTTCGGGCGAAAGGCGATCAGCATCGCCTGGCTCTACGCCGCCTTCCCCTGCCTGCTGCTCAACTATCTGGGGCAGGGCGCGCTGCTGATCGATCAGCCGGCGGCGGCGGCGAACCCCTTCTTCCTGATGGCGCCCGACTGGGCGCGCCTGCCGCTGGTGATCCTCGCCACGCTGGCGACGATCATCGCCAGCCAGGCGGTGATTTCCGGGGCCTTTTCAGTGACGCAGCAGGCGGTGCAGCTGGGCTTCCTGCCCCGTCTTCGCATCCTGCACACCAGCGCGTCGGCAGCGGGGCAGATCTACGTGCCGCTGGTCAACTATGCGCTGCTGATCTTCGTGATCCTGCTGGTGGTGGGCTTCGGCAGTTCGACGGACCTTGCGGCCGCCTACGGCATCGCCGTCACGGGCACCATGGTGATCACTGCCTGCATGTTGGGCGTACTGACTTTCTCCGTATGGCGCTGGCCGCCGCTGGCGGCGGGCGGCGTAACCGGCCTGTTCCTGCTGATCGATGGCGCTTACTTCGCGTCGAACGCGACCAAGATTCCCGATGGCGGATGGTTCCCCCTGATGGTGGCGACCGTGGCCTTCGTGATCCTGACGACATGGGCGACGGGCCGCCGGATCATGCGCGAGAGGTTGCAGGAAGGCGCGATGGAGCTGGACCTTTTCATCCAGTCCACCATGACGTCGCTGAAGCGCGTGCCGGGCACCGCCATCTTCCTGTCTTCCAGCACTGCGGGCGTCCCGCCGGCATTGCTTCACAACGTCAAGCACAACCGCATCCTGCACGAACGCAACATCATCCTGACGGTAAAGACCCATGGCGTGCCGCACCTGCATGAAGCGGTGCGGTCGCAGGTGGAGGATCATGGCGCGGGCTTCTACCGCCTTGTCCTCAATCATGGTTTCATGGAGGAAGTAGACATCCCGGCCGTGCTGAAAACGGTTCAGGATTGCGGCGGACCGATCACGGTGAAGGACAGCAGCTATTTCCTCAGTCGCCAGACGCTGATCCCGTCTGCGCGGCCCGGCATGGCGATCTGGCGCGAAAAGCTGTTCGCCTGGATGATCCGCAATGCCGAAAGCCCGATGGACTTCTTCAAGCTGCCGGTGAACCGGGTGGTGGAACTGGGATCGCAGCTGGAAATCTGAGGCACGTCATTTGCGCCGCCACCGCCGAAACAGCGAAAGGCCCATGAACCCGCCGCCCAACACCGCCGCGATCGCCCCGCCGGCCGACGCCAGCGCCCATGCGCCGGCCGCCAGCAGGCCCGTCAGGAAATCCACGATGATGAGCGTGAGATGGATCATGCCATAAGGAGCGCAGGGCCTATTGCCCCAGTTCCTTGGCTTCCTGATATTTGAGTTCTAGGAACCGGTTCTGCACGGCGAGCTTGTCGAGGTCGCCGCTAGCGAGAGTCTCGCTCATCCGCGCGATTTCGGCGTCTATGACGGACAGCCCTTCGACAAGCTGCTTTTCGGGGACGCGGCCGTTGCGCTCCTGCCGCCGGAGCGGCTCGGGAATGGATTGGTAGCCGGTGACGAGTTCGGGAAGGTGATCGGCCAGGAGCTTGCGGATCTCCTGCGCGGCGGGATCGCCTTCGCCCACCCGCTCCAGTTGCGGTCCAAGCGTTTCCAGCCGCACCCCGATGCTGTCGACCAGCGTGACGGCGGGCGCGGGCAACGCCTTGCGCTGGTTCTCCAGCCAGATCTCGGTCTTGAGCGGCAAGGCGGCGAGCTCCGTCTGCGCCAGCGCCTCGGTGCGGACGCGGTCTTGCGCCGGAAGAAGCGCGATCAGCACCAGTGCGGCGATGATGACGCCGAGCGCGATCATGACGCCCGTAACGCCCAGCGGCATGACGAAGCCTGCCACCGCACTGGCGAGCAGGATGGCGAGCACCGCCCAAAAGGCATATTTGATCTTGCGAATGAGGCCGGCATTGCGCCGTTCCCGCGCCCGCGTGGACAGGCTGCGCCCCCGCTCGCTATGGCGGCGCAGCACCGCTTCGGCATCGGCCAAAACGCGGTCGGAGCGGCTCATGAGCCAGCGCCCCATGTCCGTTCGGGTTGAGCCTGTAGAAGCCCGGTCCTTCTCTTCCTCTTCAGGAAAGATTGGCCCTTGGTCAGGCTCAGGGCGAACGGAATGCAGCGGGATAACATGGAATGCCTTACCCCTCGATCGCGCTCAGCAGGGGGTTTTCCACCCGCGCTTCCTGCGCCGCCTGCGCCTGGCCTTCGGCACGGGCGATATAGCCCTTGGACTTCTCAACCTCGTTCGACAGCGTGTTTACCGTCGTCTTCATGTTCTCGAGCGCCTTGAGCTTGAACGCGTCGATGTTGTCCATCGTGTCGTAGATATTCTGGAAGGCGCGCTGGAGCGTTTCGATCGGGATTGTGCTGGAGGCGGCCTGCTCATGGATTTGCGCGGTCTGGCTCTTGAGCAGTTCGCCGGTGCGGTCGATCATGTTCGCGGTCGTGGTGTTGAGCGCGGTAATCTGTTCGAGGACGAGCTTCTGCCCCACCAGCGCCTGCGCTACCGTCACCGCCGTCCGCAGCGCGGCGACCGTGGTGGTGCTGGCGCGGTCCACGCCCTTCACCAGTTCGACATTGTTCTTCTTGACGAGGTCGAGCGCGAGATAGCCCTGCACCGTCACCGCCATCTGCGTCAGCAGATCCTGTGTGCGCTGGCGGATGTAGAAGAGTGCGCTTTCGCGGATCGCCTTTGCCTTGGCCGGATCGGTCGAATCCAGCTCCAGCGCCTTGGCTTCCAGCCGCGCGTCCATCGTCTTGCTGATATGGATCATCTGCTCCAGACGACCCATGGTCTGCCACATATTCTGCCGTTCCACGTCGATGGCGGCGTTGTCCTTGATCAACGTATCCTTGCCGCTGGCAAGGCTGCCGAGGATCGAATTGATGTGGCTCTGCGCGCTTTTATAGCCGTCGAAATAGTCGCGCATCTTGTTGCCGAAGGGGATGATGCCGAACAGCTTCTTGGGCGCGAGCAGGCTGCCCTGCTTACCGGGATCGAGATCCTCCACCGTGCGCCGCAACTCGGCAAGGTCGGCCCCAACCTTCGTGTCGCTGTCCATCGCGCGCACCGGCCGGTCGAGAAAGCGGTTGCTGTGCCCAGCGGCCTCCGCAATCTCCTTGCGGCCCATATTGGTGAGTTGGTCCACGCGCTTGCCGAATTCGGGCGAGTTCGCATCCTGGGCGACGAGATCGTCGATAAAGGCGTCGACCTTCTCGTCCAGCTTGCTGCGCGTGCCGTGCTCGATGGGGACCAATCCTGCCGCCTTTTCCGGTGCGACGGCGGGCACTGGATCGGGCGGAGTCAGGTTCAGCATGTCGCCAGCGGTCGTAGCAGTAGCGGTCGGCGGGGTCGAAGCCATGTCATCTCCCAGAAGCCATTGGCGGCATGAACTGTCATATGTGCATAAAACAGTCGCGCCGCAAGTCAGCGTCCCGTTTATAAAGGCGCACCCGACGCCATTGCAATCGCTTGAGGCGAGGCTAGGGTGCGGGTCAAAGCCAGGAGGAGGGGGGTATGGACCCTAACAGGGATGACGCGGTGATCGCGGCGGTGGGCAATGACTCCCGCTATATCGAACTGGTGGCGCGTCGGGCCCGGTTGGGCTGGCTGCTGTCGGCGCTGATCTTCATCGCCTTCGTCGGCTATCTGCTGCTGATCGCGTTCGACAAGGCCTTGCTCGGTGCGCCAGTCGGATCGGGCGTGACATCGGTCGGCATTCCCGTGGGCCTGGGCCTCATCCTGTTCGCCATTGCGCTGACCGCCGTCTACGTCGTTCACGCCAACCGCCATCATGACGCGCAGATGGCCGCGATCCTTGCGGATCATGCCGCATGAAGGCGTTGCTCGCGGCGCTCGCCATCCTGACGCCCGTTCCCGCCTTCGCCGCCGCGTTGGAGGGCGAGGCGCAGCGCCAGCCGATCAACTGGGTTGCCATCCTGATGTTCGTCGCCTTTGTCGGGCTGACGCTGTGGATCACCAAGGCAGCGGCCGCGCGCACCCGTACCGCGTCCGACTTCTACACGGCTGGCGGGGGCATCACCGGCTTCCAGAACGGCCTTGCCATGGCCGGCGATTATATGTCCGCCGCCTCCTTCCTCGGCATCTCGGCGCAAATCTTCAACGATGGCTATGATGGCCTCATCTATTCCACAGGCTTCCTCGTTGGCTGGCCGATCCTGCTGTTCCTGATGGCAGAGCGGCTGCGCAACCTTGGCCGCTTCACCTTTGCCGATGTCGCTTCCTATCGCTTCGCGCAGCCGCCGGTGCGCAGCTTTGCGGCCGTCAGCACGTTGCTGGTCGTCAGTTTCTATTTGGTCGCGCAGATGGTGGGGGCGGGGCAGCTCATCAAATTGCTGTTCGGCCTGCCTTACGCCGCCGCGGTGCTGATCGTCGGCGGCCTCATGATGCTCTACGTCCTCTTCGGCGGCATGCGCGCCACGACTTGGGTGCAGATCATTAAGGCGGTGATGCTGCTGGGCGGCGCGAGCTTCATGGCGGTCATGGTGCTGGCGCAGACCGGTTTCAGCCTGGAAGCGCTGTTCGCCCGCGCCGTGGAGGTGAAGACGCAGGCTGCCATTGCCGACGGCGCAAGCGCGGGGCAAGCGGCGGAGCAGGGCCGGTCGATCATGGCGCCGGGCAATTTCATCAAGGATCCCGTCTCGGCCATCTCCTTCGGCCTGGCTCTGATGCTGGGGACGGCCGGCCTGCCGCACATATTGATGCGCTTCTTCACCGTTCCCGACGCGAAGGAGGCGCGCAAGTCGGTGCTCTGGGCGACGGGCTGGATCGGCTATTTCTACATCCTGACCTTCATCATCGGGTTCGGTGCGATCGTGCTGGTCGGTACAGAGGGCAGCTATCTGGACGGGGACGGGGGGCTGCGCGGGGGCGGTAATATGGCCGCCATTCACCTGGCCCATGCCATCGGGGGCAATGCCTTCCTCGGCTTCATATCCGCTGTCGCGTTCGCCACCATCCTGGCGGTGGTGGCGGGGCTGACCCTGTCGGCCGCGTCGGCCGTGAGCCACGATCTCTACGCCACGGTCTTCAAGCGGGGGGAGGCGAGTTCGGCCGACGAACTGCGCGTGTCGCGGCTGACGACGCTGGCGCTCGGCGCGTTTGCGGTGCTGCTGGGGCTGGTGTTCGAAAAGCAGAATGTCGCCTTCATGGTCAGCCTCGCCTTCGCGCTGGCGGCTTCGGGTAATTTCCCGGTGCTGATCCTTTCGCTTCTGTGGAGCGGCTGCACGACGCGGGGGGCTGCGTGGGGCGGGACGGTCGGGCTGCTCACCGCGTTCGTGCTGACCCTGTTGTCGCCGGCGGTCTGGACGACGACCTTCGGTCTTGACGCAGCGCCGTTCCCCTATAGCTCGGCGGCGATCTTCTCCGTCCCGGCCGGTTTCATCGCCATCTGGCTGATCTCGCTGGCGGACCGAAGCCCGCGCGCGGCGGTGGACAAGGCGGGCTACGCGGCACAGCGGGTGCGGGCGGAAACCGGCATCGGAGCGTTCGCCGCAAGCGACCATTAAACGGCCCGCCCTTGCCGCAACGCGTCATTTCCTGTAGGGGCGCGCCCGATAGTTCCGGGCTGGCGCCGTGCCGACCGGGAAACCCGATCCCAAAAGGCAGTTCATGTCCCAGCGTAATATCGCCATCATCGCGCACGTCGACCATGGCAAGACCACCCTCGTCGACCAGCTTTTCCGCCAGTCCGGCACCTTCCGCGACAATCAGCGCGTGGAGGAGCGCGCGATGGACAGCAACGACCTGGAAAAGGAACGCGGCATCACCATCCTGGCGAAGCCCACCTCGGTCGAATGGAACGGCACGCGCATCAACATCGTCGACACGCCTGGCCACGCCGACTTCGGCGGTGAGGTGGAGCGGATCCTCTCCATGGTGGACGGCGTCATCCTGCTGGTCGATTCGTCCGAAGGCGCGATGCCGCAGACCAAGTTCGTCACCGGCAAGGCGCTGGCGCTGGGCCTCAAGCCCATCGTTGTCGTCAACAAGGTCGATCGCCCGGACGAGCGCATTCAGGAAGTGCTGGACGAGGTGTTCGACCTGTTCGTGACGCTGGACGCGACCGACGAACAGCTCGACTTCCCCGTTCTCTACGCATCGGGCCGCAACGGCTATGCCAGCGAAGACCCGCAGCGCCGCGAAGGCACGCTGGAGCCGCTATTCCAGAAGATCGTCGACCATGTGCCGCCGCCGGCGCTGGACGAGGATGCGCCGTTCAGCTTCCTGGTGACGCTGCTCGACCGCGACAATTTCCTTGGCCGCATCCTGACGGGTCGCGTCCAGTCGGGCACGCTCAAGGTCAACCAGCCGATTCATGCGCTCGATGCCGAAGGCAATGTGATCGAAACCGGTCGCGCGTCGAAGATTCTGTCCTTCCGCGGCCTCGACCGCGTACCGGTGGACGAGGCGAAGGCGGGCGACATCATTTCGCTTGCCGGCCTGACCGTCGCCACCGTGGCCAACACCATCGCCGACCCGCAGGTCAGTGCGCCGATCAAGGCGCAGCCGATCGACCCGCCGACGCTCTCGATGCGCTTTGCGGTCAACGATTCGCCGATGGCTGGCCGCGAGGGCAGCAAGGTGACGAGTCGCATGATCCGCGATCGCCTGATGCGCGAAGCGGAATCCAACGTCGCTATCAAGGTGACGGAATCGGCGGACAAGGACAGTTTTGAGGTCGCGGGACGCGGCGAGCTTCAGCTGGGCGTGCTCATCGAAACCATGCGCCGGGAAGGGTTCGAGCTGGGCATCAGCCGTCCGCGCGTGCTGTTCGGCGAAGATGAGAATGGCGGCAAGACCGAGCCTTATGAAACGGTCGTCATCGATGTGGACGACGAATTTTCCGGTACGGTCGTCGATAAGATGAACATCCGCAAGGCTGAGATGACCGACATGCGTCCCTCGGGCGGCGGCAAGACCCGCATCACCTTTTCCGCACCGTCGCGCGGCCTGATCGGCTATCATGGCGAATTTCTGTCCGACACGCGCGGCACCGGCATCATGAACCGGCTGTTCGAGAAGTACGGGCCGCACAAGGGCAAGATCGAAGGGCGCAAGAATGGCGTCCTCATCTCGAACGGCGCGGGCGAGGCGGTGGCCTATGCCCTGGGTCCGCTCGAAGAGCGCGGCATCCTGTTCGTCGGCGTGGGCGAAGCGCTCTATGAGGGCATGATCATCGGCGAGAACGCCAAGCCCGAAGACCTCGAAGTCAACCCGATGAAGTCGAAGGCGCTGACCAACTTCCGCGCCAGCGGCAAGGACGATTCGATCCGCCTGACGCCGCCCAAGAAGATGACGCTGGAACAGGCCATCGCCTATATCGACGATGACGAGATGGTCGAGGTCACCCCCAAGACCATCCGTCTGCGCAAGCGCTATCTGGACCCGAACGAGCGCAAGCGCATGAGCCGGGCCAAAGCTGCGGCCTGATCGAAGGAGGGCGGGGTCATCCCCGCCCCTTTTTGCTGAAACGCGCCGCCGGAAGGGCGAAAGATTGCGCGTTCATCCATGTTCGTGGCACTTTGCGGTGCAACGCAAACCGAATCGCAACCCTGTTTTCCTTATTTGAACGGGATAGCTGGGCCATTCGCTGCCGGTCGTTCGTTGTCCGGCAGGGGGCCTTGCAGGAGGAAAGATGGAGTGGCGGACACCCTGCCTGAATTGAGCGAGGGGGAAAAACAGTGCCTGCGCCTTGTCGCGCAGGGCTTCAATTCCAAAGAGATCGCGCGTCAGCTCCATGTGTCGGAGCATACGGTCGACCAGCGTGTACGCACCAGTTTGCGTAAATTCGGTGTGCCTTCGCGTAAAGAAGCCGCGCGGCTTTTCGTTACGATAGGGCAACAGACGCCCCAGATCGACGCATATCAGCCTTTGATATATCAAGCGCAGCCGCTTGCCTTAGATCCCGAACCTGCGTCATCCCTTGCTCAGCCGGACGGAGCGGAAGCGGAACCGGGGCGGACATCGCTCCTACGTCGCATCCTCGCCTTCGGCCCGCCGCTTGGGGGATCGACCAATGAACTGAGCATTGATGGCCGCATATTGGCGATGATTCGCGCCGCCGTTCTGACCGGTGCCGGGGTCGTCACATTGCTGCTGCTGATTGCCGGAGCTTTCAAAGCTCTGGGTTGATCCTTCCCATTATCGCCATGCTGATGACCGCACCGTCCGAAGGACGCTTGTGCGAGGGAGAAGACTTGTGCTGAACCTAGATCGCGAAAAGACCCAGGCCGTCGCCGACCAGAACCGTCAGGCGTTCGTCGCCCTGGACAATGCTCTGGCCGAAGCTGCTCAGCTGACGACGGCGTTCCTCACTGCGTCTCAGAACTCCGGTCTGACCGCGAGCGAAAGTCAGCGCATCCTCAAGCAAATTCACCAAAGCGCCTCCAAGATCATCGAAGGCCGCAGCGACATGGTCCGTGCGACCGCCCTTTTGACGCGCTGCATCGAACAGAGCCAGCATGAGGTAACCGCCTTTGGCTGTCCCCTCGGCCTCGAAACCGAACAGCGCGAATCTCCGCGCCACCTGACCCTGGTCGCTTGACCAGGCGGAAAGTCGCCGGCAGTTGCATGACCTTTGGCCCCCCTCTCAACCGGAAATGCAGATGCTGGCGGCTTTCTTCTGGCTCCTGACACTCATGACATGCGCCTTCGCCTTCTGCTTCGGCGGGCGCGACGGGCGCTGGCTCGTGCTGATTTCGGTCGCTGCGACATTGCTCACCATGCCTGCGCAAATGGCAGGCTCCTGGCGCGCGACGCAGATGTGGCTGACTATCGTCGACTTTGGAGCGTTCGCAGCCTTCCTGTGGCTGATGCTCCGCAGCAATCGATATTGGCCTGTCTGGGTCGCCGCCTGTCAGCTGATGACGGTACTGACCCACATCACCACCTTGCTCATCGGCAGCTTCTCGGTCCGCATTTATGAGGGCCTCAGCACCGTCTGGGTGATACCGCTGATGCTCTTCGCGATCATCGGCATAGAGCTCGACCGGAAGGCGTTGCATGACCGCGCATATTCCGCCTGATCGCGCCCTTCCCAGCCAGGAAGCGGTCGATCTGGTGGTTGCTTTGCAACGATGTCTTACGAGTTTTCATGCCCGCGTCGAAGGGCCGGCCATTCTGGATGGCGAGGCGGAAGAACAGCGGGCCCTGCTGTCCCGCTATATGGAGGCCCGCCGGATGCGGGCGATGCTGCTCGGCCAGGATCTGTTTTCCGATCCTGCTTGGGACATATTGCTCGCGCTCTTCCAAGCGGAACTGGAAGGCGGCGACATGACGTTGGAGCAACTGAGCGAGACGCTGCGCCTGTCGCTCAGCGTCGTCGTGGGCCAGGTTGGCGCGATGGAGCGACGCGGGCTGCTGGTTGAAAATCGCACGTCGCCAAACAGCCGGCGCAGGCGTGCGGTCCGGCTGTCGCCGCTCGCGACGGACGCCATGGCGTCGTGGATGTCGCTCGCCTTCGCCGATTGACGCGCCGCCTGGCGCAGCAAAGCGCTGGCATCGCTGCCTTCCGCCTCATATAGTCGCGCGGTTTGTCCTTCACGCGAAAGCGCTTCATGCATCTTCTCATCGGTCTGGCCGGCATTCTTCTCATCCTGGCCATCGCCTTTGCCCTGTCATCCGACCGCCGCGCGGTCAGGCCTCGCGTCGTCGGGGCCGCTTTCCTTCTTCAGGCCGGCATCGCCCTGCTGGTGCTCTACGTGCCGGCCGGGCGCAGCGTGATCGGCGGCATGTCGAAGGGGGTCGCGAACCTGCTGGGCTATGCGCAGGCGGGCACCGACTTCATCTTCGGTCCGCTTGCAAGGCCGGATATCGGAGGCGCGAGCTTCGCCATCGCCGCGCTGCCGGTAATCATCTTCTTCGCCAGCCTCGTGTCGATCCTCTATTATCTGGGTATCATGCAATTCATCGTCCGCTGGGTCGGCGGAGCGATCGAGAAGGTCACGGGCGTGTCGAAGGTGGAAAGCCTGTGCGCGGCGGCGAATATTTTCGTTGGGCAGAGCGAAAGCCCCCTCGTCATCCGACCCTATCTGGCCGGCCTGACGCCGCCGCAATTGTTCGCCGTGATGACAAGTGGAATGGCCGGCGTCGCGGGCACCATCCTTGCCGCCTACGCATCGATGGGGATCAAGATCGACTATCTGCTCGCGGCCAGCTTCATGTCCGCGCCGGGCGGCCTGCTGATGGCGAAGATCATGATGCCCGACGAACCCGTGTTGGAACCCGAACTGCCGCTTGAGGACGATATCCACCTGCCCGAGGCGCGGCGCAGCGCGGCAGGGCCCGCGGCGCTGATGGCGGAAACCACGCCGGGCGAGCCGCTGCCGGTGGCCTCCCACGACGAGGAAAAGCCCGCCAATCTCATCATGGCCGCGGCGCAGGGTGCGCAGACCGGCGTGAAGCTGGCGGTGGCCGTGGGGGCGATGGTGCTCGCCTTCGTCGCCCTGGTGGCGCTGGCGAACGGCATCTTGGGCGGCATCGGCGGGTGGTTCGGCTATCCCACGCTCAGTTTCCAGATGCTGCTCGGCTATGTCTTCTCGCCGGTCATGTACCTCCTCAATATTCCTTGGCAGGAAGCGCAGGTGGCGGGCGGCCTCTTCGGCACGAAAGTCGTGCTGAACGAATTCGTCGCCTATATTGCCCTCGGCCAGGCGCAGGGCGCATTGTCGCCCGCCACGATCGCCATCATCACCTTTGCGCTGTGCGGCTTTGCCAATTTCAGCTCGATCGCGATCCAGATGGCCGTGACCGGCAATCTCGCGCCCAACCAACGGCCGATGATCGCGAAGCTGGGATTGAAGGCGCTGGTCGCCGGTAGCCTCGCCAATTTGATGAGCGCTGCGCTCGCGGGACTGATGCTCAGCCTGTGAGGGGACAGGCGGTTTTGCGGAAGCCGCTTGGCCGCCCTTGCGATAAGGCGCGGCATCCCTTGTTCGCGTAAAAACATATTCGCAATCATGGCCGTGCGGTTTGCAATGGTAATGCCGCGCAAAGCCCGCATATGAGCCGCATGACCTTGCCCCTGCCGACTGCTGCCGAACCCCTTGCCAGGCTGCCAGATCCGATCCGCGCCGTGATCTTCGACATGGACGGCACGCTGCTGGAAACGGAAGCCGTTCACCTCGATGCCTTTGCGCGAACGGGGAATGCGATCGGCTGGCCGATGCCGGAAGAATTGTTGCTGTCGATGGTGGGCATTCATCGCGACGCCAACCGGCAGATGCTGGCGGACCGGCTGGGACCGGAGTTTCCGCTCGAACGCTTCTATGCTGACAGCGACGCGCTTTTCGAGGCTGCGGTCGACGCGGGCATCCCGTTGCGGCCAGGGGCCGACCTGTTGCTGGATCATCTGGCGCAAGCGGGAATACCGATGGCGCTTGCCACATCGACCGAAGCGCCATACGCGCAGGATCGGCTGCAGAAGACCGGCATCGCGCAGTATTTCGACGTGGTGGTGACCCGGAGCGATGTGGTGCACCCCAAACCGCATCCGGAGCCTTACCTGCTCGCGGCCGCCAGGCTTGGCATCGACCCGGAGCATATCGTGGCGGTGGAAGACAGCCATGCCGGCGTGCAGTCCGCCACCGCAGCCGGCATCGTGACCGTCATGGTGCCTGATCTGCTGCCGCCGACGGACGAACTGGCATTGGCCTGCGCCGCGATATTACCGAGCCTTGCCGATCTGCGCGATTTGCTGGTGGCGACAGCTTAGGCTGCGGTTGCGAGGATCAGGGCGAATAGCCCTTCTGCGTCGATCCACTCCTGAACCGGATCCCAACCGCCTGCGCTCAGAAGCAGGCTCCCGTCGCGAGCGCCATATTTGTGGCTGCTCTCGGTGTGGATGGTCTCGCCCGCTTCCATGTGGAAGCATTGACCGGCGACATGGAAATGAAGCGGTGCCACCGCCTCCAGATGCATTTCTATCCGCGCTTTGCGGTCGTTCCAGATCGCCCTGTGGGCAAAACCATCGACCGGAAGATCGCCTTCCAGTTCCCGGTTGATCCGCTCGACCAGATTAAGGTTGAAAGCCGCCGTGACGCCCGCCGCGTCGTCATAGGCGGCGATCAGCCTGTCCCTGTCCTTGATGCGGTCCATGCCAATCAGCAGCGTCGCGTCCTGCCCAAGCAGCGCGCGCATCGCCCGCAACAGATCGACTGCCGCGTCAGGCTCCATATTGCCGATGGTGGAACCTGGAAAGAATCCAAGACGCGGCAAGCCTTCGATGGCGGAGGGCAGGTCGAGCGGCCCATTGAAATCGCCGACGACGGGCAGCACGGGCAGGCCGGGAAAGGCGCTCGCGAGTTCGGCGCTGCTGGCGTGGAGGAAGTCGCCGCTGATGTCGATCGGCACATAAGCGGCGGGGGCGATCGCGCGCAGGAGGTGCGGAGTCTTGCGCGCACTGCCCGCGCCGAATTCCACCACCGCGCGGCCTTCGCCGATTGCGGTTGCAAAGTCGGAGCCATGGGCCTTCAGCAAGGCGGTTTCGGTTCGCGTCGGATAATATTCGGGCAGGTCGGTGATCTGCTCGAACAGTTCGGACCCCTTGCGATCGTAGAACCAGATGGGCGGGGTCGCCTTCGGGGAGCGGGACAGCCCCTCCAATATGTCCTGACGGAACGCCGGATCGATGCTGGTGGCGAAAGCGGCGGCTTGATCGGTCAACAGCATCTCAAAGATCCTTCGCGAGCCGCAGCCCGGTAAACTGCCAGCGCTGATGGGGGTAAAAGAAGTTGCGGTAGCTGGCGCGCATGTGGCCGCGCGGGGTGGCTGCGCTCCCGCCCTTCAGCACGAACTGGCCGGACATGAACTTGCCATTATATTCGCCAACCGCTCCGGCGGCGGCACGGAAGCCGGGATGAGGGCGATAGGCGCTGCCCGTCCACTCCCACACGTCGCCGAACATTTGGGTCATGCTGGTCGTATCGCCTGCCGGGCGAGGACGGGGGCAGCCCGGACCATCCAACTGATTGCCGCTGGTGGGCGAGATGTTGGCGGCCGCGCATTCCCATTCCGCTTCCGTCGGCAGGCGGGCACCCGCCCAGCTGGCATAGGCGTCCGCTTCATACAGGCTGATATGCGTGACCGGCGCGGCGGGGTTCACGGGCTGGCGACCGTCCAGCCCGAACCGTGTCCAGCCCTTGTCGCTTGCCTTCCAGTAGAGTGGGGCCTGCACCCCCTCTGCCTGGACCCACGCCCACCCGTCGGACAGCCAATGCGCGGGATTGCGATACCCGCCATCTTCCATAAAGAGGATCCATTCGCCATTGGTTATGGGACGGTGCGCGAGGGCATGGGGTGAAAGAACGGCCTTGTGACGGGGGCCTTCGCAATCGAAGGCGAACGCGGTGCGTCCGTCATCACCCAACTCGACCAGTCCTTCGCGCCCTTCGATCCAGTGCAGCGGCCCCGGAAGGTCAACCGGCGCGGCACTGGGGCCGCCGAACAGGGCGGGCTCCAGCGGGTTCATCGCGAAGAGATGAAGCAGATCGGTCAGCAGCAGTTCCTGATGCTGCTGTTCATGGTGCAGGCCGAGCGTCACCAGGGCGCGGGCGGATTGCGGCAACATGCCGAGCGCCTTTATCAGCGCCGCGTCGACATGCGCGCGATAGGCGCGGATATCGGCCAGGGCAGGACGCGTTAGCATCCCCCTCAGGGGACGGGCATGTCTTGCCCCTTCGGCTTCATAATAGCTGTTGAAGAGATAGGCGTAGCGCGCGTCGTAGGGCTGATAGCCGGCCACATGATCGCGCAAGACGAAGGTTTCGAAGAACCAGCTGACATGGGCCATGTGCCATTTGGCAGGTGAGGCATCCGGCATGGATTGGACGGTCGCATCTGCGTCCGACAAAGGAGCGGCCAATGTTTCGGTCAAGCCGCGGACGGCGCGATAGCGGTCTTCCAGATCATCCTGACGGGCATCCATCCAGCTTTTCGCCATACCTGCCCTTCCCGGATACGGTTGCGCCGCTCTCACACAGGTTAGAAGCGCATGAAGCGCCGTCGGGTTCCGGACCTGTTCCTTGGGTCATCCTAGCAGGATCAAAACGAAAGTCAGGCCTGTAGCAACAAGGGTTTCGCCCGGCAGATGCGGTCGCGGCCGGCCTGCTTGGCTTCGTATAAAGCTTCGTCTGCGCGCGCGAGCGCCTCGTCGATCGGGCCGCCGGTCCAGCGGCAGACGCCGGCCGAAAAGCTGATGGGCCGCCCGTGGATCGCACCGATCGGATCCTCGCGCATCCGGGTGGCCACGCGCGCCAGCGACCAGCTCGCTTCATCCTCGATGCAATCCTGGAAAAAGATGGCGAACTCTTCGCCGCCCCAGCGCGCAATGAGATCGGCGCGGCGCATCAGCGCCGCCACGCGCGCGGCGAAGGCCGCCAGTACGCGATCGCCTTCCTCATGCCCGTTCAGGTCGTTGACCCGCTTGAAATAGTCGATGTCGAGAACGGCGATGCAGCCCTTTCGCCGGTTAACCGGCAAGGCGGACAGTTCGGCCAGAAAGCCCCGGCGGTTGAGGACACCGGTGAGCGGATCTTCATGCGCGGCCTGATGCAGGCCGTCGATCCGGTTGCGGGTCTCATGGGCCGCCCGATGGACGCCGGAATAGAGGGTGCGGATCACGTCGCCCACTTCGGGTAGCGTGGAGGGCGGCGCGTCGTCTGCATGGAGCGCGTCGGCAAGCGCATGGATCGGGTTCAGAAGCGCGCCGATGCCGATCAGGGCGACTGCGGTGCCGACCATGGTGGCGAGCGTCAGCAGGGCGAACTCCGCTAGGGCGACGCGGCCGGTCGAGACGCCCCAGAGCAGATAGCCGATCAGGGGCAGATGGGTGGCGAAGAAGCACAGCGCGAACAGCCGCAGCCGCAACGATCGCGGAAAGATGAAGGATGTAGCGAGATAGAATTGCACGGCGGCCCCCGATGACGACCGCATTCCAATTGAGAAGGGGAGTTAAACGCCGCCTGAAGAAACGGGGTTAAAATGCTGTTACCAGCCGGAGCGTGTCAGCGGTGAGTCCAGCCGAGGGTCTTATGTCGCAGATCGCGATCCGCCGGGTATCCACTTGACGTCGCGCGCGCCATTGTCGTTCAGCCGCCGGGCGAGGACGAACAGCAGGTCGGAGAGCCGGTTGAGATAAGCGAGCGCCTGCCGGTTGAGCGCTACATCCCTGGCGGCAGCGGTCGCGCTGCGCTCCGCCCGTCGCGTGACGGCCCGGGCAAGATGCACCGCGGCCGCGGCGGCGGAGCCTCCCGGCAGGATGAAGCTATCCAGTGGAGCGAGATCGGCATTCATCTGGTCGATCTGTCGTTCGAGGCGCGCCACCTGGCTTTCGACGATGCGCAGGGCCCATGGTGCGTCCAGGCCGTCCGGTATTGGGGTCGCAAGATCGGCCCCCAAATCGAAGAGATCGTTCTGGATCGTCGTCAGCCATCCGGCTTCCTGGCCCGGCGCCATGGCGACTATGGCAAGGCCGATGGCACTATTCGCTTCATCGACGTCTCCCACCGCCTGCATGCGCGGGGCGTCTTTGGGCAGGCGCGATCCGTCGACCAAGCCTGTGGTGCCATCGTCGCCCGTTCGCGTGTAGATCTTGTTGAGCTTCACCATCGGGGAGCAGCGATCCTAATGCCCCTTCGCCAGCAGCAATATGGCGACGATGATGATCGCCACCGCCTGGAACAGGATGCGGTTGATCATCATCCGATTCTGTTTCAGCCGGGCCGGACTGGGGCCGCTTCCTTCAGGCCGATTCAAATCCTCCTTCGTCGTTTGAAGGAAGGCAATGATGCCCCGGATCAGCGCGACCAGCGTCGCGATCATGGCGAG
The DNA here is from genome assembly GCF_042678845.1 of Sphingobium olei. NCBI lineage: Bacteria > Pseudomonadati > Pseudomonadota > Alphaproteobacteria > Sphingomonadales > Sphingobiaceae > Sphingobium > Sphingobium olei. The sequence goes on along the minus strand of NZ_JBHTLS010000131.1, from coordinate 48,375 downwards.
GATCAGGGCAATGACCAGGATCGTGTTCATGGGGCCAAAGCTAGGCGCTTGCGGGTCGAATTCCAACTGGAAAGCGACCGGCCCGCAGGGCGTCGGCGAGTGCGGCGGGATCCACGCCGGACTCTCGCAATTCCGCGAGCGCGAGCGACCCGTCACGCTTGGCGAGGCGACGGCCATCCGCGCCGACCAGCAGCGGATGATGAATATAGACGGGGGAGGGCAGACCGAGCAGCGCCTGAAGCAGGCGATGAATATCGGTCGCCCCACGCAGGTCGTCGCCGCGCAGCACATGGCTGACCGCCATGGCCGCGTCGTCCAGCGTGCAGGACAAATGGTAGCTTGCGGGCGCGTCCTTGCGCGCCAGCACCACGTCGCCATGGACAGTGGGGGCCGCAAGGACGGGCTGCGGCTCCGCCTTGGCATCGAGGGGGAAGGGCAGCGCATTCCAATGCAAGGTGCCAACCCGCGCCGTCGCGGCCGCCACGTCGATCCGCCAGGCGTGTGGCTCTCCCGCCTCCATCCTCCGCACTCGTTGCGCGTCGTCCAGCGTTCGGCAGGCGCCGGGATAGACCGGTCCCTCCGGACCATGCGGGGCGATCATGCTCGCCTGTATGTCCGCCCGGGTGCAGAAACAGGGATAGAGCAGGTCTTCCTCCCGCAGCCTGTCGAGCGCCGCGTTGTACCGGTCGAGCCGCTGCGACTGGAAGATGATGTCGCCATCCCAGCCAATGCCGAGCCAGTTCAGGTCTTCGACGATCCCTTCGACATGCTCCGGCCGGCTTCTGGTTCCGTCTATGTCCTCGATGCGAAGGCAGAATGTGCCCATGCTTGCGCGCGCCATGTCATGCGCCAGCAGCGCCGACCATCCATGCCCGACGTGCAGGCGTCCGGTGGGGCTGGGCGCGAACCGGGTCACCATATGCTGTGGCGCGGCGGATGAAGTCATACAGGGCCTTGACGGAGGATATTCGTTAATGCTGTCATGCGCTTGTCACGTTGCTGGACGATCAGCGGCGTCGGCAAGGGGGAAGAAGGTTTCTATGTACCATCCCGACCTCATACGACATCCGGAAAATTGTCCGGCGCTTGTCCTCAATGCGGACTATACCCCTCTCAGCTATTATCCGTTGAGCCTCTGGCCGTGGCAGACCGCGATCAAGGCGGTGTTCCTGGAGCGGGTGGACATCATCTCAAGCTACGAGAGGGAGGTTCATAGTCCCAGCCTGCAGATGAAGATCCCGTCGGTCATCGCGCTCAAACAATATGTGAAGCCGTCCGAACACCCCGCTTTCACCCGCTTCAACCTGTTCCTGCGCGACAAGTTCGCCTGTCAATATTGCGGCGCGACCCACGACCTGACCTTCGACCATGTGATTCCCCGGCGCGCCGGCGGACGCACCACATGGGAGAATGTGGCGACGGCCTGTTCGCCCTGCAACCTGAAGAAGGGCGGCCGCACGCCGCGAGAAGCGGGAATGAAGCTGCACGTCCAGCCCATCCGTCCCACCAGCTGGCAGTTGCAGGAGCATGGCCGCGGATTTCCGCCCGGCTATCTTCACGACAGCTGGCATGACTGGCTCTATTGGGACGTCGAACTGCTGGCCTGAAGCTTTCTGGAACGCGTCCGTGGCTCAGCCGACCGGCAGCCAGTCCAGGTCCATATCCTTATGCCGGTTGGTATAATGGCCGATCTCTTCCAACTGGCGCATGTTGAGGAGCGTGATGCGGCCATTGGACCGGCTGATCAGCCCTTCCTGCTCCATCTGCCGGATCATGCGGTTGACGTGGACGGATGTCAGGCCGATCGAATCGCCGATCTCTTCCTGCGTCAGCTTCAGGTCGAAACTGTCGGTGATGCTGTCATCGGTGACGCGCAGCCGGTCGAACATGTCGAGCAGAAACGAAGCGACCCGTGCCTTCGCCGATGTGCGGCCCAGCGCGGCGAGGCGATCCGTCATCGACACGCGTTCCGTATTGGACAGTAGGAACAGCAGCGCGGCGACGCGGGGATGTTCCTCCAGCAGGCGGCGCAAGGCGTGCTTGTCGAAAGGGCATACGATCGCATCGGACAGGGCGACGAGCGATTCTGGCGCCTTGCTGTAGATCGTGCTGGCGGAACCGATGAAGTCGCCGGGAAAATAGACGCGCAGGATCTGACGACTGCCATCAGGCAGGATGACGAAACTCATGACCCGGCCTTCGCGCAGCACGAAAAGTTCGGTCACCGTTTCGTTGACCCGTTGGATCATCGCGCCGCGCTTGATCTTGCGGGGATTTTCCTCAAGCCGGGATAGTGCAGCTTTTTCCGCATCGGAAAGCGGCACCTGCTTTGCCAGCCTTTCCGCGAAACAGCCCGTTGCCACCAAAAACACCTTCTTTCGTCAATTGTCGTTACGATGGCAAAACGCCCCAAGCGCCTTTTGGCTGCATTTTCACGATCTGCACTAAACTCGATCAATGTTGGGCTTCGGCTTGCAATTATGTTGCCCGGCATGGCTCTGCGGCGGACTAAAGGGTCTGAGGCGATATTCAGGCCCGGTTCGCCTTGCGCCGCGCGCCATAGGCGCTATGAACCCTGATCGATGGACCGCATACATATTCGCGGCGGAAAAGCGCTTTCCGGCCGCCTTCCGATTTCCGGCGCAAAGAACGCCGCCCTGACGCTGCTGCCCTGTGCGCTGCTGACGGACGAGCCCGTGACGCTTCGCAACCTGCCGCGTCTGGCCGACGTCGACAGCTTCGGACATTTGCTCAACCAACTGGGCGTATCGACCATGATCGAAGGCGCGCGGCCGGAGGATTTCGGCCGGGTGATAACGATGCGCGCCGGTCGCGTCACCTCGACCGAAGCGCCCTATGACATCGTGCGGAAGATGCGCGCGTCCATCCTGGTGCTTGGGCCGCTGCTCGCGCGTGCGGGCGAGGCGCGAGTTTCGCTGCCGGGCGGCTGCGCGATCGGCAACCGGCCGATCGACCTGCACTTGAAGGCGCTGGAGGCGTTCGGTGCGATCATCGAGATCAATGCCGGATATGTCCGGGCCAGCGCGCCGGACGGCGGCCTGCCGGGCGGCGTCTATACATTCCCGGTCGTTTCCGTGGGCGCGACCGAAAACGCGCTGATGGCCGCTGTGCTGGCGAAGGGCACCTGCATCCTGGAAAATGCCGCGCGCGAGCCGGAGATCGTCGATCTTTGCAATCTCCTCGTCGCCATGGGTGCTGACATCGAGGGTATCGGGTCCGACAAGCTCATCGTTCATGGGCGCGACCGCCTGCACGGCGCCACCTACCGCGTCATGCCGGACCGGATCGAAGCCGGCAGCTACGCCTGCGCCGCTGCCATCACTGGCGGGTCGCTGGACCTGATCGGCGCGAATGCCGAAGATATGCACGCCATTCTTGCAGCATTGCGGGAGGCCGGCGTGCAGGTCGACACGCACAAGGACGGCATTCGGGTCGCCTCCGATGGCAAGCTCAAGCCGCTCTCGCTCTCGACTGCGCCCTTTCCTGCATTCCCGACCGACATGCAGGCGCAGTTCATGGCGATGCTGACCTTGGCCGACGGGGCTTCTGTGCTGACCGAGACCATTTTCGAGAACCGCTACATGCATGTTCCCGAGCTGGCGCGCATGGGCGCGGACATTGCCGTCAACGGCCGGACCGCGGTGGTGCGCGGGGTGCAGGGTCTGGTGGGCGCGCCCGTCATGGCGACGGATTTGCGCGCTTCCATGAGCCTGATCCTCGCCGGCCTGGCGGCGGAAGGGGAGACGCAGGTCAACCGCGTCTATCATCTCGACCGCGGTTATGAGCGGCTGGAGGAAAAGCTGTCGGCCGTGGGCGCTGACATCGAACGCGTCAGCGATGGCTGAAGGCAGGGGCCTGGCGACGGACCGGGCGGCGCTGCTGGCGCTTTACGATCTTGACGCAGGCGGCTTTCGCACGCTGGACGATATCACCGCCTTTGCGGCGCAGCTCTGTGACGCGCCGATCGCGTTGGTCAGCATCGTGGAGGATGTGCGTCAGCGTTTCCTCGCCCGCTGCGGCCTGGATGCGGAGGAAACGCCGCGCGACGTCTCGTTTTGCGCCCACGCCATGCTGGGCGACGAGATTTTCGTAGTGCCGGACGCCACGCAGGACGATCGGTTCCGCGACAATCTGCTGGTCACCGGACCGCCGCACATTCGCTTCTACGCCGGCGCGCCGCTGACGGGAGCGGATGGCGAACCGCTGGGCGCCCTGTGCGTCATCGACACCAAGCCCCGGGCGCGGCTGACGGCGCTGCAATGGCAGGGGCTGTCCCTGCTCGCGCGTCAGGTGATGGTGGAGCTGGAAGGCCGGCGGCGCGACCGGGACACCATCCTGAAGCAGCGGCTCGACGCAGCAGCGATCGCAGACGGCGACCGCATGTTCCGCACGCTGGCAGACACCATGCCGCAGATGGTTTGGTCCACGCTGCCCGACGGCTTCCACGACTATTACAACGCACGCTGGTACGAATATACCGGCGTACCCGTCGGATCGACAGACGGAGAAGCATGGAACGGGATGTTCCATCCGGACGACCAGGATCGCGCATGGGGCAAATGGCGACACAGCCTCGCTACCGGCGAACCTTATGAGATCGAATATCGTCTGCGGCATCATAGCGGGGAATATCGGTGGACGCTCGGGCGCGCCTTGCCGATCCGCGATGTCGGTGGCGCAATCATGCGCTGGATCGGCACTTGCACGGACATTCACGAGCAGAAGCTGATGATGGAAGAGCGCGAAATGATCGCGCACGAACTGTCGCATCGCATCAAGAACATCTTTTCGGTGATCGTTGGCCTCATCGGCCTGTCGGCGCGGCAGCATCCCGAAATACGCGGTGTCGCCGACGACCTGCGTGATCGCATCCTTGCACTGGGGCGGGCGCATGATTTCGTGCGTCCCCACAGCAGTGAATCGGCACCGCAAAGCGGGCAGGGGCAAGGGCGTCTGCGTGGCGTCCTAAGTCAGATCTTCGCGCCGTATCGCGATGAGGCGACGAGCCGCATCCTGTTGACCGGCGACGATCCCCTGATCGACGATCGATCCGCAACGCCGATCGCGCTGCTGTTTCACGAACTTGCCACCAACGCCGCGAAATACGGAGCGTTGTCGACATCCTCAGGTCAGGTCAGCCTGCATGTGTGTACGGAGGGCAGGGATGTGCGGATCGATTGGAGTGAGGCAGGTGGACCGCCGGTCACGCCAGCCAAGTCAGATGGTTTTGGCAGTCGGCTGATGACGCTCAGCGTGGAGCGTCAATTGGGAGGGCGATTGAAGCGCGAGTGGCGGCCCGAAGGACTGCAGCTCAGCCTCTGGATTCCGATCCGCTCCATGAGCCGCGCGGCAGAAACGGAGTAAAACCGGCGATATCGGCTTCGCTTAGCTCCGGTTCTTCCTCAGCTGCCAGCAACAGGGCGGCAGCGATGCTGTGCGGACGAAAAGGCTTGGTGATGACACCCAGTGCCGCCACCGATGCTCCACCGATTTGCGCGGGATTGGCGGTTACATAGATGACCCGGACGCCGTGCCGGGCGGACAGTTCCATTCCGATCTGGGGTCCGGTGGGACCATCGCGCAAATTGAGATCCACCAGCGCAATGTCGCAATCATGCGCATCGGCGAGAGCGGCATCGCGATCCGCTGCAATGGCCTGAACGGTAAAGCCCGCATCTTCGACGATCTGTTCTATTTCCAGCGCGACGAAAATCTCGTCCTCGACGATCAAAACCTTCTTGCTCATTCCCAAATCCGCGGAGCTTAGTCGGAGTAAAATGCGCGAATACGGCTTGAGTTCCGTTGATGAAAGAATTTCTGGCCGGCCCTATCCGTCCGCAGTCGGTGACAGGCTGGTCCACACTGTGTCGAAATCCATGCTCTTCATGAGCAGAACCGAGGCCGGGTAGCCCGCGTCCGCAGCCTCCTGCGCTGTTCCGGTCGCGCTTTCAAGCGCCTCTGCCTGCGTGGCGAAGGGACCATAATATTTATTGTCCAGATTGATCTTCCACACGCCCTCATGTTCCAGGACGATGTAACGGGCATGGGGCAGGGCCATGTCAAAGAACCTCTATATTATAATGGTGCCAGGCCATGATCGCCGCCGCGCCGCGATGCGGTCGCCAGCGTTCGGCCAACTCCCGCGTCAGTTTTTCACTCGGCCGGTCGGCAAGGCCCAGGATGCGGCCAATCTCGACCTGCACCGCCAGATCGCCGGCGGGCCAGATGTCGGGGCGACCTTCCGCGAAAAGCAGGTAGATTTCCGCGGACCAGCGGCCGATCCCCTTGATCTGGACCAGCTGCGCGATCGCTTCCTCGTCATCGCTTGGCAGCGCATGCAGATCGAGCGCGCCGGACACGACCAGTTCCGCCAGGCTGCGGGCATAGCCTTGCTTCTGACGGGACAGGCCGCACGCCCGGAGTTGGTCATGGTCCCGCGCGAGCAATGCGTCCGGTGCGCAGCCCTTACCCAGTTCGGCTTCCAGCCTGCGCCACACGGCGGCGGCGGACGCAACACTCACCTGCTGGCCGACGATCGTGCGCAGCAGCGTTTCATATCCCGGCTCCCGCACGCGCGGTTCCGGGTATCCCACCCTCTGGATCGCGGCGGCGAAGCCGGGTTCGAGCTGGGCGATCGCATCAAGGCTGGCGCGCATCTCATCGGGGGTCGTCACCATGGCTTTCTGTTCGACCCTTGCTTTCCGGATGCTGCTCCGCCAGAGCGGCGGGGACAATCTAGGGGACTGGATAAATGCCAAAACTGATCGTGGTCAACCGTGCTGGGGAAGAACAGGCTGTCGAGGGGGACGCGGGCCTGTCGGTCATGGAAGTCATCCGTGACAATGGGTTTGACGAATTGCTTGCCCTGTGCGGCGGTTGCTGTTCCTGCGCGACTTGCCATGTCTATGTCGATGAGGATTTCGCGGCATCGCTTCCGCCGATGAGCGACGATGAGAATGACCTGCTCGACAGCAGCGATCATCGCAACAGCAGCAGCCGCCTGTCCTGCCAGGTCGTGCTGACCGACGCCCTGGACGGACTGCGCGTCACCATCGCGCCGGAAGACTGACCTGCCGACCGCTGCGCCGCTACCGGTTGGTGGCGGCGTAGAGGGCGATGGCTGCGGCGTTCGAAACGTTCAGGCTTTCCATGCGGGGGCTGATCGGCAGCTTCGCGATGATGTCGCAATGCGCGATGCTGTTGTGGCGTAGTCCTTCGCCTTCTGCTCCCAGCACCAGCGCGACACGGGATTCTCCGATGGCGTCGCCCAGATTGGTGTCGGCGTCTCCATCCAGGCCGATGCGCCAATAGCCGGCCTCGGCTATTTCATCGAGCGCGCGGGCGAGGTTCACCACCCGAACCCAAGGCACGATTTCCAGAGCGCCCGATGCCGCCCGCGCCAGCACGCCCGACTCGGGCGGCGCGTACCGGTCCTGCGTGACGATGCACAAGGCGTCGAACGCCGCCGCCGACCGCAGGATCGCGCCGACATTATGCGGGTCGGTGACCTGATCCAGCACCAGGATCGGGCGCTTGTCATCCTGCCCTTCCTCCAGCACATCGCCCAGCCAGACGTCGTCGAGCGGCTCCACCTCCGCCACGATGCCCTGGTGCGGTGCGTCGGACGGCACCATACGGCCCATATCGGCGACATCGGCATAGACGATCGGCAGCACTGGCGGCAGTTCCAGCGCGTTGATGGCGTCGCGCGTACCCCAGATTTTCCGCACGACGCGGTTGGGATTTGCAAGTGCCGCGGTCACGGCGTGGCGGCCGTAGAAGCGGGGGAGGTTGCCCTTGGGCTTGGCGGAACGATACGTCTTTTTCATGGATCGGCTCTTTTCACATCCACCCATTGACAGGCAAGCCTCCTTTCGCCATTGAGCCGCCTCCAGCGCGGGAATGACACGCTTCTCCCCGCGTCAGGCACTGGACAGGTGGCCGAGTGGTTAAAGGCAGCAGACTGTAAATCTGCCCGGGTTTCCCGTACGCTGGTTCGAATCCAGCCCTGTCCACCACCTGCCTCCGCAGGGTACTTTCCCCCTCAGTAAGTCTCGACGGTGGCGCGCGGTTTTACGCGCTCATTTCACGCTGCTCACGAAATCTCGACCCTCGCGCAACCGCCTCTTGGTTCCTGCTGCAGACTGTGCCACATCATATATGATATTATATTGATGCAGAATCGCCGCGACAGGTGATCGGACGGGGAGGTGCTTTTTCAGTGAAGGAAGGTTTGAGGCGCAGCTTGCGTGTGGGATCCTTGGCTTCTGCTTGGCTTGCTGGCCGGAAAGCGGTGGCGAGGTCTGCTGTTTTGGCGCTGGCGACAACGGCGTCGGTATCGCCCCTGGCCGCAGGATCAGCACCTCTTCCTCCGGTCCACATCCTGCTGTTCGCAGGCCCCAAACAGCATGGTGCCCCCGGCCGCCATGAATATGAGAAAGACCTGCGCGAAATCGCCTGGCTCCTCGAACATTCCGGCGCCAACCGTGAAGTCAAAGCCGAAGTCCTAGTCGGACAGAAGCCCCGCGACATGGCGATGTTGGAGAAGGCCGATGCGATCGTCATCGACGGCAATGGAGACTGGCTGCGGCGGGAAACCGGGGCGCTGTTCCCGCAATATGCGGAAACGGACGGCCTGAATTATGACGCGCCGACGACCGCTGCCCTCAAGGAATTCGACGCTCTGCTCCAGCGTCGGAAGACTGGCCTCGTCGTGTATCATTACACCATGTTCGTGGACAATCGGGCGGGGCGCATCTGGCTCAGCAATTGGCTGGGCGGGGCGTGGATCCCCTATGTGTCGCACAATCCGGTCGATACATGGGCGATCAAGCCGCTGGGCACCAAGCATCCGGTCCTGCGCGGCGTGAAGCCGTGGACCCCGCGGGAGGAAATGTATTCCCGCTATTTCCTGCCGGATAATCCGGGGCGCACGCTGCTGTTGACCGCGAAGCCGGCGCAGGCTGCCAATGGCACGGGCGGGCCGGTCGCATGGGCCTATGACCGGCCGGACGGCGGCCGCTCGGTGGTTTGGGGCGGCAACGACTTTCACGACAATATGCACCTCTTCCCCCAACAGCGCCGCTTCCTGGTGAACGGCATATTATGGGCGGCCGGTGTCGAGGTGCCGAGCGGCGGCGCGAACGACCAGATGCCGCCGGAATTTTGACAAGCGATCGGGAAGGTTCTCCATATGCGATTTGACCGACGTTTGAGGGTTGCCGCGCTCACCATGGCGGCGTGGCTGCTGCCGCAGCCCGCGCTGGCTGATGATGGATTCTTCTCACGGGATCAGGTGATCCGCTACACGCCAGACTGGACGGGCGAACGCTTCCCGGACGGACGCCCCAAGGTGCCCGACGCTATCCTGGAGCGGATGCGCGACGTGACGCTGGAGGAAGCCTGGGCGACGCTGCGCAGCGCCGGCTTCAACCATCAATATGAGGATGGCTGGCTGTCCATCTTCCCCGAAAAGATATTGGTGGGGCGGGCGCTGACATCCCAATGGCTGCCCGGTCGGCCGGACATCCAGACCGTGCTGGAAAAACAGGGCGTGGCCGACAAGCGGAAAGGGGCGATGAACGCCTGGCCGGTCGACATGCTGCAAAAGGGCGACGTCTATGTCAGCGATCATTTCGGGCTGAAGCAGGATGGGCCGTCCATCGGCGACAATGTGGGCAACGCGATCTACGCCCGCAGCGGCAACGGCGTCGTCTATGACGGCGCGGTGCGCGACATCAACGGGCTCAAGGAACTGCCCAATTTCGTGTCGTTCGTGCGGTCCTATGATCCGTCGCACCATTTCGGCGCGATGGCGACCGGCGCGCGCCTCAATTCCACCATGGTCGGAATCAACGGGCCGATCCGCATCGGCAAGGCCACCGTCATGCCCGGCGACATCGTGCTGGGGCGGGACGGAGGCGTCCTCTTCATTCCGCCGCAACTGGCGGAAAAGGTTGTGAAGCTGTCGGAAAATACCCGGCTGCGCGACATGTTCGGTCATCTGCGCCTGCGCGAAGGCAAATATACGGCGGGGCAGATCGACACGAAATGGTCCGACGCGATCGAAGCCGATTTCTTCGCCTGGCTGCAGGCCAACAAGAACAAGCTGCCGGTCAAGCCCGAAGCCGTGCAGCAGATCATCCGCGATCATGAAGCAGGCATCCCCTACGAAGGATGATGTCGCGCTTCTTGTCTATCATCGTTCCAGAAAGGACAACCATCATGCACTTCCGCGCCGCCGCCCTTATCGCCACCAGCCTCTGCCTTGCCACCGCGGCCCATGCCGCCACGCCGGCCGAGGTCGTCGCCCGCCATGTCGAAAGCATGAAAGTCGGCAAGCTCCAGCCGATCATGGCCGACTATTCCGCCGACACCGTGGTCGTCACGCCCGAAGGGCTGGTGGCCGGCCAGATGCCCGCCAAGGGCCCAGGCGTCTATTCGGGCCAGGCACAGGCGAGCCGCGTCTTCACGACGCTGACCGACAAGGATCATCATGCCGGCATCAAGGCGATGGAAACGCGCATCGAGCCGGTCGGTCCGGACAGCGTCATCCTGCATTGGGTCCAGAACAAGGGGCAGCCGAGCCAGGTGTCAGGCAAGGATGTCTTCATCGTCCGCAACGACAAGATCGAGTTCCAGACGATCATGGTCGACTGACCGGATCGTCCAGCAGGTCAGGCCGTTTCGGCAAATTCGTAGAGCGGCCTGATCTCGATCTCGCTGGGGCCGGGCATGGGGTTGGGGCAGCGCTTCACCCAGGCGACGGCCTCATCCATGTCCTGGACCTCCCATAGCCAGAAGCCCGCGACCAACTCGCCGGTGGCGGAAAAGGGGCCGTCGACTACGGCCCGATCCGTCCCGTCGAACGCGACGCGCTTGCCGGCGGAGGACGGCGTCAGCCCTTCCGCCATCAACAGCACGCCGGCCGCGCGCAGCTCGTCGTTGAAGCGGCCCATCGCCGCCATGGCTTCCATCGATTCCGGCGATCGGGTGAAGCCTCGTTCGTTATCCTGCGTCGCCTTCACCAGCACCATTACGCGCATCGCCGTCTCCTTCGCTTGTGGTGAGTCGGCATCCTGCCGACATGGACGGGCACCGCAAGTCCAGCGGCATGCCTCAGTCCAGCATCGCTGCAAGGGCAGGGGTCATATATTCGCGCGCGCCTTCCGCCGTCCGCAGGACGAGCCGGGCGGCGAGGTCGTGCCGGGTCGCCAGCGTCATGCCGGCCTCCGGTCCCATGACGGTGATCGCGGTCGCCCAGGCATCCGCCATCATCGTGGAATCGTGCAGCACCGTGACCGACGCCACGCCTTCCTTTATGGGGGCGGCTGTTGCCGGGTTGATGCTGTGCGACAGGCGGCGACCGTCGATATGGCGGAAGCGGCGGTAGTCGCCCGATGTTGCGATGGCCATGCCCGAGAGAGCGACCCGCAAGACGGGCACCACAAGGCCTGGAGGAGGTTCGACATCGACCCACCATGGCTGGAGATCGGGTTTGACACCTTCGCCGCGCAATTCCCCGCCAATTTCGACGAGGAAATTCGCTGCCCCGGCGGCGCGCAGGGCGGACGCGACGGCGTCCACGGCAAAGCCCTTGGCGATGCCGGAAAGATCGAGTGCGACATCGGCCGTCCGACGTGCGCGATCGCCCTCGACCTGAATGCAGGTCCAGGGAGAGGGCAATCCGACATCCGCCCCGATATTGCCGGTGACCGCACCGAACCCCCATTTGTTTACCCAATGGCCGATGGCCGGATCGAATGCGCCGCCCGACAGCCGCGCCATGTCGAGGGCGGCGTTAAGCACCGTCAGCATATCTTTGGGCAACGTCATCCACTGGCCGGCCGGCAGGCGATTGAACCGGCTGACGGTCGAATCCGCCTCCCAATTGCTCATCTGGGCGATGACGCGGGCGAGGACGGCGGTGATGATGCCGTCCACATCAGCGGGCGGATCGACGGTCCGAGCGGACCAGTTCGTCCCCATCGTCGGCCCGCCATGTGCGGCCACCACGCCGTCCCGCCGCCGATCGACAAATTGATCGAGCGACAGGTCGGGCGCGATCGCGACGCGGATGCCGGGCATGGCGCCTTGCGTCAGGGCGCCAGCACTTCCAGCGTCGTGACGTAGGACGCGCGGCGCTGTGGCGGGCCGGCGGGCGCGTCCGGCCGGGGAGCGGCTGGCGTGCCTGCCGCATTGCCTCCCTCCCGCTCGCCCCCGATCGTGGCGTTCAGCCAGTACATGCCCGGTTCCGGCCAGCTGATCGCCACCTTGCCGTCCTTGTCGGCAGTCAGGTCCATCTGCCCAAGGCTGTCGCGATAGCGGATGCCGCCGGGAATGACCGTGACCTTGAGGCCCGCCGCCGGCTTTCCGTCGAGGAGGAACTGAAAGGTGGCCGCTTCCCCCGCCACCAGATCGTTGGGATGCGTCACCGGCACCAGTTCGATGCCTTCGCCCACAGGCTTGAACAGGGTGGTGGTGGGTGCACCCAGTGTCACGAAAATTTCGTTGCGATTGGACATCTCCGCGGTCTGCACCTCGGTCGCGCCCGCGGGAATGGCGGCGGCCAGCTTGTCCTTCGTGGTCCCGCGCGGCAGCCGCTCGCGCTTGCCGTTCAGCATGTAGCTGCCCATGATGCCGGTCGACACATTGGCGATGCGGTACGTGCCGGGCTTCGTCAGATGCACGTCGAACGTCGAGCGATAGCGGCCCTTGGCGGCATTCTCGATCCTGCCCGGCGTTCCGTCCGGCTCGGTGACGGCGATCCCATCGGTCTGCATCGGGAAATGCTCGAAATAGAACAGATCGTTGGAAATGGCGGCATCCACCGTCACCCAGCTATCCGCGCCGGACAGGGTGGTGGCGGACGGCAGCATCCACTGGCGATGCGCCTGCGCTGCGCCGGAGAGAAGCAGGGCGGCAAGGGCGCCCGCGAACAGATAGCTCTTCTTCATGGTCACCCTCTTCATTTGCCGAAAGTCAGCGCCACCGCGCCCAATTCGCTGCCGCCCTGCACCCTGACCGTAGCACCGGGCTTGGGCGGCCAGGAGAAGGGCAGGCGCAGCAGCTCGCGGCCGCCGACTTCGCGTGCCGCTTCCACCAGCAGCGTGTAATTGCCCGGCGTCAGAGCGCCCAGCGGTCCGCGGCCGGCGTTGAAGGCGATCTTCTGGTCGCCCGGCGCGCGGGTCGCGCCGGTCACGCCGTCTGCGGGGAACCGCATCGTCCGGCCCGATGCGCGCCACCATTGGCGCACGTCGCGCAGCCACTTGGTTCCCTCGCCATTCTTCTTGTCATGATCGTACCAGATCGACAGGGTCCGTGGCGTCGCGCCCTCCTTCTCGATCCAGACGGCGACATAGGGACGATGATATTCGGCGACCGACAGGCGGGGAATGGCGATGTTCAGGTTCAGCGTCTGCGCGCTGGCAACCGTGGGCATGGCCGTGCCCAGTGCGCCTGCTCCCGTCAGCAGCAGATGATGGCGGATCTGCATGATGGTCCCCTCAATGGATGAAGATGATGGCGATGATCGCGGGAATGGCGAGGCCGGCGGCAACCAGCGGCCAGGTCGAAGGACGCCTTTTTGCGTGCAGGTACAGCAGCAGCAGCCCGGTCAGCGCGAACAGGAAGCAGGCGATGGCGAAGATATCGATGAACCATGACCATGCCGACCCTGCATTACGCCCCTTGTGCAGGTCGTTGAGGTAGCTGATCCAGCCCCGGCTGGTGCTTTCGCTGGTCACGTCCCCGCTGGCCCGATCGATCGAGACCCACCCATCGCCGCCGGGACGGGGCAAGGGAAGATAGATGTCATCGGCCGACCATTCCGCGTCACCCTTGCCGCTCTGACCGGTTTCGCGTTCGATCCAGGCGGCGATCGGAGGCGGAAGCGGCTTCTTCGCGTCCGGCAGGGAGTCCGGCGCGATCTGCTTCAACAGGCCGGTCGGCAATGTCACGCTTTTCTCGATCGTCTGCGGCGCGCCTTCCACATCCGCCGCATGGTTGAGCGTGATGCCGGTGAACGCGAACAGCAGCAGCCCGATCAGGCTGACGGCGGAACTCACCCAATGCCAGGTATGAAGCTGCTTCAGCCAGAACGCCTTGGCGTTCTTAACTTTTCGCGCCTGGATGCGGGCCTGTCCATGCATATTGGAAGCGAATATCCTGCAAGATCGTCAGGAGAATCGCATAACGCGCCTCCTTCGTAATTGCAAACGCTTCGCAGTAGGAAATCAGGAGATTGGTATTGGGGAACGGCTATTGACGCAGCGCAACATCCCGCCTAGCCGATATGTCTTTCATTTGACACGGATTGACGCCGGTCAGACAGCGTTGATCCACCGCGTGGGGGCGGCGGTCTATACGAAGGATAGACTATGATTGTGCCGGCCGTCGCCGCAGGAATGATGTTGATGGGTGCGCAGGCGGAGGCGGGCGCTGAAGCTGCTGCTCCGCCACCCGTCGTGCAAACGCTTCCCCCGTCCTCGACGGTGCAGCAGCCCGCCGCGAACAATCCTGCGACAGCTTTGGGACAGTCCGCAGCGGGTCCGGACATCGTCGTCACCGGTGAGAAGGGCGCGCCGAAGGGGGATCCGCTCGAAGAGATCAATGCCAAGAGCTTTGAGGCGGTGCAGTCGGTCGATAAGGCCGTGATCGAGCCCGTCGCCAAGGCTTATAACAAGGGCCTGCCCCGACCGGTGCGCAAGGGGCTGCGCAACTTTTTCTCGAACATCGGCGAACCGATCGTGGCCGCCGCCTATCTGCTTCAGTTCAAGCCCGGTAAAGCCTTCGAAACTGTAGGACGGTTTGGCGTCAACACGACCCTTGGCGTTTTCGGTCTGTTCGACGTGGCGAAGCGCAAGCCCTTCTTCCTGCCGCACCGGAACAACGGCCTTGCCAACACGCTGGGCTTCTACGGCATCGGCGCCGGTCCATATATGTATCTGCCGATCGTCGGGCCGACCACGGTGCGCGACATCATCGGCGATACGGTGGACAAGCTCATCCTGCCCATGGCCATCGGCGCGCCGTTCAACAAGCCTTCCTACGTGATCCCCGCGACCATCCTCAACCAACTGGGCGAGCGGGCCGCGTTCGACGAGACGATCCAGGAAATCCGCAAGCAGGACGATCCTTATACCGTGTACAAGGAATTGTACCTGAAACAGCGGCAGGCGGAGATCGACGCCCTGCACGGTCGCGCGCCGGCGGACCCGGTGGTGCCGATCTATGGCGAGGATTTGCCGACGCCTGGCAAGAAGGGCGCGCCCAAGGTGACGATCCCGGATCCTGATGCCGATCCGGTGACGCAGCCTGACGCTGGCACTGCGCAATAAGCCGGTGCCGCTCCCGCTCGTCGGAGCGGGAGCGTTCGGGACTTACCGGCCCAAAAGGCCGCGCGCCTGGCCGGCAATCTCGGCCATCATGGCGACGTTGGGCGTAGCCGCAGCCTTGGCCCTCTGAATGAGGTTGCGGAACTGCCGGATGCGTGCGCCCTTCGCCTGCAACCAGTTTTCGACATGGGTGGCGACGTCCTTGTCCTTGCCCTGCGCCAGGAAGTCGAGCCGCACCTGCTGCATGTCGCGGGCCACGCCGGATATGAGCAGGCGCTCCCACGGATCGGTGGGCGCCATGCGCGCCGCGGCGGACTGGACCCAGTCGATGCCCACGGTTTCGCCCAGATGGGTGAAGGCACGGGTGAGGGCGATTTCATCGACGCCCATGCGCGCTGCCAGCGCTGCGATGCCGACCGCGCCGTCGAGCTTGAACAGGCCGGCCGTGCGCAGTGCCAAGGCTTCCGGCGCACCGAGGCCAAGCAGCCGGTCGACCACCGCGTTGGTGCGCCGCTGCACTTCGACGGTCAGAAGATCATCGACCTGGGCTGCAAGCAAATCCACGCCTTTTGCCAGCTTCGCCTGCCCCTCGCCGGGCAGTGTGCCGGCGGGCAGGGCGCGCAGGATGTCGGCGATCTGCGCACGCATTCCGTCAGCGATGTCGCCGAACAGCGCGAGGCGCGCCGCTTCTGACATGTCGGCCGCGTCGATGGCTGCCCACAGCGCGCCAATATCATAGAGGCGTTCCGCAATCAGGAAGGCGCAGGCGAGGTCGGCGAGCGAGCAGCCTTCCTCCTCCGCCAGTTCGAACGGGTGGATGAGGCCGAGCCGGTTGACGATGCGGTTCGCAACCTTGGTGGCTATGATCTCCTTGCGCAGCGCATGGCTGGCGATCGCGTTCGCTTCCTCGTCCTGCATGGCGCGGGGGAAAGCTGCCATCAGCTCGGCGGTCATGCTCTCGTCATTGCCCAGATCGCCATGTTCGATCGCATCCTGCAGCGCCAGCTTGGCGGTGGACAGCAGGACGGCGAGTTCGGGCCGGGTGAGGCCCTGGCCGTCCTGCGCGCGCCGCAACAACTGGTCGTTCGCGGCAAGCCCTTCGACCTGACGGTCCAGTCGGCCGCTTTCCTCGAACGTCTCGATCAGACGGACATAGGAGGCAAGGCTCGCGGCCCCACCGGCTTCCGCGATGGAAAGGCCGAGTGCTTGAAGCCGGTTGTCCTCCAGCACGATGTCCGCGACCGCATCGGTCATGCTGACGAGCAAGGCGTTGCGCGCCTCGAAGGGCAGGCGGCCTTCCGCCATTTCCTTGTTGAGCGCGATCTTGATGTTCACCTCATTGTCCGAACAATCGACGCCGGCGCTGTTGTCGATGAAGTCGGTGTTGATGCGGCCGCCCTTCAACGAAAAGGCGATGCGCCCCGCCTGCGTCACGCCAAGGTTCGCGCCTTCGCCGACCACCCTGACCCGCAGCTGCTCGGCATTTACGCGCAACCGGTCGTTCGCGGGATCGCCGACATCGCCGTGGCTCTGCGACGCCGCCTTCACATAGGTGCCGATGCCCCCGAACCAGAGCAGGTCGGCTGGAGCCATGAGGATGGCGGAAATAAGCGCGGTGGGCTCCATTTCCGTGTCGCTCACCCCCAGCGTCGCCTGCATTTCGGGCGTCAGCGTGATGCGCTTCAGGCTGCGCGGGAACACGCCGCCACCGTTGGAAATCAGCGACTTGTCATAATCGTCCCAGCTCGACCGGGGCAGCTGGAACATGCGTTTGCGTTCCGCCCAGCTCTTTTCCGGATCGGGCGATGGATCGAAGAAGATGTGGCGATGATCGAAGGCGGCGACCAGCTTGATCGCCTTGCTGAGCAGCATGCCGTTGCCGAACACATCGCCCGACATGTCGCCGCAACCAACGACGCTGACCGGTTCCCTCTGAACATCGACGCCCATCTCGGCGAAATGGCGCTGGACGCTGATCCATGCGCCGCGCGCGGTAATGCCCATCGCCTTATGGTCGTAGCCGTTGGATCCGCCGCTGGCGAAGGCGTCGCCCAGCCAGAAGTCGCGATCCAGCGCGATGGCATTGGCGACGTCGGAAAAGGTCGCCGTGCCCTTGTCTGCCGCGACGACGAAATAGGGGTCTTCGCCGTCATGCACCATGACTTCTGCCGGATGCTTCACCTTGTTCTTGACGATATCGTCGGTGATCGACAGCAGCGCGCGGATGAAGATGCGGTAGCTTTCCGTGCCTTCCGCCAACCAGGCGTCACGATCGACCTGCGGATTGGGCAGTTGCTTGGGGTAGAAGCCACCCTTCGCGCCGGTCGGAACGATGACCGCGTTCTTCACCCGCTGCGCCTTCATCAGGCCCAATATCTCGGTGCGGAAATCGTCGCGCCGATCCGACCAGCGCAGGCCGCCGCGCGCGACGGGGCCGGCGCGCAGGTGAATGCCTTCGACCCGCGGCGAATAGACCCAGATTTCGCGCCAGGGCAGGGGCGCCGGAAGGCCGGGCACCTGCGCGCTGTCGAGCTTGAACGCCAGCGCCTCTGCCGCCGCCTTGCCGAAGAAGTTGGTACGCAGCGTCGCCGTGATCACCGCGCGCAACAGGCGCAGCACGCGATCCTCGTCTATGGCCGTGACTTGTTCCAGCCCCGCGTCGATCGCAGCCTGCGCCTCGGCGACCCGTTCGGCCGCGCCGTCCTGCGCCGCCGGGTCGTGCAGCGCTTCGAACAGCGTGACGAGGTTTGCGGCCACATCCTGCGCCTTGCGGAGCGTTTCGGCAAAGGTCGCCATGCCATAGGCGACGCCGGTCTGGCGGAGATAGCGATATAGCGCACGGAACAGCACGACCGATCGGGGAGCAAGGCCCGCCGTCACGATCAGTTCGTTGAACCGGTCATTCTCGGCGCGCCCTTCCACCACCTGAGCGATCGCTTCGGTGACGATGGATGCACGATCGACCACCGCCTGCGCGTCGGCTCCGGCCGGCAGTTCGAGCACGAAGCGCTGCACATGGCCGAGCGCGCCGCCGTCGAGCGCCGTGGTCATCTCCTCGATGACCCGGAAGCCGAAATTCTCGAACACCGGCACCACTTCGGACAGCGCGACCGTGGCATGGCTGTAGAGTTTGAGGCGGAGCCGTTCGCCGCTATCTTCTGCATTGCGGTAGATGCGGATCGACTTGTCCGCTTCACCCGAAAGGCCGTGGATCAGGCGGATGTCGATCGCCGCTTCGGCCGGACCCGCGCCGTTGCGGTAGGCCAGCGGGAAGCCGGGCGCGAAGCGCTGCGCCAGCGCTGCCGCGCGGCCGCCTTCTTCGCTTTCGGCCAGTGCTTCCTCTACCGCCGGAACCCAGCCGCGCACCATCTGCTGCAACTGGCGGTCGAGCATGGCGGCATCCGGCACGATGCCGCCTTCGCGCAGGTCAAGCGTGATGCGAAGCAGCGCAAGGCCACCTTCTTCCAGCGCGATGGACCAGCTGAGCACCGGTCCCTTCGCCGCCTCAGCCAGCATGTCCTGCACGGCGACGCGGCGCGCGGTCGACAGTTCGTCACGCGGCAACCAGACGAAGGCGTACAGATGACGCGCCAGCGCACTGGTCGCCAGCGCCAGCTTGGGGCGCGGCCGATCCGTCAGCGACATGAAGGTCAGCGCCAGCCGTTCCAGCGTCTCCCGGTCGAACCCGACGGTGATGTCGTGGGGGAGGGCGGTCAGGGCATGTGCCAATGTCTTGCCGGCATGACCCTGCGGATCGAAGCCGAACTTGTCCATCAGGGTGGACAGGGCGGACCGGAGCAGCGGCACCTTGTCGGGCGTCGCAGCAAGGCCGGAACTGGTCCACATGCCTGCGTGGATGGACAGCGCCTTGACGTCGCGCCCCTCGCGGATCGGCACGATGATGAGGTCGAGCAGCACATGGCGATGCACGCGCGAGATGCGGCTGGACTTGATGATGAGGGGGGTGCGCTTGCCTTCCTCGAACCAGGCGAAGGCCGCCTCGAGCGATGCCGGGGCGATCAAAGGGCGGTCATGGCGGGTGCAAATCCCCAGCGGCTTCGTGCTCTTGCCGGTGCGGTCCAGTATTTCGTGGCCGGTCTGGGTGAAATGACGAGCCAGGAACCAGCGCAGCAGCGCCGCGCCTTCCTCATCCGGCACAGCATCGGCGTCCGCGGCCATGGCCGACTGCATCTTGGTCCAGTCGGTAACGGCCGCGCGCACGTCGGCCAGCGTTTCCTGCAGCGCCTTCTCGATGGCGCGGCGGGCCTTTGCGTCGGCGCGATCCGCCTCGATATAGATCATCGATTCCCGGCGCGCGCCCGGAACATCGTCGTCCAGGATAGCCGCCAGCGCTCCGTCGCCGCCACGCTCGACCGACAGCACCGGATGAAGCAGCCGGTGGATCGTGATGTCCGCCGCCGCCAGCGCATTGGCGATCGAATCCACCAGGAAGGGCATGTCGTCATTGACAATGGCGAACCGCATGAAGCGGCCGGTGGCCCCTTCGCCCAGCGTTTCGATGGCGATGGCGGCCTCGCCGGGCTTGCGGTCGTTGGCGGTGCGGCCAAGGAAAGCGGCGGCCTGCGCCAGCGTCGCTTCGTCCAGTCCCTCGCTCTCACCGGGCAAAGCGCCCCGTTCCAGCGCGTCTGCCAGTGCTTGGCGAATGCCCGTATCGACTTCCTTGTTCTTCGCTTCCGCCAGCGCCGTCATTCGCTCCACCTCTCTGTGCGGTTCGATCCGCTTCGATCGTTAACGGAGGAGGCGCTGGATCGCCGCCATGCGACTCCTCGGCTCAGGACGGTCTTATGCGCCCGCGATTGGACCGGCTCAACCCCGCATGGAATAAAATTTCATCATCTTGAAATTATGTGATCACGAATATGCTGCAAGAGGACGTCAGCTTCGGGCCGCGGCAAGGATGACCTTCTGACCGAGGTCCGACCCTTCGGGCAGGGCGGCGACGAGCGCCAGGCTTCCATCCGCCTCGCGGCGCGCGACGACGATCGCCAGCCCGTCATCGTCGGTGGCCAGCGTGGTGGGGTCGAGCGCGGGGGCGGCGCGGATGACCGCACGGGCGGCTTCCCCGCGGTCGGGACGGTCGGGCCGCATCGAGCGACGGGCGGCGCGTTCGTTGCGCACCAGCGCCTTCAGACCGCCCTTGTAGGCAGTCAGGTAATCCGCCAGCGCGCCGACGCCCAGCCCCTGTCCCATGGCATGATCCAGGGCGGTCGCATATTCGGTAATGCGCGTCTTGTCGTAGGTTGCGCCGAAAACCAGTTTTATGATCGCAGTCATGGGGCTGCGCGCCTGCGCCTTCACGCCATAATCGTGCAACAGCTCGGCATAGTCATCGGGGCGCACATTCGCGACGAGGGCAAAGTCGTAGGACAGGCTGACCGCGCGATAGAGTGCCGCGTGGCTGCGCGCCTCGCAAATGCGCACCCGCGCGGCGCCATCCCGGGCGAGCGCCAGCCAGTCGGCAAGCGAAGCATCATCGGCAGGGCACTCCATGCCGGCAAGGTCGAGCGCGTCGTCATCCTCGTCGATCGCAGGGTCATCGCTGCCGTGCGCCAACGGGCCATCCGCCCAGATCGGTCCATTGCCATGCGCCGCAGGTGCGGTGCGCAGCGCTTCGCTCATCTCCATTTCCAACGCATCGGAGACGCTGCGGCTCGCCACTTCCTTCCAGTTGATGACGCCGAACACGAAATCGATGGTTTCGTCATCGGACGAGAAGGGCATCAATATGCCGCGATACATGATCTCCGCGCCGCGCTGGTTGACGAACTCCGCCTCGAACCCCACGGGCGCTTCGTTGGCGATGATCTGCAGATAATGGTCCGTCAGCCGGGACAGGAGAGACCGGGCCGGAACGTCGTCGATATAGTTGATCGGGCCTTCGACGCCGCACTCCTGACGCAGCGCCGCGCCGAGATAGACGATCGCCGGATTGTCCAGCCCGGCACTGAAGTCCAGCAGCACCGCATAGGGGCCGAAATCTTCCAGTTGATCGGGCGAAAGATCCTCTATCGACGGGAGTGCGCGGTCGCCCAGCAGCGACGCCCAATAATTATAGGCGCGGACCTGCATGCGCCGTTCTTCCGACACCGCAGCCGGCGGGACTTCGACCTCCATCGCGTCGGCATAGTCGAAATCATCCTGATCGTTCGCGGCGTCATGCCCCCGCAGCGTGTCCATCCGAATGCCCCTGTCTCAAACCTGCAAGTCGCGTCTTTTTCCGACTTTCGCAGGGGATGGTAAAAGAGGGGTAAATGACTCGCCCGAGAGACGGCGCGCCGTCGCCCTCGGCAGCAGGCGAATGTCATCGCGCGTGTGAAATGCCCGCTTGTCCTATCCATCAACCGCTGTTATCTGCCCGCCCGACGCCGCTTTAGCTCAGTTGGTAGAGCATCGCATTCGTAATGCGAGGGTCACGTGTTCGAGTCACGTAAGCGGCACCACTCCCGGTCAAAGATGGGCACCATGCCCATCAGACGCGGGACACCGTTGCAGACACCATTCTCCAGCACAGCCTTCGGGCCTGAGATGGTGATCTGCTCCTTGGATACGGTGACCTTGGACACCAGCATGCGAACATAGGCCTTGCGCAGCGTCGCATCCTCATCGCGCAAGCGGGCTGACAAGGTCTCTCCAAATTTCTTGATGGTCGTGGGCGTGACCCGGCGCGATCCCTTGGCCAGCTGAGTTTCCAGCGTTTCGATACGCGCGGTGGAGGCAGCAAGGGCAGAGCGGTTTTCATCCATGCGCTTGGCGAAGATCGGATCGCGCGCGCCCATCCGGCCGGTCTCTACCAGAATGAGCAGATTTTCGATCGCCGTCCTGAGCCGCGTCTGCTCCGTACGCGCGTAGGTCAGTTCCGCCTCGCGCTGGACACGCTTCTGATCGGAAAGGTCCAGCAAATCGGCCAGGAGTGCGTGCAGACGGTTGGGCGCCAGCACCTGCTGCTCGACGGCGTCGAGCACAAGCCCGTCCAGGACTTCCCGTCGCATCCGCGGCCCGTCACATGTCTTGCCTTTGTTGATTCGGGCGTCGCAGACATAATAGTAATATTGTCCGCTCTTGCCGGACTGAATGCCGAGGCCAGACGTACAGGAGGGCATCCCGCATTTGCAGATGCCAGTGAGCATATTGGTTCCGGCCACGATATGCGGTGCATTGCGGCGTGGATTTCTGGATGCCCGCAGTGCGTTGACACGGTCGAACCGCGCCTGATCGATGATCACCGGGCATGGGACAGCGATCCAGTCCTCCGGATCGGGGACGTTGCCGTCATCGTCCACGGTCCTGTCGTAATAAACACCGGTATATGTGATCCGCTTCAGGATGCCTGAGAGATTGCCGTTCGAGAATTTCGCGCCGCGCAGAGTCGTGCCGCGCTTATTGAGCGTGTTGACGATCCAGCGTCCGCCGCGGCCCATGTCGGCCCAATTAAAGATCTGATCGACCACCGCTGCTTCGGCCGGGACGATGCGCAGCTTCATCCGTTCCTTGTCGCCATCTTTCCTGGCGACATAGGTTTCGTAGCCGAAGGCCACCGGACCGCCATTATAGAAGCCCTGTCGGGCATTCTCGCGACGGCTCTTGGATGTGTAGATCGA
Source organism: Sphingobium olei (assembly GCF_042678845.1). Classification (NCBI taxonomy): domain Bacteria; kingdom Pseudomonadati; phylum Pseudomonadota; class Alphaproteobacteria; order Sphingomonadales; family Sphingobiaceae; genus Sphingobium; species Sphingobium olei. The sequence goes on along the minus strand of NZ_JBHTLS010000131.1, from coordinate 25,400 downwards.
GGCGTCAATGGCCTGCTGCTCGGCTACCATCGCGGAGATGGTCTGGCCCATGCGCTTGTTGCGGCGGTTTTCGCCGAAATTCTCGGTGATAGAGATCACCTCGACGCCTGCATCCGCGAGCCCGTCAAGCGAATTGAAGAATAGCCGCATATTGCGGGCCAGACGGGCGATCCGGTAGATCAGGACGATATCGACGGGATTCGTGCCATCCGTCGCCTGCTCGATCATCCGGTTGAAGGCGGGCCTCTTCGAGGACTGGCCACTGAGGCCGGTGTCGGCAAACTCCTCGACGATCTCGATATTGTTGCGCCGGGCATAGTCATGGATGGCGGTGCGCTGGGCGTCGATGCTCTGCGCCTTGCCATCCTCTTTATCGACGCTCAGCCGCAGATAGATATAGGCTCGCATTCTGGCGCCACCTTTGGATCCACGGCCGTGTTTCATTATCCATCCTCCGAAAACAGGGCGGCAAGGTCAGGGCCAAGCGCATCCAGAACGATTTGAATCTCATTGCGGGAAATAGGCAAGTCCGAAGGGAACTGACTGTAGACCGGAACGGGACGCATGCTGCCGCGCGCGGATTTTCCACGCGCGGCAGCCTTGCGGCCGGCCTTCGAGCCATTGTCCTGAGGACGCTTTCCCACGCTATGTCTCTGGCCCGGCCTGCTCGCTCTCTCAGGCCAGGCCGAAGTGACGGCGGATTTCGGCGATGAAGGCTTCGGCCGCCGCCTCGCGCTCCATCAGGCTCATGCCGGAAACATCCGGCAGGCGCAGACGCTCGATATTGTCGGCGTGGCGCTCACGCGCGCCAACCGGCTGCTCGTCATGGCCGAGTATGTCGTCGCTCTCGACCGGCGTGATCGGCCTGGGCTGCGCGGTGGGCGCGCTGGCCATCGGTACGATGCCGAGCAGTTCAAGGGCGTCCGCCGGCTTGAAGCGACTGCCGTCGGCAACGGCGCGCTCGGCAATGTCTAGGGTCTGCTGAACGTCCGCTTCGTCCAGAGCCTTAAGCGCGCTCTTCACCGTCACGCCGTAGGAGATCGGCGCCTTGTGCGGGACTTCGAGGATGTCGAAGAGTATCGGGAAGTCCTGCTGGAGCCGCGCCGCGATGAGCATGCGGCTGACCTTGTCCTCGTTCAGGCCGGCATAGCGCTCCGCCAGCGCGATCTGGCTGATCTGACACGCGCGCTGAAGGTTCAGCAGACCATGCGCCATCTCCATCTTCGTGGCGACAGCAGAGCCCAGCACATCGTCGCACATGGCGACGACGGCTTCCTCCTCCGTGCCGGGGAACAGGACCGCCCGGATCAGGATGGTGTCGTCATCGGGGTGGGCGGCCTTGATGGCCTCCAGGATGTAGCGCCCGTTCTTGAGGTGGTAGCGGCCATCCTTCTTCACCAGTTCTACCGGACGGAAGGCGAGAGGATCGGCGGCCGTCAGCGCCAGCGCGGAGGCATGCTCGGCATGCCTGGGGGAATAGGCGCGCAGATGAAATTCCCAGTCGAAAATCTCGCCGATGGCGACGAGAATTTCTCCCGGTGCCTCAGGGGCGGGCTTGAACTCCGCAGTGTAATTAGCATCCTCGGCATCCTCGGCCAGAGCGGCCGCCTGCTCGGCGAGTTCGATGGCGAAAGTTTCCTGGTCGGAAAGTGCGGCGCCCTCATCCCGGGAAGGCACGGGCGCCATATCCCCATTCTGTCCGGCTTCGGTCTCATTGCTTTCGTCGAGAAAGGACGTCTGCTTGTCACCCCTGGAAGTCATTGGCTGGTTCCCGCGAGCCGACCGCATGAGCGCGATCAGGTCGTGGGCATCCAATTGTCACCGATTCGGATCGAAAGACTCCCTGACTGAGGAGCGAGGCAGGGCGTCGGTCAGCAATTCCACGCCGCTTCCACGGCGATTGCCTGTCGATATTCAGCCTTCCGCCGCTGCTCACTCCCCTCCGGCCCCATTATCTCGTCGCGCCACAGCATCTCATAGAGGAAGGGATCATCGGTCGTGGGGTTGAGGGTCGGGAGCAACGCGGCGATCTGCCGGATCAGATACTCGCGATAGACTGCCCCGCCATGGCGGGACGCCATGCGGTCTGGCGCCTGCACCATAGTGAAATAGGGCCGGAAGAGATCCTGCACGCGCTCGAGCGGATGCTGGGATGGAAGGCCGGTGTAGCAGTCGGCCGCTGTCATGGGGCGGCCGGAGGGATGCGGCACGCGGCTCATCGGGACGCTCCAGGCCTGCGCCTTCAGCGCCTGCTCCGGATCATATTGCAGGAACCGGCTGCATCGCCGCAGGAAATGCAGCTCCGCGTCTGGCTTCCACCAGGCATCGAACCGGAAGCCCTGCGTCCAGCCGGGCTCTCCTGTCGCCGGTGCGCAGGACCGCGCGCGCTTGCGCGCATCGCCATAGGCGTTCTTGAATCGGTCGGCGAATTGCCCCTCAGCCGGATCGATAGTCTTCTGGGCTTTCTCGCCTGTCGCCATCCGCCGGTCCATGTCGTCCTGGTCGTCTTCTACTCCGGCATCCACTTGCGTGGGCGAGGGAGTGAGGAGAGTGCGGGTAGTATCTCTCGTCCACTGATCGTCGTTCTGCGGTCCAGTGCCTCCAGCTATGGCGCGAGCGCTCGACAGGCAGATCGGGATCGCCATGATCGTGGCGAGGCTCATCACGTCGAACGACCGCCGGTCTGGAAGGCGATAGCCATTGCCGGCATTTTTGGGCACGCCCCGCATCCAGAACGGCCCTTCATGGGCGGCCATGCTCTCCACCATCTGGATCAGCATGACGGGCAGGATCATCGCCGGCTCCACGCCGCGGTAGAAGCGAATAGGCCGGCCATTGCGGCCATTGTCATGCCGTACCCGTGGGTTCCGTCCGGTGAAGAGCGCAGCGTGCATAAAGGCACTGTCCACCTGCGCATGGATGAGGTCAGTCCCAGCTTTAGGTGGCGCCTCGTTCATGGTCGGGTGAATGACCCGGATATGCCCTGCGGCGCTGGCAGCATATCGACCGGTAGCGTTCGGCGCGGTCTGGAGCCTGGTCATTGATGAAGAGGATCGCAGGGCCTGCCGGACGGATTTGTGCGTGACGCCCAACTCTGCGCGCAAGGCGAAGAGCAGATCGAACCCGCGCTCATATTCGTTCATGACGGCGCAGGAGAGGCGCAGGCAGATCGCCCTGTTCCTGATGCGGCTGCGCGCATAGCAGGGCGGCAGATCCTGCTGCGCCATCTGCCGGATGAGCATGTCCGCCCTGTCCATTTGGCGCAGCCAGATGGCGACGAAGAGCTCGAACCCTCCGGTCTGAAGGGCAATCAGGCTGTCGAGATAGCTGCGCGTGCTGACCAAGATGATACGCGCCTGCAACGTATCGGTGGTGTGGGTACGATCATAGTCCGCATCGCCGCGATAGATGCCAGTGGGATCGGCGAGCGGGCTGAACAGAGGCCGGTATCGCAGCACGACGAAATAGCGCAGTTGCTCCTCACTGGCGGGCACGGGCACGCCGTTGACGGTGATGATGTCGCCGTCCCTGCCAAAGCCCTTCATCAGCCAGAGCTTCGCCACGATCGCTGGATCGGGGGCGGGCACCGCACCGGGGGCGGCGCGGAGGGCATCGAGCAGATCCGTCACCACCTTGTGCTGGCCATGCAGATCATCCCGCAGGCCCGGCCAGTTCATGCGGTTCGTGGCTGTCAGCCGTGCCTGCAGTCGCCGGGCCCGCTCCTGCGGCGTCGCCGCCGATTGCAGGCCGAGTGCGTCAAGAATGTCGAGGCGGCCCATGGCTTCGATCCTGTCGACCACCTTGTCGCCCGTGATCAGGACGCCGTCAAAGGCCTGGCGCAGGGCTGCTTCCTGCACCTGAGACAGCCGCTCACCATAATGGGGGCTGTAATGGGCGGTCATGACATCGTCCTCCGTGACCGCCAGTCGGTGGCATAGGCCTTGCACGCGGCCAGATCGCGGGCCTCAGCCTCACGATCGAACCGTTCCAGATCTGCTTTTAGGACGTTAACCATGTCCAACAAAGCGAGCCCGCGCTCGACCTTGGGGAACAGCGTTTCGAGTGGCTGCTCCGCTCGCAACTCGTTCCGCATGGCTTCCAGTTCCACAAGAAGGGTGATGCCCATGCGTTCGATGGGCAGCGGATCGTGCAGGCGATGGCTATGACCGGCGGGATCCACCCAGGCGAACCAGCCGCCGTCACTGACCGGGCTGCGATGGAAGCGCGGCTGGCTGATCAGCCAGGCCCAGGCCTCGGCGCGGGTCGGCGTCTGCGGTTTCATCGTGCCATGCGTCAGGGCAAGCGCCAGCATCTGGCGCGGAGTGGCCGGGCCGGCAAGGGTAGCCTGCCGCTGGTCAGGCGCATCGCGGCTGTCGTGCAGAAGGCGGGCATGCTCGTCATGCAGCCCCACCAGCAGACGCATATCCTTGAGCGCGGTGCTCAGCGCATCGATCTGACCGGCCAGTGCGGTTGCGGCGCTTCGCGTCTCGGCTTCGGCGTGATTGTTCCAGCGCAGGATGTCCGCATGGAGCTGAACGAGCCGGTGCCGACGTTCGTCGATGGCGGCGCGGGCTCGATCCCGCACTGCGCGATCAGCGCTCTCCAGGCCGGTCAATTGGCCATCCACCTCCGCCTCGATCGCGCTTACTTCGTCGATGATGGGCTGGTAGTGAGCCAGATCGTGATCGACGCCGTGACGATCGCTCCACCTGAACATGCTCATGCTACGAACGCCTTGTAGCTGAGGTTCGCGCCGTTCTGTTCCAGCCAGTCGGCCGCTTCTCCCCGGCGCAGGTCGCCGGGCAGGTCGAGATGACGGACGCGGCAGGTGACGCGGACCAGCCAGCGCTGATCCGCCGTCATCGGTTCGTGACGCCATGCCCCTTCGAGACGATAGTCCTCGTCCCGCGCCAGCCATTCCACGCGGTCCTCGGCATAGATGACAAGCCGCCGCTGCCAGGTCAGGAACAGGCCGCGTGCGGCCAGTTCTCGCTCCTGCCCATCCAGCAGACGGATCAGGATCGTGCCCAGGGATGCGGCCGGATCAGTATCGACCAGTTCGTCGGCGAGGGCGAGCATATGATAACCCGTGCCGGCCAGCAGGCCGGCGAGCGCATCGGCGTCATAAGCGCGCATGCCAGCATTCACCATCACGGCGCCGAGCGTGATCTTGTGGTGCATGTCGGTCGGATTGGCGGCCACTGTCTTATAGGCGGGCTCGATGAGGCGGCGCCTGCGCTCTGCTAGGGCGGCGCGCTGTTCACCCAATTCGGCGATGCGGGCGTCCGCATCGCCCAGAATGCGGTCGATGTCCGGCTGGCCATCGGCCTTATCGTAAATTTGCGATGTCATGTCTCATGCTCCTGTCTGGCTGACAGGCGGCAGGATCGGAGATTCGGGCCTCGAAACATTCCCTGACTCAGGGAATGTTCGGTCAAAGGGAGGGGGTAGGATTGGGGGGCTGAAGACTGGCGCAAGAAATGTTTCACCGATGGCGAAAACGTCTCCCTCCCGCATAGCGGTTCAAGCCGCCCCCCAATCCACTTTAAGGAAGTCGCACGTCTATGTGCCAGCGCTGATCGCCGACAATTTCGGCCGCCTGTCCGTGCTAACAGCGGACACCGCCAACCCGTTCGTCGCCAAGAAACTGGATGCCGCGTCCCAGCGCCTGCAGATGCGGGCGGAGGAAAAGCTGCGGCGCGACCAGCGCCGCGACTATCTGCTGGCGGAAAATAATCTCAGGATCGAATTTCAGGAGGCCGAGCAGCAACGCCGCAAATGGGGCCGGCTGATCAGGACGAAGGTCCGACCGGAGAAGGTCGGGCGCCAACCGCCCAAAGAGCGCAAGCGAGACTGGCCCTATGCCAGCCGCGCCCTGCCCAAATATGGCGGCATCGTGCTGGACCGGAAGGGCGAACGCGGCGTGTTCGTGCGCATCCGCTATTATTCGCGCAAGACCGCAGGGGCGGGCGTGTCGTTGCGCGTCGTCAAATATGTCTTCAACGGCGCCGACGTGGATGCGGCGGGCCGACCCTATTTCGTCTCCAATGTCGGCAAGGATATCGACGAGGCGCTGTGCGCCTTCGATCATCTGGAGCAGGTCAACTGGGGCGCGCAGAAAAATGCCAAGCTGATGATGCACGCCATCATGGCGGCCGATTATCGCCAGACGCCGGATGAGATGATGCGCACGGGCCTAGTCTGGGCAGAGGAGGCGCTGGGCCGCTTCAACCTGCCCTATGTCGTCACCCTGCATGCGCCGCCGGAAGAGGGCGACGAACGCAACTGGCACCTCCACATCCTGTTCAGCTTCCGTCCGATGGCTCGCACCGGCGACCATGAGTGGCAGGTGGGGGAGATGCTGCGCACCGATCTGGATAATCCGCAGGCCATGCGGCTGATGCGCGAGATATATGCGTCGGCGATGACGATCAGCTCGTATGAGAGTGGGATCAACCAGCCTTATACGGCGAAGAGCAATGCAGCCCGCGGTCTCGTCCATGAACCGCAAGTGCATCTGTGCGGCATGCTGACCAGCATGGCCCGCAACGGCCATCACATTGCGAAGAACGAGGAAAATTTCGAACGGGTGATCCGCTCGGAGACGGCGCTGCTCGACGAGGATTTGCGCCATGTGGACGAGGCGCTGGCGCGGGAACAGGAACTGGCGCGCGGCATCAGGCGTCGCTGGGCCGGTATGCCTGTTCTCCCACGCCAGATCCCGCGGCGGATCATGGCGACGGTCCTGAACGCCGAGATATCGATGATCACCATGCCTTCCCGGCCTTTGCCGGAGCCGATCGTCATTCCAGAAACGAAGTTGCCGATACGGGTAGAGGTGCCCGCCGTTTCGGTGACGACCGCATCCATTGACAAGCCCGCTACGCTGGCGCCGCTGGAAACCATCGCGGCCGTCATCCCCTCTGTCCTGGCGCGCACGGTCCCATCTGTCGCGGCCCCGTCGTTCAAAATCGCAAATTTGCGATTGCCGTTGCGGCAAGCGTCAGCCGCAGTCCCGCTGCCGAATATGTCGTTGTCCGTCGTTCAACCGCGCGTGCGCATGCACGGGACGCACGGGGTTGTGATGACACCTCCGGTCATGGCGCGCAGCCGGCCGACACTGCCATCGGCCTTGCCGCTACGCCGGTCACTCCCTGTTATGCAGACGCCGTCGATCCCAGTCATCCATCCGGCTACTCGTCTGTTCGACGCAGAGCCACTTTCCCTCGCAATCGAGCGTGTCGATGACGCGTTGGAAGCCCATGCAAAGCGGGAGGCGGAAAGGGTCGAAACCGAGAAGGCACGGCAGCGGGCAGTCGCCAACGCAGCAGAGGAGGATCGTCGGCGTCGGGCGCTTGCACGCCTGATGGCGCAAATTATCGCGGAGCGGCGTGCTATCGAGAAGCGGGACGGCAAGCGCCGGGTGGAGGCCGAGCTGCTGGGGCGCCATGGCCTTGAACAGGCCGATATCCTAACGGTCGAGGCTCAGGCAGCGCTGGAGAGGATCGCCGAAGACCGGGTTCGCGAGGTGGCACAGATCGCCAGGATCGGGCGTGAGGCTGCCGCCGCACTTGCCGCCTCGGCTTCGTCGCTGCAGCCGGAGGACCGGTCGAAGGTCCGCGCCGAGCCTGCACCGTCCCGCCGCCATCCCCTTGCCGCGTGGCTGCATGAGGCGCGGCGTGCGGACAGGATCGCGGCGCGGGACGATGACGACCACTGGCCACGACGCGGGCAGACTGAGGTGCGGCCTGCTGACCGGAAGGTCGAGGCAGCGCCATTGATACGCCCGCGCATCACGCCTCGCGAGCCGGGTCGTTGATCGTGATCACATAGGCGTCGCAATAGGACACGCCCTTACCGGCGCCCGTATATTTAATGTCGCGATACTCCTTGCAGAAGGCGTAGACCGCATCGTCCTGAACGTACCAGCGGGCCATCGGGCAGAAGGCGCAGAGCGGCAGTTCTTCGATATCGAGACCGAGCGTTATGAGGACCGGTCCCCTGCGGTCAGGATCGCGCGCCCATAGCGCGTCGATATCGGCGGTGGTGAGGTCGTTGGGGTCGCAAGTCACGATATTCTCCTTTTGAAAAAGCGTGCATCGGCACGCGGCGAAACAGCGTCGTCGCTGAATGTGCTGGATTGGGATGGTTGCGCTCTCCCGGTGACGGGCTTTCCCATGCACCCGCTGTGGAAAAGGCACCGACTCCGGGCGGGCCGTCTAGACCCGTCCATGACGCATTTCCGTGATCGGAGATCATTGGGGAAAATTGGCATGATGCCGCCCCAGCGGCTCCGGTTCGCGACTGCCGTCCGGCAGCGCGCAACGCTACGGAGAAACGCTATGCGCCAATGGCAGCGTCCACCGCTTCAATATCCGCATGAATATGTTGTGACTTTCGATCTGGAGACGGTCGTCGATCAGGAAATGCCGGACGGCAGCTTCCCGCCCTGGCCCCGGCACAAGCCGGTCGCCGGCGCCTTCCTCACCGCCTCCCGGTCCGATGGTCGCTATGCTTTTTCGCTCGATACCTTCATCTGCCATGAAGGGCAGGAGGCGCATTTCCTGCGCAGCGCTGACGCGCTATTTCCGCCCGGCTCGATGGCGGTGACGCTGAACGGTCGCGGTTTCGATGCCCAGGTCTTGCGGCTGCAAGCCCAGCGACAGGGGCTCTATGACCTGCGCAACATCGCCCGGATCGCAGATGCAGGCCGCTATGACGTGGCGCATCTCGACCTCCTTGACGCCTATGGCGGGCGGGGATCATCGCTCGCCGAGCTATGCGCTGCGCTGTCCATCCCGGTTAAAACCAGCACGTCGGGTGGCGACGTCGGTGATCTCTGGCGGCGCGGCGATGTGAAAGCCATCGCAGAATATGTGCGGGAGGATGTGCTGGCCAGCTACCTTGTCTATCTGCATGCCATCGCCTGGCGGCAAGGAGACGAGCGGCTGATCGCGCTGCCGCTGGCCGATCTCAGCCTTTGGATCGAGCAGGAACCGAAGCTGCGGCACCTGCTGCCATTCGCGACCTGCCGTCCCGCGCTGTGGGCGCGATCCCGTGCGCCATACTTGCGGGCCGACGCCGCTCGTGCCGACGCGGAACTGCGATTGCGCAAAGAGCAGGACGAGGCCGCGTTCGCCACCCGTTAGGCCGACTTCACCACTTCAACCCAGAACCCATTCGCGCGCGCGCATCGCTCCGGCTGATTTCGGAGACGATGGCGTGCGCCTGCTTATCAGGACATGTCCATGACTGAAGAACCTATCACCTTTGTTTCCCTTGCTGTCGCTACCGTCACGATACCCCCAGCCAATTGCGAAACCTTGCCCGGCACGCATCTGATCGGCGCCGGGCTGATGATCGCCACGCGCCGCGGCGCTCGCTGGCGCTTCAGCAGCGAAGCAGGCACCATCGCGGCTGGCAAAAAGGAGCAAAGCCTGCTCCTCTGGCTCGCTGATCGCTTGCCCATGGCCAACACGCTGATCGGCTGGGAGATCGATCAGCATGTCGTCCCACCCCTGATCGATGCGGCCGCCCATGCGGAGCCGACGATCGCCCATCATTTCATGGTCCGGCTTGCGCGGGTGCTCCGCAACAATGTCGTGGACCTTTCGATCAACCCCAGCGCTGCACCGGAGAACGTCGCCACGGCGCCCAGCATGATGCCGGATACGCTGCTGAGCAACTGGGGAACGGGTCGCCTCGATGCCGTGCGAGCGGATCTGGCGACCGAGGCGATCGGCACCTGGCTGCATTTTCTGCGGCAGGCGCAGCATGTCGGCGCCGACGCGGAACAGGCCACACGCGCCTGGATGCACCGCCGCAGCAGCATCCATCTGGTGGAAGGGGCGCCGGGCGCCGCCTGAATGAAGTCAGGTGAAATCGGGATCCGTGAAAGAGCGGAAAAAAAAGAAATCCCCGGCCGACAGGCCGTCAGCACAACATGACATTGGAGTATCTGAATGACACATCCCTATCTCGCACGCGGTCAGGCCTGGGTGTTCGCGCTGCGGACGCTTATGGGCTATCCGCCCTATGAGCCGGCTCGCCACACCATGTCCTTTTGCACCAGCGGTCCGCGCGAATTTGACGATGTCGTTCATCTGACTGAACTCGCGGCCGAGATGCAGAAGGACATGCTGCATCTGACATTTGATGAGCTGGAATCCCCGGAGCCCTGCCTGGTGTCGCTGGTCCTGCTCCAGCCGCTCTCCATCGAATGGCTGCCGGGCTGTCAGCTCTTCGCCGCGAGCGATCGGGCGCCGGTCGAGTTGCTGCAGGGTGGCCGGCGCTGGCGCATCGACGAGCGCAACCAACTGGTGAGCGACAAGCTGCCGCCGCGTCACCTGCTGGCCCGGGGCGAGCAGATCGCATGGGCACGCTGGCGCAAGACGGCTGCGGACATGGATGGGCTCGACCTGACGGGCAACAGCTTCGTGCCGGCGCGGCAGCCCCTTGCCGATGCCATCCCGGCCGAGAGGATCAGGGTCACCAGCTGAGCCATCATCTCAATCCCTTCGGCGTCGTCAGGACGCCCGCCAGCGCCGCCCCTTGTGGGCGGCGCTGGCGTTTCAGGAGACCAATATGTTCATCACCCAAGATCAACTTCGTCACGCCCGCCGCGAGCTGGTAATCCGTCCCCGAAGCATATCCCGGATAGAATGGCCGGATTTTAAGGTCAGGCCGATTTCGGAAGAGTGGCAATATTGCGGGCGTGTCCCCGCCTATAAGACGGCTGTCGCCAATGTCGCTTACATCTGGCGCCATAGCGACCTTGTCGACCGGTTCGGTCCCATGCCTGCCCGCTTTGCTGAGCGGCGGTTCGAACTCAAGGGTTCGGCTCTGCTGCTGCCGAACAGCGCGCCGCTCTGGGCGGTGAGCGATCCTTACACGATCTGGTCGGAGGCGGACGCCGTGGCGGTCGCGACGGGCGATCCCACCGCCGTGGCGGCATGGCACGTCATGATGGAAATCCCGCTGGACGTGCGACCGGAGAACTGGCGCTGGCTCTGTGAAGGATTTCTGCACAGCCAGTTGGTGCAGCAGGGCGCTGCAGTCGCCTGGGCGATACACTCTGTTCAGGGCGACGATGGGGAGTGGATCATCAAGCCCCATATGCACGCCATCGTGACCGCCCGTTACTGGCGCCATGACAAGCGCCATGGTCGCCGGCATCCCAACTGGATCGGCAACTGGGCGCAGCAGAAGCGCATGGAATTTGCCTGGCGTCGCCGCTGTGCGGGACTGCGCGATCTCACGCGCGCGGGATTTTCTGTCAACGGATGCTGACCGTCGCTGATGCGATAACCGGACCTTAAAACCCCCGGCATAAAATGGCCGCCATGTCGGGGGGGCTGCCATCTGGACAGATGGCTGGTGGCTCCCCGTGCACATAGATGCAGGGGGTCTTACATGTTCATGCGCCGATGCGAAAAAACGCGGACAGTTGTCTGCAAAAATTCCTTTCGGCGCATGAGCAGGTAGGAGCGGGAATGTCGGTCAGCAGCACGCCTCCATCGGTTCAGGCGAGCCGGCCGCTCACCCAGCAGGAAATACGCCAGCTGCTGGCATCGGCCCAATTTTCCTATGCCGAGCTCATCCGTGTGGCCCGCAGTTTCCCCGGCTATGTGCATGGTGAAGCTAATGATCTGCTGCACGATGCGCTGGGCGCCGCACTCGGCACTCGCGCATGCCCATCAGGCGTCACCATCGACAAGACGCTGGTTGAGATCATGCGCAGCAAATGGTCGACGGCGGCGCGCGGGCGAGCGCGGCGCAAGGTGCAGGTCGACTATATGCCGCTGGAGGAGATCGCGCTGGCCGGCAATCGCTATACCGTTGCCTCCGCCGATGAAATCCAGGAAATCGAGCGGGTACGAATGCTGTGTGCGGATGTGCTGGAAAGGCTGTCGCAGCAACCCGCCTATGAAAAACTGATCGAGGCCATCGATGCTGACCTGCGCGGTCAGCGACTTGCCGACCACCTTGGTTTGTCACGGCGGGAGCTTGCCTCCCTCCGCCGGGCGCTTAAGCGTAAGATCCAGAAGTTGTGGCCGGAACTCGAGAACTCGCTATAGGATGGCGCCAATACAAGCAGGCAGAGGTGCTTCAGGTGAGCCGCGCGATGCGCCAGTCGCGGTTAGGCTTCACATAGTCGACTTGGGAGTGGCCACAAGCGGACCAAAAAAGGTTACGGTGAGGGCAGCCCCCTTGAGAGTCAATGCTGTTGATTTGGGGTTCGCCCGGATTGTGCCTGGAGGCAGCAGGCGCACAACTGATGCGATCAGGTTTTGGCAACGAACTGGGACGCCCCATCTATTGCAACTGCCTCGAAGACCGCTAGGGTTTGCAAGGGGGAGCAAATGCTAGACCAGACTTTCTCGGCGCAGAACTTTCGACGGGTTTACGATATTGAAAACCGGCGGGGTCGCAACGTCGATCGGGCGTACTTTCAATTGTTGGTTGACGCCAGTGCGAGAATCACAGCAGCGTCGGCAGCGGTGAGGGCAGCGCGCAAGGCTCATGTGGGACTTGCAGACGATGCTTTGAACGTTATTCTCCATCCTCTGCGCGAGGCTTTGCGGGCAGAACGAGCGAACCGCGAGACCCTCATTGATACCACGATGGCGGATATCGCTCAGCAGGTGCTCGATGGTTATCAGCTTCAATTAGTTGAGCGTAGCGGTCCCGATGAGACTACCCTCTACACTCTCCCCGCCGATCCTAGACCGTATTTCATAGGAAAGCAGATTCAGCACAACATCAGCAGACTTTATAAGCTCAAAGCTGGCAATCGGCGTGCGATCGTCTCTCAATTGTTCGACCAGCTAAACAATGGATTTCGACAGTTTTGCGTCCGGACGGACGTATCCAGTTTCTACGAGAGTATCAATAGATCAGACTTAGTCAAAGAATTAGATAACGATCAGCTGCTTAGTTTTGGTTCAAAAAAATATATCAAGCAAGCTCTGTCATCATATGGTGAACTGTCCGTCGTCAGAACATTCGGCACAGATCGCGGCTTAGATTAGCGGAGTGCGGACCTCGTCTGGGGGTGGATGTTAGGCGGCGAGCTTGCGGTGTTGCAAGCGCCGATGCTCGATGGTCTGTCGCTTGATCCTTTCACGCTGTTGGATGATGGCTGGTGCCCTGCCGAAGTAGGCATCGGCGGGCGTCACGTTGTTCAGGCTCTCGTGGTAACGCTGGTGGTTGTAGTGCTCGACGAAGGCCTCGATCTGGGCTTCGAGATCGCCAGGCAGGAAGTAGTTTTCCAGCAGGATGCGGTTCTTCAGGGTCTGGTGCCAGCGCTCGATCTTGCCCTGGGTTTGGGGATGGCACGGTGCGCCGCGCACATGGCTCATCTTCCGGGCCTCGATATATTCGGCCAGTTCGCCCGCGATGTAGCTGGGGCCGTTATCGCTGAGCAGCCTGGGCTTGTGTAGCACCGTGGCGCTGTCGCAGCCGGAGGCCGCCAGGGCGAGGTCCAGCGTGTCGGTCACGTCCTCGGCCCGCATGTTGGTGCACAGCTTCCAGGCGATGATGTAGCGAGAGAAGTCGTCGAGCACGGTCGACAGGTACATCCAGCCCCATCCGATGATCTTGAAGTAGGTGAAGTCGGTTTGCCACATCTCGTTGGGACGGGTGGTCTTGGTATGGAACTCGTTCGCCGCCTTGATCACCACATAGGCCGGGCTGGTGATCAGATCATGAGCCTTCAACAGGCGGTAAACCGTGGATTCCGACACGAAGTAGCGCTTCTCGTTGGTGAACCGCACCGCCAGTTCGCGGGGGCTCAGATCGGTCTCTTCCAGCGCCAGTTCGACGATCTGGTCCTGGATGTCGCCGCCGATGCGGTTCCACACTCGGCTCGGCGCCGATGGCCGATCCTCCAGCGCCTCCGGCCCGCCTTCAAGGTAGCGATCATACCAGCGGTAGAACGTCCGGCGGGCGATGCCGAGCTGGTCCAGCGTGCGTTTGGCAGGCAGGTGCGACTGCTCGACGATCCTGATGATCTCAAGCTTCTCGGATGCGGGATACCTCATTCGTCGTCGCCCCCATCCGCGATCATGCTTTTTTTCAGCAGACGGTTTTCGAGCGTCAGGTCCGCCACGCATTCCTTCAAGGCGCGGGCCTCGCGGCGCAGGTCCTGCACCTCGCCGGTGGTCGCGGCTCGAGCGGTGTCGCCGGCCAGGCGCCGCTTGCCCGCTTCCATGAACTCCTTCGACCAGGTGTAGTACAGGCTCTGGGCGATGCCTTCCTTGCGGCACAGCTCCGCAATGCTGTCCTCGCCGCGCAGCCCATCGAGCACGATGCGGATCTTGTCCTCGGCCGAGAAATGGCGACGCGTCTGCCGCCGAATATCCTTCACAACACGCTCAGCAGGGGCCTTTGCCGGCGATTTTTTCAAGGAGGGTTGGGGCTTCATCTTCGTTCCTTCGTCACTACGACGAAGCCCCAACCCTCCTTAAATCACAACCTCAAATCTGTGCCATTGGCGCTGACGGCGGACAGTATATTGAGGACAGCGCTCCGTCCAAACTTAATGACTGTTTGCAGTCCACACACCAGCGCTCGCCTAAGTTCCGTTCCCACGGCGCGAGGGTGTGGGGCCGGTAGGGGCGGGCCGGTTCCGTTGAATAGCCGACTTTCATCGTTGTGAAGATCGCGACCTACAACGTCAACGGGATCAACGGCCGGCTGGATGTGCTCCTGAGTTGGCTCACCATGGCCGAGCCGGACGTGGTCTGCCTTCAGGAGCTCAAGGCGCCTGACGAGCGCTTCCCTGAACCAGCCATTCGGGACCTTGGCTATGAAGCGATCTGGCTGGGGCAGAAAAGCTGGAATGGGGTCGCCATATTGAGCCGCGTTGGCGAAATTCACGAGACGCGGCGCGGCCTTCCGGGAGAACCGGACGATCAGCAGAGCCGCTATATAGAAGCGGCGGTCAAAGGCGTTCTCATCGCCGGCCTCTATCTTCCCAACGGTAACCCGCGTCCGGGGCCCAAATTCGATTACAAGCTGAGATGGTTCGATCGCCTGCACAAACATCTTTCGACGCTCGTCTCGCTCGATGCGCCGGTGGTGGTCGCTGGCGACTTCAACGCCATGCCGACCGATCTCGACGTATACGTGCCTGAACGCTGGCGCGACGATGCGCTGTTCGCGCCGGAAGTCCGCCACGCCTACGCCCAACTGCTCGATCAGGGCTGGACTGATGCGCTGCGGCATCTTCATCCTGACGAGCGCATCTACACTTTCTGGAAATATTGGCGCAATTCGTTCGAGCGCGATGCGGGGCTGCGGATCGACCACATTCTGCTCAACGACAAGGCGAAGGCGCGGCTCGTCTCGGCGGAGGTCGATCGCCGTCCGCGCGGCTGGGAGAAAACCAGCGACCATGCGCCGGTCGTCGTGGATTTGGTTGACAAGCCGCCGCGCAAACGGAAGGCCTAGCGCTCTTCTTCGGGCAGGCTCGCGTACCAATTCGCATAGGAACCCGTGCGTACGAGATGGCGGTTGAGGTCTGGCGCGCCATCGTCCCACCAGACCGGGCCGCGTTCGCCAAGCGCCACCTTAGCGCGATCGACCGCTTCATGCGCAGCGGTTTCGGCAGCATGATCTCCCTTGCGTTTGGCCGCGCCGACGGCACGCCGCGCGTCCATCAGTTCCTTGACCAGACGCTCGCGCGCTTCTGGCTCGAGCGCGGGATTGCTCGCGCGCCAGAGCCGCCCGCGCACGACAAAGTAACGCCCGTCGGGCGTCGTCGGATAGGAGCGGGCGCTCACGCCATGCGGCCCTTGTCCGATAGGCTGCGAAAGGTGATCGACCAGCGCGGCACCTCCATTGGCGCGATGCTATGCTCCCAGACGTGACGCACCTCGCCCGAGAGATGATAAATAGAGCGCGGGGGCAGCGCGACCTTGGCCCGCTCGAACCCGGCGGCGTTCCGGCGGCGCAGGCGCAGGACGGCCTCACTGCCGAGCGAGAGGCCCACGACATGCTCGAACACCGGCCGGTCCTTATGCCAGCCGATGCCGGCTCCCGGATCGTAGCGGATCAGCAGCGCCTGGACGAGATCGTCTGCTGGGAGCCCGGCGAACATAGCGGCGCGCCCTCGCACGTCGAGGAGCCAGTCCGGCATCGGCTCGGCGGGTGCGAAGCGGACATGCTCGAAGTCATAGTTCCAGCCGTAAGAATAGGTGAGGCGCTTCCCCGTCCATTGCTGAAAGCGAAAGGGGGTGAGGTCGCTGCCATCGATATGCGCGATGAGCGCGGCTTCCTCCGCTTTGGTGAGCACGGCTTCCTGCAGAGCGAGCCCAGGAACGGCAGGTGTGTCGAACAGATCGAACATCGCGATCATTCAAGCCATCGTGTGGCTCTGCGGGGGAAGGTCGGGCTCATGGCGCTCATGAAGATATAGGGCCGACCGTTGCCAATTGCAGGGGCGCAGCCGCTTGTGACAGACCGCCCCGGGTCCGCACCTGGCGAACTATGCCGTTGTAGGCTGCGTGCATGCCCTGGCTGCGGCCGATCTCATGATCCGAGCCAGCCGCATCCCAGAAGGCGACCAGCCATTCGTCAGGGCAATGGCCACGCAGCACCCAGAGTGCGAGCGCGACCCCGCGCGTGCGCGCCTGGCTTTTCATGGCCGCCGCCTCGCGCAGGACGTCCAGAGCGCGCGTGATCGTTCCTGCCGGGCTTACCGTCATGTCAGTGGAAGTCATGGCTGCGGATGGGGAGCAGCTCATCCTGCAGGGCGCGCGTCGTAAACGGCGGCGAGGACAATGTGCGGCCGCTCGGGAACGCCGGGTCTCGCGGATCGGGCCCGCCGCCGTGCGAAGCGCCATCGCCGCGGCCTGGTGCAACGGTAAAGTCCATCCGCCCGATCGAGCGCAGCATCGCGTCATGATCGACGATGCGATCGCAGATGATGTGAATGACCTCGCCTTCCTTCTGCAGCCGCCCCCGCATCGCAATCATCGAGGCGGACATGACCTGCCGGCGGTAAGTCTCAAACTGGTCGGGCCAGAGGATGCCTTGGGCAACCCCGGTCTCGTCCTCGATGGTGACGAACAGCACGCCCTTGGCAGAGCCGGGCCGCTGGCGTACCAGGATGACGCCTGCGACCTCGATGTTGCAACCATCACGGATCGAGGGAAGATCGGCGCAGCGCACGATCCGCATGGCGTCGAGGTCGGTGCGCAGGAATTGCAGGGGATGGCCGCGTAGCGACAGCTGAGTGGAGCGATAATCCTCGACCACCTCGCGGCCAGCGGTCATCCGGGTCAATGCGACATCGGGTTCCTGTCCCTCGGGCGAGAAGAGGCCGGCGCGGGCATCGGCCGCAGCGAACAGGGGCAGGGGCGCTTCGCCAAGGCCCTTCACCTTCCACAGACCCTGCCGCCGATCCTGCGCGAGGCAATGAAACGCATCGGCCTCAGCCAGGCGCTCGATCGCCGCGCGGGGCACCCCGGCCCGCCGCCAGACATCCTCGACGCTTTCGTAGGGCGCTGGACCCCGCGCGGCGACGATGGCCGCGCCATGGGCATTGGCCAACCCACGCACACTGCGGAACCCCAGGCGCACCGCCAGATAGCGCCCGCCCGTCGGCTCCAGCGTGCAGTCCCAATGGCTGTGGTTGATCGAGACAGGACGGACCTCGACACCATGGTTGCGCGCGTCCCTTACGATCTGCGCAGGCGCATAGAAGCCCATTGGCTGGGCATTCAGGAGGGCCGCGCAGAAGACGTCCGGATGATGATATTTCATCCAGCAGGACGCATAGGCGATCTTGGCGAAGGAAGCGGCGTGGCTCTCGGGGAAGCCGTAGCTGCCGAACCCCTCGATCTGCTTGAAGGTGCGCTCGGCAAATTCCCTCGTGTAGCCATTGGCGATCATTCCGCCGACCAGCTTGTCGTAGAAGTGGCTGACCCCGCCGGTGAGCTTGAACGTCGCCATGGCGCGGCGCAGCTGATCGGCCTCCACCGGCGTGAACCCCGCGCCCACGATCGCGACCTTCATCGCCTGTTCCTGGAACAGGGGGACGCCCAGCGTTTTTTCAAGCACCGCGCGAAGCTGCGGCTTTGGATATTCGGGCTTCTCCTTGCCCTCACGGCGGCGCAGATAGGGATGGACCATGTCGCCCTGGATGGGGCCGGGGCGGACGATCGCGACCTGGATGACGAGATCATAGAAGGCGCGCGGCTTCATGCGCGGCAGCATCGACATCTGCGCCCGGCTTTCGATCTGGAATGTGCCAAGCGTATCGGCCTTCTGGATCATGCCGAAGACTTGCGGGTCATCGTCCTGCAGGTCGGCCATGGTCTTTGTGACGCCTTTGTCCTGTTCGAGCAGGGTGAAGGCGCGGTTCATGCAGCCGAGCATACCCAGGCCCAGCACATCGACCTTCATGAACTTCAAGGCGTCGATGTCATCCTTGTCCCACTCGATGATCTGCCGGTCTTCCATGCGCGCGGGCTCGATCGGCACGAGATCGTCGAGCCGGTCCTGGGTCAGGACAAAGCCGCCGGGATGCTGGGAGAGGTGACGTGGCGTCCCGATCAGCTGGCGGGCAAGGTCGAGCGTGAGCTTCAGGCGATGGTCTTCTGCATTCAGGTTGAGGCTTTCGATCTGCTCCTGCGGAATGCCGTCCATCGACCAGCCCCAGACCAGGCCGGTCAGCATCTTGGTCAGGTCGCGGGGCAGGCCGAGCGCCTTGCCAACTTCTGCTACCGCGCCACGGGTGCGGTAGCGTGTGACGACGGCCGTCAACGCCGAACGGTTGCGACCATAGCTGTCATAGATCCACTGGATGATCTCCTCGCGCCGCTCATGCTCGAAGTCGACGTCGATGTCGGGCGGCTCGCGCCGCTCGCCCGATACGAACCGCTCGAAGAGCAGCTCGTGCTGGATCGGATCGATCGAGGTGACGCCGAGCAGAAAGCAGACGCAGCTATTGGCCGCCGAGCCGCGCCCCTGGCACAGGATGCCGCGCCGCTTGCTCTCCGCGACGATCGAATGGACCGTCAGGAAGTAAGGCGCATAGTCGAGCTCGGCGATGAGTCTGAGCTCATGATCGATCTGCTGACGGTAACGCTGCGGCACGCCATCGGGAAAGTGAACGGCTGCGGCCTGCTCCGTCAATGCCGCCAGCGCCTCCTGAGCGGTGCGGCCCTGCATCACCTCCTCATAGGGATATTGATACTGGATTTCGCCTAGATCGAAACTGCACTGCGCGGCGATGTCGGCGCTCGCCTGGATGGCGTCTGGGAAGGCGGCGAAGCGCCGCTCCATCTCGGCCGGCGATTTGAGGTTCCGGTCCATGAAGCGTTCGCGCCGGAAGCCCAGCTCATCGATGGTGCATCGCTCGCGGATGGCGCTCACGACATCCTGCAATGGCCGTCGCTCGCTGCTGTGATAGAGGACATCCCCCGTGGCGACGCAGCGAACGCCCTGCGCGCGAGCCAGCGCATCAAGCCGATGTAGCCGATCGGCGTCATCCGGCCGCCGGCGCAGCGAAAGGGCGCAAAAGCCGCGCTCGCCAAAGACGGCGTGTAGATCGCGCAGTTGGTCCCCGGTCACTGCGTCCGGCATGTCCGGGACGAGGATCGCGACCATGTCTTCGGCATGGGCGGCGACGTCGGCCCAGTCTAGAATGCAGCAGCCCTTGCCGCCGCGCGCCTTGCCGATCGAGAGCAGCCGCGTCAGCCGCGACCAAGCGGCTCGGGTTCTGGGATAGAGCAGCAGCGCACGTCCATCGGTAAGATCGACCCGGCTGCCCGGGATCATCCGCACGCCCGTCGCCTTCTGGCCCGCCCAGCCGCGCACCACGCCTGCCACCGAACCCCGGTCGGCTAGCGCCATGGCCCTGTGCCCCAGGAGCGCCGCCGCCGAGAACAGCTCCTCGGGCGAGGACGCGCCGCGCAGGAAGGAGAAATGGCTGGTAACCTGCAGCTCGACATAGGTGGCTGCAGCGATGATGCCGGCTGTCATCCGAACAACCCATGCATGTGCCAGCTTAAGTCCCCGGTTTCGGCATCGACGCCGTCGCCGCGCCGGAACAGCCAGAAGCGCTGACCGCCCTCCGCTTCGACCCTGTAATAGTCGCGCACCGCCCATTGCTCGCGGTCCGTGCGCCACCACTCGCCGTGGATGCGCTCGGGACCGTCGCCCGCTACCACGTGATAATCTTGGCGGCGCCAGGTGAAGCGTCGCGGCGGGTGGTCGGGCATCAGCGCCACCACGTTGGACAAGAGCTCGGGCCGGCGCAGCAGCCGAACCGGGCGCTTCCAGCATGGCCAGGCTTGAGGCGCATCCAAAGGTGCAATGCGGCGGGCCGCGCGCTCGGGGACATCGCTTTCTTGGGACGTCATTCGGAACAGCGCCGCTTCCCCGGCACGCGCGCTCAGCTGGTCAACCAGCGGTGCGATATCCCGGCCTTTGCGGGAGGTCTGCAGCAGGGCTCCCACCGCCTCCGCGCCGAGCGGCTCGTGATGCGGCACAACCAGATGCATTGTCTCGATCCCGAGGCCCGGCTCCAGCTGTGCGAGCCTGAGGCCGAACATCCGCTTCAAGTGCCTGGCATCGCGCGTGGCGCGGGAGGCGCCGATGCCAAGTCGCTGCGGTTCCCCATCGACCCGAACCGCAGTGAGCAGGGCCGTGCGCGCGCCGATCCCGCGCTGGAGAAGCTCGGCCACCAGATCGTCGACAAGGTCGGAAATGACCTGCGTGATGCTTTCCGCCGTTCCGATTGGCTCGAGAAGGTGTCGTGTCACGACCGGAGCCTCTGTTGGCACGACCGGGATGATCGGCTCAGCCACAAGACCACGCGCCTGATCCAGACGCTCGACTGTCCTGAGTCCGAGCCGGCGGGCGAGCGGACCGCGCGGCATGGGATAAAGATCAGCGATGCGTTCAAGGCCGAACCGGGCCGCCGCGGCCAGTGCGTCTGGCTCAAGGCGGAGCGCCACAAGTGGCAAATCGGCGAGTGCCTGTGCTTCCTCCCCAGCGGCAAGCAACATCATGTCCTCGCGGCCAAAACGCGCCAGCGCATGCGCGGCACCGGGCGTCCCGGCGATGGCTATCTGGGCGGTCAGGCCAAGACGTTTGAGGAACGCCAGCAACCGACGGCAGAAGCGCTCCTCCCCGCCGAACAGGTGGGTTGTGCCAGTCAGATCGAGCCAAAGACCGTCCTCGCCCGAGATGCTTGCCGTGGGTGTCCAGTGTCGGGCGGCATGGAGTGCCAGTCGATAGAGCAGGGCGCGATCCACCTCCGGCTCTGCGTCCCTCACCTCAAGATCGGCGACCAGCGCGCGGGCATGCGCCGCGACCATGCCGGGCCGCAGGCCAAGGTCGAGCGCCACCGGGCAGGCAGCCGTGATGACATCGCGCTGCCCCGTCCGCAGAACCAGCACGGTTGGCTTTTTCCAGAGGGTTGCCCAGCTGAGTGACGGCGTCAACGCCGTGCCACCCACCTCGTCGGACGGCATGGCCTTGAATGGGTGTTCGGCATGTTCGCTTCGTCGCCCCATTTCGCGCATGGTGGGCCGCTGATGGGCGGGCAGCGCGTCGATCGCCGCCTGGGACGGACGTCCACTGGTAGCTCCATCCCGCGCCCAACGCGCACCCGGCCGCCATCCACCGCCGCGTGGCACGGAGCAGGCGCCCGGGTTGTCGTCAACGGGGTCCGCAAAGCGCGGTTGCGACGCCGCCTCAGGCGGCGCGGCTGATGGCGCTGTCCTGTGCATCCGCTCGACGCGGCGCAGCCGCTCGATCGCCAGATGCGGCAGGAAGAGCGAGGCGACCCTTGGCATCGCACGCCTCCAGTTCGAGGGAAAAGGGATCGCCATTGCGCTGTCGCACAAGCTCGACCTGCCAATGGCCGCGGCCAACGCCAGGCCAGGGCAGACGCTCCGATGGCGCGCAGCCGATGCGCCAACGGGTCATGGCGGAAGAAGGGGAGGACAGGGGGCAGCGCTCGCGCGTGCGGTGGCGGCGATAGAGCAGCATCGGCGTCTGCCCGTCCGAGGCTGCGAGCTGCAACCGCCGGGTCGCGGTCATGTCAGCCGACTTTACTTCCGCGATCACACAGGCCAGCGATCCGTCGCGCAGCGCATCCTCGGCAATGGCCAAGACATCCACCTCCTTGCGGCCCTGCGCGTAGAGCAGCTTATCGGGTCCAAGACCGACCTGTTCGAGCCCGGGCGCATACAGATCGAAAGCGGTCATCGCCCAGCAGACGGTCTGGCCAGGGTCTGCTGCGAATCGCGCGGCTATGCCGGCGAGAAAGAGCGTGGCGGCGGCATCGTCATTGAGACTGGATGAGGCGGCGGCAAACTCGTGAAGACCAGCGCCGTCAACGCCCCCGCTGGCCAGTCTTTCGTCCATGAGCCCAATGCCGAAGGGCAGGCTTGGGGTAGACGGGCCGCGCGTCTGCACGACCGCTTCACGCAGCTTTGCAATGGGATCGGCCGCCAATGAGGCGTGAAGGGGCGAAGGGACGGACATGGCAACATCGACTCAAATGTTCCCTTTATGTTCCTCGCGCTACCGAGATTCGTCAAGGTGACAATTTTATCGATGCTTGGCTTCAATCCATTGTCTTGGCTGAAAGCGTGAGCATCTGCTGAGTCGCAGTATCGCGTTTGCCGTTGAAAAAACGGTTCAGCACATCGTCGATCATCGGCGACGGTTCCGCTGCCTCGAAAAGGGTGAGGGACGACCGCAGCTTCATGGCGTCTGTCGTGCCGAAGACGGCGACAGGATCGTTCGTGCCGAGCGCGTCGACAGCCTCGACGCATGTGCGGTAGCGGGGGCCCAGGACAGGGTGGGCAAAATAAGCGCGGGCTTCATCAAGCGAGGCGATGCCATAATGCTGCGCCATCGCGCTGTGGCCGAGGCCCCGCAGCTGCGGGAAGATGAACCACATCCAGTGCGAGCGCTTCTGGCCTGAGCGAATTTCAGCAAGGGCGGTGTCGTAGCTGTCCGACTGCGCATCGACAAAGCGGGACAGATCATCCCTCATCACAGGACGAGCGCTCCCTGCGCTGGCGGGGCGCCATGGACTTGGGTCACGGGCAGACTTCCCTGCGGAAGCCAGTGCAGAACATCCTTCGCAGGCACGGCCGGGTCCAGCCAATCGGCCCATTGGTTGCGGGTCAAGGGGATGATCTGGCGGTGGTGATAGGGGGCGACGTCGGGCCCGGCATCCATGGTCAGCATGGTGAAGGCTTCACCCACCGCGCTCTCGCGCCAGATGCCGGCGATGCAGAACCATGGATGGTCAGCCATGGTGAAGAGCCATTTATCGAGACGCTTCCGTTTGCGCTCGGCAGGATCGGTGAACTCGTAAAAGCCATCGGCAAGGATCAGACAGCGATGCGACTCAAACTGCCGGCCCTCGCTGCGGAAATTGTAGACCGGCTTGCCCCTGGGGCCTGGCCAGCTCCAGCGACGGTTGACGAGCTCCGCCGTCCCGCGCGCGCCGTCGGCAGTCCGGACGATCGGCGCCATGTCGGTGATGCGGATATCCTCGCGCGCGGGAACATTGGGCGCCCCTTCCGGCATGGTGATCTTGATCGACAGGTTGTCGAAATCCTCGACGATCGAGGCCAGATCGACCAGCAGCCGGTAGTCATTGCACATCGATTGCTCCTGCCGACCGTTCTCTGTATGTTCGCTCCATGGACTCGAAAGCCACGCCCTTCGACATGGACGCCCTTGCGAGCCGTCGTGCCATCATCCGCCGCAATCCGGAAGACCGCCATGAGATCGAGATGATCGAGGCGGCCTGGGGTTCCAATCCCCGCTTCAGCGATGGCGTCAGCTACGAATTTATACGGGCGGAAGGAAAGCGTTTCCCGGCCAACCGCTGCCTCGTTGCCGCGTCCGAGTTCCACATCCGTAACGGAGAGAAGAAGTTTCGCGCGTATCGTGAAGACAGCAACTTCTTCTACCTCGCCGCGATCTGGGAGCCGGCCATGGGCGACTGGCCGGTCAGCTACCGGATCATCACGGTTGACGCCAATCCCGAGATCATCCGCTATCAGGCGCGCCACGGAGCCATGATCGAGCGGCGGGATGCGCAGAAGTGGCTAAGCCATGCGATGCCGGAGGAGGAAATGATCGTCACGCCGCCTTTTGGCACGTTCCAGGTTGAGGAGGTACCTACCTTGCCGAGACAATCGAGCTTCGCGCTTTAGACATCCGGCCGTTCGCAATGCTGCTTGGATCACGCGCTATAGAAGGGATCAAGCAACGGCTTTGCTTCGCATCAACCAATAGCCAGAAGCGAGCGTCGCATAACGCTGCTTCTGCTCCTTTGTCGCGCCCAGCGTCACCAGCATCAGGGAAAAGGGCGTGTGCTGGCCTTTGCCCGCGGCATCCAGGAAACGCACGCGTCCCCGCAGCAGAAACATGTCGGCGTCGACGCTCAGCGTTTCGTGAAACCAGGCAGAGTCCGTTCTGACCGGAACCAGGCAAACCACGGTCCTCACGTTTCCGAATCGCCATTGCTCATGGGCGCGGCGAAGCCACACAAGCAATTGCGAGAATGGTGGGTTCACGAAGGCAAGATCGCCAGACCAATCATCCTTCAGACCATCACCACCCTCGGTCAGCAGGATTTTACGCTTGGCAATGACGGGGCTGTGAATGTTGGCGCATGGGTCGAGATCGACAGGACCGAACGCCGCATAAATGCTTTCCATGAATTCCGGCGGCGTGAAGCGGCTATCGCGATCGACCTTGTTCGCCTGTCCCCAATATGCGCGCTCTGGCGCACGGCGGCGAGCGCGGGGCGCCACCACTGCAAGCACTTTGATCAAGCTGCCTACCGTGCCTTTGCCTTGTTCAAGGCTTGACACTGTCGCGCGGGACAATCCCGCCTTCGACGCGACACCCGTGATCGACATGCGGCGCTTGCATCGTGCCGATTTTAGCTGTTCGGCCAAGGTGTCGCCTTCGCCCGCTCCAATCAGATGAAAGTCTAGCGCCCTCATGACGCTCATGACCGTTTCGAGGCTGCCCACACCGCGCTCCAGCCGCTTCACTGCCTGAACGCTTATGCCCAAGCGTGCTGCCAATGTTGTCTGCGACCACCCTTTTTGAAGCCGGGCCTTCTTCAAAAGATCGATCAAAATCTGATACCAATTGAGATCCTATATTGATCAGTGATTGATTTGGTTAGGGATTACAAGCTGGCAATTCCCGAATGTCGGTTTGCAATCATTCGGGTGCGGCAAGCACACAGTAATGGGTGGACGGTCCGTTCAAGGTGAGGATCGGCGTGCAATAGGCCCCCCGTTCGGGGGGTGAACGGCGTGTAAAAAGGACCCCTTTCATCCCGGAGTTTTATGAGGCCGCGTGGTTTGACCAAGTGGCGAGAACGGGATGTTGATAGT